>PUMD01000174.1 GCA_003551215.1 Clostridia bacterium | reverse complement strand
GGCGAGTAGCTCAGCGGAACGAGCACCTGCCTTACAAGCAGGGGGTCACTGGTTCGATCCCAGTCTCGCCCACCAGGCGCCGCGGTAGCTCAGTCGGTAGAGCAGGGGATTGAAAATCCCCGTGTCGGCAGTTCGAATCTGCCCTGCGGCACAGAGTGCGGGAATAGCTCAGTGGTAGAGCATCTGCTTGCCATGCAGAGGGTCGCGGGTTCGAATCCCGTTTCCCGCTCAGTCAAAATGAAGCGTTGTGGCGGCGTAGCCAAGTGGTAAGGCGGGGGTCTGCAAAACCCTTATTCGGCGGTTCGAATCCGCCCGTCGCCTCAGCTGACAGCCTACGGGCGGTTAGCTCAGGTGGCTAGAGCGCATGCTTGACATGCATGAGGTCGCTGGTTCGAGTCCAGCACCGCCCACATTCGAGACTCCCACTCAAAGGAATTGGGTGGGGGTTTTTGCGTATACGGTACCTCTACGTATCAGCAGGGCTATGTTCAGCCGCCCCCTAGGATAGATCACTTCAGTCTGGCCTGAAGATGGGTTTTTTTCTTTTGCCTTTCGACCCGCGGACAAGTTCGCGCACCTGCGCGATTTCCTCTTCGTCGGCAAACTCCTGCGGGTTTTCCGACTGATAGATGGCATCAAAACGCCGGTAATCAAGGCCAGCTCCTCCTCGTCAGTCTGCCCGGAAGCCATACCCGCTGAAGGAGGACGCTCAATTATCTCCCGGGGAACACCCAGCTCTTCGGCCAGCTCCCACACCTGCGTCTTAAACAGACCGCCGAGCAGGCCGAAATCGGCGGCCAGGTCACCGTAATTGGTATAATAGCCGGTCAGAAGCTCGCTTTTGTTGGTGGTGCCGGCCACCAGGAAATTGAGGCTTTCGGCCGCGTAGAAAAGGGCAAGCATTCTCAGTCTGGGTTTGCTGTTATGCAGGGCGGGGTCTTCGGTTCCGTCCGGTATGCTGATGGCAGTCCGGGGCCAGCGCTGCCTGCTGCACTCGGGGAGATCTGCCGAATCAAAACTCCTGTGCAGAGAGTCGAATGTTTCGGAGAGGTCCATTGTCGCCGTCGGCATATCGAATTTATCTGCCACCTTATGGGCGTAATCGATGTCTGTCTGAGATGTTCCATCACAGGGAAGGAGCACTCCGAGACAGCGCTGCGGCAGCACTCTTGTGAGAATTCCTGCGACCACCGCTGAATCCACATCCCCGCTCAGACCGACGAGCGCTCCATCAGCACCTCGTCTGTCTATTTGCTTGAGCACCCACGCGCTCATCTGTTCGATCAAAAAGCCCAGCACCTCCTGCGGATGCATTCATTAATGTTAATAGGGGATATCGGTTCAGGTGTCAAACAAAGACAGACTGCGGAAAACAGCCGCGGCTCTGAGGCGCACAATGCCGCGTTCAGATAAAGCGAAAAGTGAAGACCTTATCCAGGTGTGTCAATATGTTACTGGGTTAGACTTTTGGCTGTACAGAACACTAGCAATAAGCATCACTCATTAGCTTTTTTGGGGGGGGGATTGGGTGAAACGCCAGATCGAAAAAATGCTTCCTCCCATGTTAGCTGAAAGACGGCACGAGCCTTTCGATGATCCGCAGTGGCTGTGCGAATTCAAGTACGATGGAGTACGCGCACTGGTATTTGTGCGCAGAAAGGACATCCGCCTGTTCAGCCGGAGCGCAAATGAACTGACCGGTCGCTTCCCCGAGCTTGCGGTACTGGCTGGCAGGACCGACACAGCCTCCGCCGTGCTGGATGGCGAACTGGTGGCAGTGGATGAAGACGGCAGCCATGATTTTTGGAGGCTCATGCGGCGGGTGAGAAGCTCGCAGGCTAGTGCCAAAAACAGGGCTGAGTCCAGCCCGGTTACTCTGGTGGTCTTTGACGTCCTCTGCTGGGGAGATGAAGACACACGCCAAAAGACGCTCCAGCGGAGAAAACAGATAATCAAAGAGGGAGTGCAGTGGGGAGGTCGCCTGCAGTACTCCCCGGGCGCGCCCGGGGAGCAGTCAACGGGCCTTTTTACCGAAGCTCATCTCAGGGGTTTTGAGGGCATAGTGGCCAAGAAGCTTGATTCGCCCTACGTTCACGGCCGCAGCCCAAACTGGTTCAAGGTCAAGGCCAACGTCAGGGGGCGTTTTGTGGTGGGTGGAATAACTGCCGGCGGACAGTACCTTCTGGTCGGAGTATATCTCCCGTCCGGACAGCTGCGGTACGTCGGGAGGGTTATGGTGACCTCCACACACCGACAGGATGATGATCTGCGCCGCGCCGCAAAGGCAGCGGAAGCTGCGTCCGCTCCCTTTGATCTCATGCCCAGACCACCAGGTGAGGGTGTCGATTGGCTCGTTCCGAGGCTGGTCTGCGAGGTAAAATACACCGAAATTACTCCGGCAGGCGGACTGCGGCACCCCGAGCTGACCGGATTTTTGCCCCACGCGAAGGCCAGTGACTGTCGGTGGTCCAGGCTGCCGAAAAACCGTGCTGAGGAAACCTCACGGGAGACAAAACCACCCGGGGATGAGACAGAGCCCCGCAAAAGGGGCAATTCCGCCGCCGAACAGCTGGCGAACCTGCCGCTTCACCGCTCCGAAAGCGGCGCAGGCTGCATCGAGGTAGACGGGTACCGGGTGCCGGTGAGCAACCCGGACAAGCTATTGTGGGAAGACCCGCCGCTTACCAAATCGCAGATTTTGGCCTACTACTATCTGGTGCGCGACGGGCTGCTTCGTTACATACGAGGAAGGCCCCTGGTCCTCACCAGGTACCCCGATGGACCGTCGGATTCCGGTTTCTATCAAAAACGGGCGCCTGATTCGCTGCCCCCGTGGGTGGAGACAGCGAGGCTGCCTTCCTCCGGTGAGCCGATCGATTACGTGGTGTGCAACAACGCCGCAACCCTTATGTGGCTGATCAACCTGGCCGCCTTCGAGCTCCACCCTTTTCCCTACCGCTCACACCCTGAAAAAGGCGGAGTGGACCTCATGTTGATAGATCTCGACCCCGAGCCGCCGGCGGGCGCGGCAGAGGCTAGACACGCTGCGTCGATGGTGGAACAGTTGATGAGCAGTGTGGGGGTGAAATGCTGGGTAAAGAGCTCGGGTGCCACGGGGTTTCACGTGGTCGTCCCTCTGCGGCCAGAGCACGATTCAGAAAGCGTCTCGGCGCTTGCACAGATAATCGGCAACCTGCTTCTGAGGCGCCGCCCCGATCTATTCACTCTGCAGCGTTTGAAAAAGCTGCGCAGAGGCAAAGTGTACCTTGACTACCTGCAGAACAAGGCGGGCAGGACTGTAGTTGCTCCCTACTGCCTGCGCCCCAGGGAACCGGCGTCGGTATCACTACCTGCGCCGTGGCGTCGCGTTTTTGCCCGACAGCACAAAGGATGCGCAGTAGTCACATCGTTGAAGCAGGCGGTGAGGCAGTATTGCCGCCTGGGGGACATATGGAGCGACCTTTTTGCCCGACGATACAGTCTCGCCGACATGCTCGAGAGACTGCGGAATACTCACTTGTAAAACTGAGGGAGGTCAACATGCGCAGCATATGGAAAGGATCTATAAGCTTCGGTCTGGTCAGCATCCCGGTGCGTCTTTATGCGGGAGCCAGGCGTAAAAACATCAGATTCAACATGCTGCATCAGGCCTGTCACAGCCGGATCAGGTACCGCTACTGGTGTCCCAGCTGCGGTGAGGAGGTACAACGGGCCGATACCGTGCGGGGCTACGAGTATGAGAAGGGAAGATACGTGGTGGTATCCGATGAGGAGTTCGAGAAGCTGGCCGCCGAGCAGAACAGGCGCATCCAGCTGGTGGACTTCGTCCGCCTCACTGAGATAGACCCGATACACTACGACAGCAGCTATTACGTGGTGCCGGGGGAGGCGGGACGCAAACCATACGCCCTTTTACTCGAGGCGATGAGCGATTCGGGGCGTATAGGAATCGGCCGGTTTGTCATGCGGTCGAAACCGCACCTGGTAGCTCTCCGCCCCCACAGCAGAGGGCTGCTTTTGCACACCATGTACTACCAGGAGGAAATACGAAGCTTTGAGGCCATCGAGCAGGCGGCTGGACCTGTGGATATATCCGAATCGGAGGTCGAACCCCGCGAAAAGGAGATGGCAGTGCAGCTTATCGAGACTCTGTCGGAGCCCTTTGAGCCGGCCTCGTACCGCAACGAATACCGAGAGCGCGTACTGCAGTACATCGAACAGAAGGCCCGGGGACGCGATATAAAGTTACCCGAGCAGAAGCCCCGGGAGGTAATAGACCTGATGGACGCGCTGCAGGAAAGCCTGCAGAAGGCAGAGAGAAAGGCAGAGTAGGCGCGTCGCCGAAGGCGAGCCGGAGTCGAAGCGCCGGGCCGGCAGCAGACAGGAATTTTCGAGCCCGTTCAGAAGAAATCTGTCAGTCCCCCTGCGAGTCAGACGGGGCAGGTGGTGACACGAAAAGCCTTTATTCGGTAAAATCAGATAAAGAAGGAACATATCCAGACATATTACGACCGGACGAGCTGTCATCAGGTTGAACCCACTGCGAGGTGACCGGAGGCGTATGAGGATAATCTCGGGAAAATACCGCGGACAGCAGATAAAGGGTCCACCTGGTGTTACCACCCGTCCGACCACCGACAGGGTCCGGGAGGCTGTCTTCAACATGCTGGGGGACACCCCCGCCGGGATATCTGCCCTCGACCTCTATGCGGGAAGCGGAGCGATGGGATTGGAAGCACTCAGTCGGGGTGCCCAGCGGTGTTGCTTTGTGGAGGTATCGCGGCGAGCCTGTCGGGCAATCAGAGAAAATGTGTCCCGTCTGGGAGTTGACGAGCAGAAATGGACCATATGCAGGCAGCGGGTGGAGGAGTTTATCCCCCGCAGCCCGCACGGCGACTACCAGCTGATTTTCGCTGATCCCCCGTACGATGAAGGATTTCCTCATCAGCTTGTCGGGGACCTTGACCGGTGGGTCGGACGCGGAGCACCGGCGCTTTTGGTGGTGGAGTTCAGCTCAAGGGTGGATTCCGGTATCGTGCCGGATGCTTGCGGCGGAGATACCGGCCGCCTGGTAGCCGACAGGACGTACGGAAACAGCAGGATTGTAATGTTTCGCTACGAGAAAAGGGAGGATGCCCAGTGAAAGGCACGGCCATGTGCCCAGGAAGCTTTGACCCCATAACCTACGGGCACATCGACATCATCGAACGAACAGCCAAAATATTCGACGAGGTTGTAGTCGCTGTATTCGACAATCCCAACAAAGAACACCTCTTTACCCCTCAAAAAAGAGTCACGCTGGCAGAGCAGGCCCTATCATCGATGCCCAATGTGGTGGTGGAGCGCGGCGAGGGTTTGCTGGTCAGCTATGCCCGCCAAAGGGGCATTGCCGTTGTCATCAAGGGGCTGCGTGCCGTATCCGATTTTGAAAATGAATTCCAGATGGCCCAGATGAACCGGAGCATGGGCAACAAGGTGGAGACCCTGTTCATGATGACCAGACCGGAGCATTCCTATCTGAGTTCCAGCATAGTCAAGGAACTTGCTCACTACGACGCCGACATCGGACAGATGGTTCCCGAGGAGGTTGCACGTGAACTCCACAAGCAAATTGCCGACGACCACGGTTAGGTCAGATAGCAGATGAATGTGGGCGGCAGGTTCGATGACCGGGAGGAAAAAACCATGAAACAGGATTTGTGGAGTATCATAGAAGAGATGGAGGCGGTAGTGACCGATGGAGTGCACCTGCCGCTTAGCGATGGCGTGGTAATAAGCGAGAGGGAGATTTTTGCCCTTCTGGACGAGCTCCGCGCCGTGCTTCCCGAAGAGCTTTCCGAGGCCCGGGCGCTTGTTGAGGAAAGAGACCGCATACTTTCTGAGGCCCGCTCGCAGGCAGAAAGGACCCTCGAGGACGCGGCTCAGCGAGCGGAACGAATGACCGACGAATCAACCATCACCAGCCTTGCAGAGGAGCAGGCCGAGGAGACGGTTGAGGAGGCGGAGGAAGTGGCCCGCAAGATCAAATTGCAGGCCCATCAATACGCCGATGATGTCCTCCGTCAGCTGCAGCAGGTCCTGAACAATGCCACCGACCGCATCGCAGAGGGCCGCGAGCAGCTGAGCCACAGCTCGCAGGAGATGCGCCGGGCCCCAGACCAGGTGGCCGCTGCCCGCGATGACAGCGATAATATTGATTAACCTGATTCACAAGGCCGCAGGGCGGCCACCGCGGCAGCGAGGACACAAAGCAGGGCCAACGCAGCCAGGAAATATCCTGCTGCTTCCCAAGCAGTCGCAAGCCAGCCCCTGTTGACTGCGGCGGCGGCGGTTTGCGACCAGGCCGGAAGGGCAATATCGGGGTGCGGTACGAACCACAGCACAAACCAGGTGATTGCGGCGGCGAGCAGGGCATGTATTAGCCTGCTGACCATATAGGGGACCACGTTGATATCGGTGTCGTTGAGAATGGCTGCAACCTGGGCGTGCACGGAAAGTCCGCTCCAGGCGATAATGGCTGATACCACGGTAAGCTGGTCTCCCAGCGGCGCAGCCGCTTCGGCGGCACCCTGGCATCCGAGGGTGATCTCGAAAATGCCAGAAGTCACCGGTGCGGCCAGCGCATCTGAGAGTCCTGCGGCGGATAGAAGCCAGTGCAGTACGAAAGAGATGGCTGCCGCTACCGGGGTCACCTGCAGCACGTCTATTACAACCGAAAAAAGGATTATGAAACCACCTATAAGCAGCATTGTCTCGATAGAACGGGTTATCGCGTCGCTGAGCAGCTCGCCAAGGGGCCGTCCGTCGGCGCGTCGCGCCTCGATTACAGCCCAAAACACCCTGATGTGCGGGGCACGTTTGTCTCCGGAGTCCGCTCCGCTGCTTATTGGTGCCTGTGGGGCATAAAACCTCAGCAACATACCGTTCAGCAGCGTTGCTATGTAATGCGATATCATAATGATGCCAGCCAGCGATTCATTGCCGAACATCCCCACTGCCACCGCGCCGGCCATAAACAGCGGGTCTGCCGTGTTAGCAGCACATACCAGGCGTTCTGCCTCGTACTTGTTGAGCATATCCTGTCTGCGAAGGTCCCCGGTGAGCACGGCGCCGATTGGATATCCTGAGGCCAGCCCCATGGCCAGCACGAAAGAGCCGCAGCCGGGTACATTGAATAGTGGGCGCATAACCGGTTCGAGTAGGACGCCCATGGCGTGAACTACGCCCAGGCCCATGAGGATCTGGGCGCCGATGAAAAAGGGCAGCAGGGCGGGAAACACCACTTCCCACCAGGTCATAAGTCCTGATACTGCCGCCTCGAAGGCGATCCCGGGATAGAGTATCATGCTGAGAACCAAAGCCAGGGCAACCGCCGCGCTGAGTATGGTGACTAGATTTTGCTTGTTTGCCGGCAAGGTTCGACCTCTTTCGTAGTGGTGTTGTCTGGCGAGTTTCATTTTGGCATTATTAGTGATATGGTATGGTGCAGCAGTTTAGAACGACGCCCTCGGTGAGAACCGTGCGTGAAGGGAGATGCCATTGCCCTTGCGAGACCGCCTGAGTGAATTGCTCAGTTCGAGCTGGTTCCGGACCGTGGTCGCAGCCTTGTTGGTTGCTGCCATCCTGTGGTACGTACCCAGCGGCCATATACTAACTGTACCAGGGAGCGCTGTTGACGTCGGACCCATGGTGATGGGTGAACTGGATGAAGGAACTGGCCACGTGATGCTCACGACCGTCGTCCACCGGGAAGCCAATCTACTGTTTTGGCTTTATGGGACAGTACATCCCAGGGCCAGACTCCGCCCGCTGGAGATGTACGTCCGGCCCGATGAAACCTTCGAAGATTACCTGGATCGCAGCCGGGAGGAGATGCATCAGAGCCAGCAGACGGCCAAATATGTTGCACTCGACAGCGTCGGATATCCCGTTGAAGTCAGCGGAGAAGGGGTGGAAGTGGTTTCTGTTCGGGAAGAGTCCCCTGCGGCAGGACTGCTGAAGGCAGGAGACCTGATAATAGAGGTCTCCGGCGAAACCACCGAAATCACAGAACAGCTGCAGAGGGTAATCGGTAAGCACCAGCCGGGTGACGAGATCACCGTGGTCGTACTGCGAGACGAAGAGAAATTGGACTTCACATTCCCCCTTATGGAAAACCCCGAAGAGGAGGGCAAAGGTTTCATCGGAATAGGAATCCTCACCCACAATATGCAGTTTAGCTTCCCCATAGATGTCACGGTGGACGCGGGCGCGATAGGGGGGCCCTCTGCCGGGCTGACCTTCGTTTTGGAGATGGTGGATAGGCTGATGCCCGAGAGCGATCTGCTTGAGGGGCGGAAGATCGCCTGCACCGGCACGGTCAATATCAACGGGAAAGTCGGGGCAGTCGGTGGCGTGACCATGAAGACCTGGGCAGCTGAAAATGCGGGGGCAGATGTGTTCATTGTCCCAAAAGAAAACCACGACGACGCGCTGGAGGCCCGCGCTGATATCAAGATCGTGGCGGTGAGTTCGGTGAGCGAGGCCATTGAATTTCTTCAGCAAAGCAAGCTGGGGCGCACCCGCCTGCCAGCCCGTGAGTTCGACCGACCAGCCGCTGCGTGATGCTGCCTGGATGCTTTCAAGCCGGGGGAAAGCTTTGTTTTCGTAAGGCAACCCGAGCCCGAGACATTTCTCAGCTCGGTGGGCTTTCAGGGCCGGAGGGTGATCTGGGTCGGTCCCGCCTTGCTTGCACGTCGCCCTACAGCACTGTAAACTATGATGATGGCATCTGGGGTGAGATACTCATGGATATGAAAATATATGTGGGCTCGCTGGACAATCCCGGCGATCACCTATCGAGGGACTTAGCTGTAGACGATGTGGCTTTCGAGCGGAGGGGATCCGCAGTTGCAGTCGACCCGGGGGCGACCATGTCATTCGATGTCTATCACGCCGGTGACCACTGGGCAGTCCACGGTTCGGGAAACCTTGCCGTCACTACCGTCTGTGACCGCTGCCTGAAAGAGGCGCACGTGAAGCTGCAGATAGATTTTTCGGTCGAGATTTTTCGCGGCCGGGCAGGCGAGCACGAAAGTGAAGCAGCTGAAGAGGGCAAGATTCCGCAGATCGACGACGAACAGTATATGGAGCTTGGGCCGAGGGTGCGCGAGGAGATAATAATGGCCATGCCGGTCAAGGTACTGTGTCAGGGAGATTGCGAAGGCCTCTGCCCGGTGTGCGGTCAGGACCTGAACCAGGGTAGCTGTGACTGCAGCACTGATTTTGTTGATCCTCGCCTGGAGTCTTTAGCCAAGCTGAAAGAAGAAATGAAGGACTCAGAGCAGCAACAACGATTCTGAGAGGACAGGTGAGAACTATGGCTGTTCCCAAAAAGAAGCAGTCCAAAGCCCGGCGAAACCGACGGCGGGCCAAGAAGAAAGTCCGTGCTCCCAAGCTGGCGGAGTGCTCACGTTGTCACGAGCCCAAGATTCCTCACCGTATCTGCCCCAACTGCGGATACTACAAGGGGCGACAGGTGCGCTGAGCGAGTTTCCGTCACATTCTCAAGATGCTCTGGCGTGACGCGAGAAGCCACTCCCTGCAGACCGTGCGGGAGTGGATTTTCTCGTTGTGCCCGCCGGAAGCAGGTCAAAGATGAAAACAGAAAAATGCTCTCATGGACGGTTTTGACGTGACCGGAATTGATCCCGTCAGAAGGAAGCGCAGCGATCCAGAGGAGGGATATGTGTGACAGATGAGCGTACTCTTCCCGAACCGTTCAAGATCAAGATGGTTGAGCCAGTCCGGCTTATCCCGCGAAAAAGGAGGGAAGAGGCGATACGCGAGGCTGGGTATAATGTGTTCAACCTGCGCTCGCAGGATGTTTTCGTCGATCTACTGACCGACAGCGGGACTTCGGCCATGAGCGACCGGCAGTGGTCTGCCCTCATGCGGGGAGACGAATCTTACGCCGGTTCCCGTTCGTACCAGCTGCTATCTAAGACTGTCTCCTGCGTTTTTGGATACCCGCACCTCGTTCCCACGCATCAGGGCAGGGCAGCGGAGAACATTTTGATGACCATGCTGGTGGAGGAAGGCGATCGGGTAGTGGGCAACATGCACTTTGACACCACAGAAGGACACATCCTGCTGCAGAAAGCAAAACCGGTGAATCTTTTGATAGAGGAAGGCTACGAGGTGGTTTCAGACCATCCTTTCAAAGGCAACATCGATGTTCAGCGGCTGCAGGATGAGCTGGAGCGCCACGGAAATAGGGTGCCCTTTGTCCTGCTTACGGTAACCTGCAACAACAACGGCGGACAGCCGGTTTCGCTGCAGAACATAAAGCAGGTCAGCGAAATGGTCCGTGCCCACGACATTCCGCTGTTTTTTGATGCCGCGAGATTTGCCGAGAATGCCTACTTCATAAAGCAGCGTGAGCCGGAATATGCTGACTGGACGGTGCAGGATATTGCCCGGAAGATGTTCAGCTACGGCGACGGCTGCACAATGAGTGCCAAAAAAGATGGACTGGTCAATATAGGCGGCTTTCTGGCCTTCGCAGACCGGGAGTACTTCGATGAGGCGATCAAGTGGCAGATTCCCTTCGAGGGATTCATAACCTACGGAGGGCAGGCAGGACGGGACATGCAGGCGTTGTCGCAGGGTCTGTATGAGGTAACTGATATCGATTACCTGCGTCAGCGCACTGGCCAGGTCCGTTACCTGGCAGAAAACCTACGCAGGCGCGAAATTCCAGTAATCTGGCCTCCGGGAGGACACGGAGTGTACATAGATGCACAGCAGGTGCTGCCCCACATTCCGCCCTCTCAGTTCCCGGGGCAATCGCTGGTGGTGGAGCTTTACATCGAAGGAGGAGTCCGCGGCGTCGAACTGGGCAGTCTTGCCTTCGCCCACGAGGATCCGGATACGCAGGAGGTTGTCCACCCTCCGCTGCAGCTGGTTCGCCTGGCCATCCCGCGCCGGGTGTATACCCGCCGGCACATGGACTGGGTTGTGGACGTGGTGACAAAAGTCTGCCGGCGCGGCGGGCAGCTGCCGGGATACAGCCTCACCTACGAGGCACCCGTGCTCCGGCATTTCACCGCCCAGCTGGAACCGATTGGTGCCGGCAAGGCCAGTGAGTAGCCTCTTGCGGCGGGGAGGTGGAAGCTATTGCATTACCATGAGCCCTGGGGAACGCCGCGGGTGGGAATGCTCACTGTCAGAATGCGGATACCTGCCTGTCATTCCTTGAAGGAGAAGCGTTCCCGCCTCAGGCGGCTGATGGAGAAGCTCCGCAGGGAGGTCAATATCAGCATATCCGAGGTCGGCGACCAGGACGTTGCCTCATCGACTGTCTTTTGCTGTGTGACGGTGGCCTCCGACTGGGCGCAGGCTGAACGGCGCCTGCAGAAAGCCCGCGGGATGTGCACCGGCTGCCGGGGTATGACGCTGGTTGACAGCCGTACAGAGAGACTTATCTGAAAATAGGGGCTCCAACAGCGCAGGAGCCCCCTCACGGCTTCACTGCTTGTAGCCCAGCTGTCGGAGAAGCTCTTTGCGGTCCTTTACGTCTTCTGTGTCCTCGACGCCCTGGGGTGAACCCCCGTCAATTACTCCCACGATTCCGCGGCCCTGCTGAGTTTCGGCAATCAGGACCTGCACGGGATTGGCAGTGGCGCAGTAGATGCAGCAGACTTCCGGGACTGTCTTGATATTGTTGAGGATGTTGATGGGGAAACCGTCCTGCATGAATAACACAAAGCAGTGCCCTGCCCCGAGTTTCTGCGCGTTGTCTACCGCCAGCTGAATCAATTCTTCATCATTTCCCGTATGCCGCACCAGCCTAGGTCCTGAGGCCTCGCAGAAGGCCAGCCCGAAACGAATGCCGCCGCCGACATTGCTGACAGCCTCGTATATGTCCTCCACCGTCTTTATGAAATGTGACTGTCCCAGGATCATGTTCATTTCCTCGGGTTTGTCCACCGTCACCAGTTCCAGGTCGAATTCTGCCATGGCACAATCACCTCCCTGAAGGTCACATTCCTATTGTTTCCGCAACCGCAGGGAAATCTCCTGCCGGTATCAGCGGGTGGCAGCTGGCCTGGTGGTGTGAGTTTGAGGGTTCCCCTGAAGGAGTACGTGGGGGCGACCTGAGGGAACCCTCAATGGAGGTAGGTGGTGCTCTTGTGGCCGTGGCAATTTTCAGTAAAACACCCGACGCTGGTGTTTTTCTTCCTGAATCTGATTGAGAGCCTCTCCAAACCGTTGGAAATGAACCACTTCTCGTTCCCGCAGAAAGCGAAGCCCGCGGTTAAGCTTCTCATCGTCGCTCAGGTCCAGCAGATTTTCATAGGTAGCACGGGCCTTGGACTCGGCGGCAAGGTCCTCCTGCAGGTTGGCCACCGGGTCATTGCCGTGCGCCTGGATATAGGCGGCCGTCCAAGGGTTTCCTTCTGAGTCGGTGGGGAAGACGGCGGGACCCCGCTGGGCATATTTCTTCGCCATGTCCATCTGCTTGTATGCTTCGGGATCAAGGCCATCGGTCAGCTGGTAGACCATGGTAGCAATCATTTCCCAATGCGCCAGCTCTTCCGTCCCGATATCAGTCAGCAGCGCCTTGGTGTAACCCGTAGGCATGGTATATCTCTGCGTCAGGTAGCGGATGGCAGCGGACAATTCCCCGTCTGGACCGCCGAACTGCGTCAGGATATATTCGGCCAGCTTGGGGTTTTTCCCGTCAACGCTGACCTGCTTTTGCAGCCTCTTTTCGTAGATCCACATCTCAATCGTCACCTCCTGGGGTCATCTCCCAGGGCCACGGTTCATCGATCCAGTTCCAGGGAAAATCACCCGGTGAGTTCTGGGTCAGGGGGCCGTATCTGTCCTCATACTCTGCAATCAGGCATTCTCTTTCCTTCAGATAAGTCTTCCGCTGCTCCCACATGGCCCTGTCATCGGGATGCGTGTCCAGAAAGAGGGTCAGCTCCAAGGCGGCAAAGCTTACCGAGTTGATGTCCTGCAGAAGCTTGTACCTTTTGCTCTTGGGCATGTCACATACCCCCCACTGTGTGCTCGTAGTCATCATCCCAGGGGTCTACATAGGGCTGGTACAGCTCGTAAAAAATTGTTCCCATACGCAGCCCCTTGCGGGGAGGAGTCTTCTCGGGATGCTTTTTCTGATACAGAACGTAAGACTGCGCCAGCTGCAGCCAGTCTGGTACCCGGCGGTGGTCGCTGTCTTCGCCATAGTCGCTGTTTTCTCTCCGTCGCCCGGCCGCAGACCGGGAGCTGTCACTGCGCATAGAGATCACCCCTTCGAAATCGGGTTTACATAAACAATTTATGCGGGCTGGGAGTCAACAGTGAAAATGTTGGGGCAGGATTGACGGCAGCAGTAGGGAATACTCCGGTAGCAGGATCACATTGTCTTCTCAGGAGGGATTCAAGATGAAACCAGGCGATACCAAAATAATTCCCGCAGAGGATGTCCATCTGAACAGGCTTTCTCACGTCTGCATTGTCGTACGTGATGTGGAGCGGGTTGCCCGACGCTTTGCACAAATGGGCATCGGTCCTTTCACCGTGCGAATGGTGGAGACCCCCGAGGACAGGGCCACACTGCAGGGTGAGCCGACATCCTATACCCTGAAGTTTGCTTATGCGCAGACAGGTCCCATAACCCTCGAGCTGGTGGAGCCGGTGAAAGGAGACAGCCATTACCGGCAGTTCCTTCAGCAGAAGGGAGAGGGTATTCACCATATCGGCTTTCATCAGGCGGGCCTACTGGACGATGAGCTGCACAGATGGAAAAGGGCCGGCATGCCACCTGTGCAGACAAACAGAAGGGAGGATACCCGGTACGGTTGGGCATACCTGGACACCGAGGATTCGGTGGGATGCATTCTTGAAGTAGTCTGCGATCCGCCGCTTGGGTGGTGGGAGACAAAAGCCCTGCGGAAAAGATGACAGGCCTGCTGCGAGCATATCTGGCTGAATCCGCTAATGCAGCTGGCCTTTTGCAGCTACGGACGAATGCGGCGATTTGATATACTAAGCAGCAGGCTGAGGGAAATAATGAAGGGAGGATGCAATTGCTACCCACGCAGCAATCGCCCGATGAGGAATCAGCAGGCGGCGCTGACGGTGTCATGTCGGTGTTGACGCGCTTTGCTCCCATCGCCGTTATCATCATCATAGTTATCGGTACCATCTGGTATGCCGTCCGAACCGAGCCTGAGTATCAGACTGTGGCTGACAGTTTTCAGACCGCCCGACGGGC
Source organism: Clostridia bacterium (assembly GCA_003551215.1). Lineage (GTDB taxonomy): Bacteria > Bacillota > Sulfobacillia > SLMV01 > SLMV01 > PUMD01. The sequence continues at coordinate 7,518 of PUMD01000174.1, read as the reverse complement.
GGAAGCATGGGAAGAGGCCATGGAATACTTCGCCGAGGACTACCAATTCGCCGGCGGAGATGAGCACGTAGTGAGAAGCTCACTGCACGGTGGCCTGGCCAGGGCGGAGTTTCACATGTCCGGGAATCGGCCACACCCCAGCATGGCGCGGGCCAGCGAGGGACTGGCAGTGGTGCAGATGAATGAACCTGGCCATCAGCTCTGCCTCCGCCAGGAAGATGGCGAATGGAAGGTCAGGCCATCGCCATTTTTGGAGTATTACCTCCGTCATGAAGAGTTTATGCCCCTGGAGCACGAAAGAGAACCAGTGGTTGAGGGCAGGCTTCTGATTGCTCCCCAGATGCCCGGGCCAACCGAGGGACAGGCCCGAATCTACGTGGAGCCTGTGTGGGTTCGTTCCACTCCGCAGGGCGAAGGTATGAGGATCCTGCTTTCTGTGCAGGTATCCGGAGTGAACCTGCAGGCGCAAATGGACTCCATCCTGACCACCGCTGCTTGGTCAACGGGGGATGATGAAGTCAACTATGCCGACCGCCTCCTGTGGTCGAACATTTTTCCCGATAGGCATGGAGCATGGCCGCTGGAGGAGGGGACGTGGTGGGTGGACATCGAGTGGGATGAAGCACCCCGCGACGAGTTCAGTCTCACCATGGGGAATTTTGTGAGCGGTTCTGAGCAGAATGTAGTGGTGCTCGACGAACTCAGACCACCTGAGGATTACACCGGGTCGGGCCAGTGACAGGACGGCGGCCGCAGGTCGCGCCCGATGTCCTGCACACTGGCCTGCAGCTGGGCCATCACGCCTGCTCGATCGCCTCCAGTAACCTGTCGACTTCCTCCTGGGTATTGTATGGGGCCAGTCCCACTCTGACCACCCCTCCAGAATCAGCCAGTCCCAGCTTTTCGATAAGAGTGGTGGCGTAAAAGTCGCCGTCCCAGACGAATATTCCTATGTCGCCAAGGCGGGTGGCCAACTCCCGCGGCGTAGCTCCTTCTTTGGTAAAGGCGGCAGTCGGAGTGCAGGGAGCTGCTGCCCCGGTCGGGCCGTACAACCTCACAGAGGGTATATCCTTCAGACCCTCAATCAGGCTCTGCATCAATTCGGATTCGTACTCTTCTAGGCCCTCCATACCTGACAGCACCGCCGCGCGCAGGTCGTGGCCGTTTTTGCCACCAGCGAGGCTGGCTATGAACTTCACCGCCTCGGTGGTGCCGGCTATTCCCTCGTGATTTGCCGTACCAGTTTCCATTTTGTAGGGCATCTGCTCCTTCTGCGGCCTCACGCGGTACGTCTTCAGCTGCTCAAAGGCCTCACTGCGGCCGTACAGCACTCCGACATGCGGCCCGAAAAATTTGTATGCTGAGCACAGCAGGTAGTCGCATTCAAGATCGCCTACATCCACCGCCCGATGAGGTACGTAATGAACCGCATCAACAACCAGCAGGGCGTCGGCTTGTCGGGTAAGAGCCCTTATCTTCCTGAGGTCATTGATAATTCCTACAGCGTTTGATGCATAAGCGACAGCAGCTATTTTCGTTTTGCTGCTGAGTTTGCTGATGAAATCCTCCATATCAAGCGTGCAGTCTTCGGGATTGAACCGGACGCTTTTCACCGCTACTCCCTGCTGCTTGAGGGCTAGCCAGGGATCGCGATTGGCTTCGTGGTCAAGATCTGTAATGAGGATCTCGTCTCCCGGCTGAAGGTCGCGTGCCAGTGCACGCGAGAGGCGAAAAGTCAGCGTGGTCATATTGGCCCCAAAGGCGATCTCCTGCGGCCTGGCGCCCAGCAGAGCGGCAACATGCCCTCGTCCCTCCGCTATGACGCGGTCTGTTTCCCTGCTGGTATCAAAAGCACCTCCCCGGTTGGAGTTCTGGCTGGTGAAGTATTTTTTCTGAGCTTCTATCACGGCAGCCGGAACCTGCGTTCCGCCCGGACCGTCGAAGTAGGCCGCAGGCCTGCCATTTACCTCCAGGCTGAGGGCCGGAAATTGGCCTCTGATTCCCTCAATGTCGTAAGATTCCATATTTTTATCGACTCCCTTCATGCATCGCTCAGCGACGGCAGGCTGTGTATGAAGGGGTATTCGTCGAATTCCGTGCAGAATCCTGCCATAGAGTTAGGCCGCCTGACCCTGACGCAGCATGTAAGCGAGGTCATTTCTCGGTCAAAAAATCGGTTATGTCGCAGATCAGCTCCTCGCAGACTGCGTCCAGGCAGGAGAAATCCATCGAACATCTGTATTGTTTTTCCAGCTCTTTGTGCGTGCTGCGCGCAGAGGCAAGCTGACCGGTGGCACGTTGAATTGCCGTCCTTTGCGTACAGTTAAATGGGTCAATCTGCCCGGCGAGCCACCCGCTTATCTCTAGGCCCATCGAATCGGCTGTTACCGACTCTGTCTGATCTGAGCAGCTGCCGTTGAAGCCAGCACCGGCAGCTGAGATTATTGCTGCCCCTCTGTCGGGAAAAAAGCAGTGCTTCAGTAGGTCCGGGTCGAGGGGTGAGAAAAAAGCCCAATAGTTGATGCCGCGAAGGTCGACGGCGTCGACGATCCTGCTGAGCAGGGCATGATGCAATAGTTCGGATCCGCCCTGCAGAATCCAGCACCTTTGTGCCCTGTCTTCCACCGCTTGGGACTCACTTTTTGGACCCTGGGGAGTAAAGGCTCCCAGGAAACCACTGCGCTGACGAGGAAGATGCTGCGGAAGCCGTTTTTCTGCGGGCAGTTTACTGATCAGCTCGGCCAGATCTGCCGCCTTCTGTTTGAGTCGGTCGAAGTCAACTGCGCTGGACTGCTGCATGAGTGACCAGGTAATATCCTGGCAAGTTCCAGCAATCTCGAGGTAGCCGTAGGCGCTGGTGAAATGTGCCTTTATTCTTCTGCGTAGGGTGGCGAACTCCTCAGGTGGCATGTTTCTCAGCAAAGTATCACAGCGGCACTCATCCAAATTGATAACCAGATCTCTTACCCCTGCCAGCTGTGGGTCTATCTGGTGCGGCGCCGTTCCGTCGACCAGCGCCACACCTGTACTGGGACTATACAGGCCATCCAGCGATTCGTAATCAGACGCGCACCTGTAGTACTCAACTGGCTTTCCGAGCTGCTCCAATGCTCTGCCAACCCGGTGGATTATCGTTGATTTGCCCGAGCCAGGATTGCCCTTGAGGATGTACAGGCGCCGGGCTTTCGCCATAACTATAGAATCGAACAGACAGTAAAACCCACGTCGTGTGTTGCCGCCGAAAAACATATTCCATGATTTTTCGTCTGGACGTGCGGAAGTCATCTGCGAGGCACTTCCCTTCCCAGCCACACTCAGGCGATACATTATCACAGTACCTGTCTATGCCACCTGTGAGACTGCTGTGAAAGCCGGGAATATTTTTGACCGATTAGCGCAACACTGAGAAAAGAAATGGTGAGGCTGTCCGCTGACATCATCAGCGGACAGCTCAGAGGTGGATATTAGCGGGGCTGGTTTTCAGGTGACTGCTGAACCATGGCCTGCTCGGCAAACTCTATCATTTTTCGCACCATCTGGCCTCCAACTGCGCCGCATTCGCGGGACGGGATGTCGCCCCAGTAGTCCTCCGAGGACTGCTGGACCGGGATTCCCAGTTCCGCGGCTATTTCGTATTTCATCTGATCCAGCTGTTTGTGGGCAGCGGGGACCAGCTGACGTCGGTTTGTGCTACCTCTTGCCATTTATGGTCACCTCCCTTTGAGGCCTGACTTTCTGCACTATGATATCCGGAGCAGGGTCGGCTATGCTGCAAAAAGATTTGATCGGGTGGCGAGCCGTATCATAGCTGCTCAGTTGTGGCAGAAAGGCCGATTGCCTAGAAGGGTTTGCTTGTATCGGGCAGAAGATGTCATATATGTTCATCTACTTTTTATAATTGGAGCAAAAGCCTGTACGATGGGCATCAGACACTATGAAGGACATCGGTGGTATGTGTGGGAAATGCTGTTTTATTGACAATTCCGAAAAACAGACTGCTGTGGGCGTACATAATACGCCGTCGGGCAGGATAGTGACGCAAGATGTCGAAGAAACATAACTCGTGAAGAGTCAGGGAATCTGCTCAACACGGGCAGATTTCACAGAGAGGAGGGCATCACAAGTGGATGTTCGCTTCGAAGTAAATAAATGGGGTGGCGAAGGCTACCACTGGGACCGGGTCAGAGCTGTTATGCGCGGGGACGAACCCGACTGTATTCCAATAACAATCTGGAGGCATTTCCCCAGCTTCGAGGGTGAGGTAGAGTCTGCTGCCCGGGTTCACCTTGCCTTCCAGATTAAGCTCGATCTGGATTTGATAGTGTTCACTCCACCTTTTGCTTTTTCGGCTTACCCCTGGGGATTCGAACCCGGAGAAGAACGTGACGATTTTGGACTGCCCGTTGAGCCCAAACGGCCATTTTCTGCCTCAGAGCAGTGGCCGCGGCTGCGGAGGGTGGATGGCGACCGGGTGTTTGAGCACTGTCTTGACGCTATGCGTATGATCAAACGAAATGCTCCGGGCGTTCCCCTGTTGGCCACGGGATACGGTCCGCTTACCACCGCGTTTTTCCTGCGGGGCGAAAGAATCCAGCAGGACCTTTCCGAGGGATTTGAGCTGTATGAATCACAGGATGGTCAGCAGGGCGTATGGCCCGGCAGCGGCCTGCGGGAGGCAGTAAAGGTCATCGAACCCGCGCTGACGCAGTTTTTCCAGCAGGCATTGGAGATTGCCGATGGTCTGTATTTTATATCCTATTTCAACGGTTTTGATGTCTGCGACGACGAGTCGGTGCTCTGTGCCGCCCGCGACCTGGATCTGTCTCCAGTGTATGACCTCGCAGAAACAGACAAGCTTCTTACCCTGCATTTGCACGGTGAGGAAATCCTGTACGATGATGCGCTGGATTACCCGTTCGACATGTACAACTGGCATGACCGCTGGGTCAAGCCCAGCCTCCGGGATGCCCGTATGAAAAGCGATTTTTTGCTGATGGGGGGGATCAACGAGGCAGACACCATGCACCGCGAGACGCCGGTCGCTGTATCTTTGCAGGTAGATGATGCGGTAAATCAGGTAAAGGGAGAGGGCCTGATAATCTCACCCGGCGGGCCCATTCACTGCGAGACGCCTGCAGAGAACCTGAAGGCTGCCGTCTCTGCTCTGCGAGAGCAAAGTTGAATAAGCCCGGTCGGAAATTCGGCAGTTTTGGCCTCGGTCAGTGCTTTGACTTGACAGATATACCAAACATGAAAGTATGTAGTTGATAACAAGATTAGGGGAGGCTTGCAAGCAAATATGCCCACAATGACCGGAGGAAGGGCCGTAGTGGAGGCCCTGATACGCGAGGGAATCGATACTGTATTTGGGATCCCCGGAGTACATACTCTGGAGATCTATGACGAGCTTGCCGGGCGAAGTGACGAGATCAGGCACGTGGTTACCCGCCATGAATGCGGAGCGGGCTTCATGGCTGATGGATTCGCCCGCGCCCGCGGAGACATTGGGGTAGCCCTGGTGATAACTGGACCTGGTGTCACCAACGCAGCCACGGCGTTGGGTGAGGCCTGGGCTGATTCTTCCCCACTGCTGCTTATATCCAGTCAGAACAGAACTGAATACATGGACCGGGACATAGGTGCCCTCCACCAGCTCAAGGATCAGCTGTCGGTGACTGACGGATGCACAGCTTACAACCATCGCGTAAAAGACCCCTCAGAGATCCCGCAGGCGCTAGCCGATGCGGTTGGGTATCTGAGAACTCACCGCCCGCGCCCTGTACATATTGATATCCCCATCGACATACTTGATTCCAAGGCAGATATGGAGTTTGCCGCCAGCAACAGATCGGCTTTCGTCGCCGACGACAGGGAAGTGGCAAAAGTCGCCCGCCTGCTGCGCAGGTCCAAACGGCCGCTTCTGTGGCTAGGCGGCGGCGCAGCTGACGCGACGGAAGAGCTGACCAAGCTTGTCAGGCTCCTCGATGCAGCCGTTATCAACACCTGTGCCGGCAAGGGTGTGGTTCCAGAAGATATGCCCAACTGTCTGGGCAACAACCTGCGTTCCGACGAGGTGCGAGAATTTGCTCATTCCTGCGACCTTCTGTTGGTGGTGGGCAGCGAGCTGTCAGTGAGGGAGACCTTCCGCGGAGAACTCCCCGAGCCGGAGACCATGATAAGGGTCGATGTGGACGCTCCGGGCAGACACGGCCTGTATGCTCCTGACCTGGAGATCCAGAGCGACGCAGCGGAATTTGCCACCAGTCTCCTCGAACACCTCCGGCAGCAGGAGGATGGTGCCGACCGCAGCGGATTTGCCCGGGAAGTCGCATCCCTTCGCTCGCAGCTTATGGAGGAGACATCCTCACGCGGCAATGGTGAGATTCGCGCAATCGTTGATATTCTCCGACAGACCCTGCAGGATGAAGATATCGTGGTGTGCGACATGACCATGCTATGTTACCGGGCCAGCAGTCTGTACCTTTCCCGTAGACCCAGAACCTTTCTGTTCCCACGGGGCTTCGGTACCCTCGGATGGTCCATGCCGGCTGCCATCGGGGCGAAGATCTCCCAACCTCAGAGAAATGTGGTCTCGCTCAGCGGAGATGGAGGTTTCATGTTCACTGCGCAGGAGCTGGCTACCGCGGTTAAGTATGAACTGGGTCTTCCCATGGTTGTGGTCAACAATGAAAAGTATGGAGTCGTAGCAAGCAACCAGCAGCGTAATTACGGCCGGACGATAGGGGTAGACATAAGCAATCCTGATTTTGTCCAATTCGCAGAATCCTTCGGAGCCAGGGCGCGGCGATTGACCGACCCGGCACAGCTGCCCTCGGCGCTCAACGAGGCCTTTGTTGCCGGTGGCCCTACGCTCATCGAGATACCGGCTGACTTCTGAGCTACCAGGTGAAAGGGGATTTGAATGGTTCGCGAAAACGGATGCGACAAATATCATCATCTGCTGGCCGAGAGAGTGCAGGTCAACCGGGTAGAGGATGCTTTCGGGAGCTGGCGCAGGCTGGCCAACCCTGACGCCGTGCCGCTGAACTACGGATATCCCTATCCCGACTCCTACCCGCTGGATGAACTGATAAAGGCCACAGAGCATGTGTTTTCTGAGGACGGACCTGATTCGTTGAAATACGGCGGCAGCACGCTGGCGGAAAAAATGCAGCAGCTGGCCCGCGAGCGGTGCAACGTCCGAGGAATGGATGTGGACGAGGATGAGATCCTGATCACCAACGGCTGCGCCCAGGCGATCAATCTGGTGTGCAAGCTGTTTTTGGATCTGGGAGACAGGATCATCGTCGAAGCCCCCACCTATATGGGAGCGTTGCGGTCCTTCCGAAACTACGGCGCCCAGATTCACACTGTGGGCATGGATGACGACGGCATTCAGACCGACAGGCTGAAGGAGCTTCTCGATAAGTGGCGCGAAAATGGTGACCCGGGACCGAAATTTTTGTACACCATCCCGAATTTCCACAACCCTGCTGGCTGCACCATGCCAAAAAAGAG
>PUMD01000131.1 GCA_003551215.1 Clostridia bacterium | reverse complement strand
TTCCATCCATTCATCCGGTAAACGGGGCTTATGGCGCGTCATGTCATGGTGTTATTAGGTGCTGGGCGGGGTCAGAACATCATACAACACAGCACCGCATTTGATGTCAACTTCTTTCGCATCAAAGTATGCGTTACAGCGCACGATATACGACTTGTAGTCATCATCGTAGCGTGTAAAGATTCCCAAGAATGGTTCGTTGGGCATGTCAGTGTAGAAGGTTGATGCAAGTGTGACTTTGTTGCGGGTGTTGGCGGGGTTGACATAAAACAAGCCAACGTGTTCGCCATCCCACATCCAGTCGTACCGCTCGTTGGATTGTCCGGGATTGGCATCATCTTCCAGAGATTCCGGGACAATGACATTATCAAGGCGCAGATATCGTGCCAAGCGTGTCGTATCCGGGATTTCTCCATTCGTGTATTTAATGCGCTCGCCGATTTCATTGTTCGGGTCGCCCTGCAAGACATCCAGCACTTTTTTCGGGATGACTGCAGTGTTCGGACGGAATCCGGTAGTCTTCAAAATGTCATCGCTGAGCGATTGAACATCACGGTAAATCTCACCGTCTGCCGTATCCCACTTGTTGCCGGGAGTTTTTACATGGTCAGAACCGTAAATGCTGTTAAAGCCGGCTTGGTCATCTGCCCACAGCATGTTACGAACTTTCAGCTCATGGTCGTATTGCACTTCATTCAGGGCTTCGTAAGATGCCTGTTCCATCTCTCCAAACAGAGCGGATTCCGACATGCCATCTACAAGCTCTCTGGGAACCGTCTTGTCGATGGAATGGTCAACTGCCATGAATGGCTCAAGGTTGCCACGTGTGGTTTCAGAGCGCTTGACACGTTCGCCCGGCGCACGTTCCGTTTTGACATGACCAATGCGGTACCGGTCACGCTTGAAGTAAACGCCATTGATGGCATCGTGTCGCACCAACGGTGCTATCTTTGTGCCAATACCTGCGGCTCCAAGCCCCCGGCGGATGGTCATTTGCGTAAGCAATGGCCTGTATACAAACAGGCTTTTGTTGTTTTTAGACATAATCCGTTATGGTTTGATTAAAGGGTCAGGGTTAATGTTAGGTTGATGGCTCGGTGGACACGAAAGCCCATGCCGATATTCGTGCTTGGATAATGTCACCATCAGCATCAGGGTTGTCATCAGCTTTGGCAACAACTTCATCGCCCGGAGTTGCCAGTGACACGGTGCCGTCATCATTGGCTCGGAGCGGGCTGTATTGTTCAATGCCAGATGCCGTTTTGACCTTTACAGGGCCTTTGCCTTCGGTCATAATTTGCACCGGCTCACCTTTGCCACATTTCCGCATAGCGAATCCGCGGGCTTTGTCACCATTAGATGCGACAAAATCGGCTTTCCCATCACCGTCAAGGCGAACAGCCATCATGGCTTCTGACACATGGTCGGAACCGAAAGCGGCGTCAAGGTCTTTGGCGGCAATGGCACTTTCATCAAGTATTACTGTTCTGCTAAGAATTGTATTTCCCATGGTTTATTTCTGTTTACAGGTTCATGGTTACGGGGTGTGTTGATGTCAGTTTTGCTTGGCCTGAATCAACGATTGTGCTTTTTGTATTGCCGATTCAAACGAAAGACCTTTGTCCTCTTGCATCAGGGCTTCCGCCTTGACTTGGAGTTTTTCTTCGTAAGATTTCGGGGTGTCGTCATCGGTTACAGATTCACGCTTGGCTTTTGCACTCAAGCTGTTATCGGCACCCGTGGGAACGCCGTTCATTTGTGCGTACAACACCATATCAGCACGGATGTCTTTCTGCATGTCGGCATCAGTGGTTGATGTGTACAGCTTTGCTCGGCGTTCAAGAGCTTTGGCATGCTCATCGGACACGCTGACATTGGCTTCGGCACAAATCTCCCGCACCATCTTGTCAATCGTCCACTTTTCAGACTCAGCTTTCAGTTCCTTGAGTTCTGTTTTGGTGGTTTCCAGCTTATTATTCAGTGTTGCCACTGTTTCTTTTTTGGTTTCCAGCTGGGACTTGAGATTAGTAATTTCGGTTTCCATGCCTTGAAATTTTGCAAGCACATCTTCGGGCTTGGAATCCGCTGTTAGTCCGATGTTCTTCATTATCGCTTTAATGTCCATGTCTGTCGGATTGTTTTGTGGTTGGTTATTATCGCCCTTGTGGGCTTGCATGCTGTCATGTATCCATTTAGGCACCCGTATAGGCGCGTCAATAGATGCGGCAAGGTTCAATTCCTTGGCGCTTGCCTCAACAGTATCTTCTTCGACTTGAACGATGCGGTCTGCAACACCAAGTTCAATAGCTTTTTCAGCATTGAAAAACGTTTCTTCGTCCATCATTTTTTTTACTTTCTTCGTATCCATATTCCATCGTTTGGCGTAGATGTTCTCCATGGATGTCTGCAGGGCTTTTACCTGCTGAGCGTGCTTGTCAATGTCACGATGGTCGCCATTTACTCCACACTGTGCGTTATGAACCATTATCCAGCCGGCGGTATCAATCTCAATTTCACCTTCATCAGCAGCGTTTATGAAAATACTGGCAGCACTTGCAGCTATGCCAATGACACGCATCGTTACTTTACCGCCCAGATAATTCTTGAACAGCCCGTAGATGGCGTACCCTTCAAACATGTCACCGCCCTTGGAGAATACATTAACCAGAATGTCGCCACCGCCTTTTTCAGTTACATCGGAAAGAAAACGTGATACTGTTCCAGCATTGAATCCCCATTCAGGGTCTTTGTCACCTACGATTCCGTATAAGAAGATTTCGTGTTTCATGTCAGATATAGCATTATTCCGGGTGCGGTATATGTCATTCGTTGGGCATCAACACTCAGCTGGTCGATGCGGAACAAAGATTCGTCCTGATTCCATACACAAGTAACGGTACGGTTGTTTATAAAAAACTCCAAGCCTGCCAGAATTTTTTTTACCTGCATCATCATCTTAGATGTGTGGCGATGCGTGTCAGGAAATTCTTTGGCTTTTATGGTGTTGGATGCACATACAATCTCAATCGTGGCAGTTGCTACATGCACCATGCCTTTCGTATCACGCACCTGAGTTGACCTTATCTCTCTGCATGATACCATGATGGCATCTACACCGGCTTGTAACTTGTTCTTTATGTCTTCTACGAACAGTTCGGCTGAGTATGCACCATGATACGGCGTGATATTATAGACGGCTGTTTCACTGGAATTTCTGAGCCGGTCAATTATGGTTTTTTCTATGTATTCGTGAAGGTCGTCCATCACACAAAGCCATCGAATGTCGAGCGTTGTTTATAACCACCAGTAACCACACGTCCAACGCCGGTCGTTTCCACGGTGCCATCGCCGTCAATATGCGGGATGTTTGCTTTGCCATTTGCGACCATCTCAAGCCATTTAATGGTATCATTGTACTGCCGGTTGATGCTGTCTGTGAGAGCGTTTCTTCGGGCGTACATGTGATACTTCAAGATGGTGTATATGGTCTGTCGCACCTTTTCCGGCACGGTGCCATCTGTGGCACGGACAGGAATCTTGTAACGTGCCACAATATAAGATTCAAATTCAGCTTCAGCTGCAAGAGCTTTTTGCTTCAGAATCGGGTTTTTTGCCACGGACGAATTCGGGTTGTCATCAGTGATTAGCCCTTGCATTTGATGCGGAATCTCATTGATAAACTCCTGCAAGCTGATGTATCTGAGTTGTGACATGTGGCTGTCGTTGTTAATTTTCCGGCGAGTTTGAATTGTTATCGCATTTGCAGACATTATAGCAGGAAGATGAGAACTGTGCAAATCGACCAGAAAAAACTTTCACCACACACCACGGCAATAAAAATTAAGCGGTAAAAAAATATGGCACCTGAGTTCAATCCTGACAAGCAAAACGATTCTGTAAGAATCTCTCCTGACCTTACAAGGCGCATATTCAATCAAGTCACCTTTGATTCGTTCATGCGTATCGTTGACGAAATAAAAATGACCACATTGCGGGATATTTTCAACGGCGCAAGGAGCGGTATGCTGGGCGACCTTATTGAAGTATTTGTGCAAATTGAATCCAGTGATGCGCGTATCCGTGGCCTGTGTGCATCCCGGCGTGTGGCATCGTCCAAGCAATCCGGTATTGTGACAACACGGGGCGAGTCAGACATAGCACAACAAGCAGCTGAGTTTGTGGAAAGGAATCTAGAACATCTTAAATTCAACAACGTCAAGCGCCGGATGCTCAACGGTCGATTCCATGGTGTGGCTTTGTTCGAGAAAATATGGGCAAAGAACACCGATGGCTCATTATACATTCACGACATAAAACGCATAGACCACCGCAGGATTCGGCAATATAACGAGATTGATATTGTGGGCGGTCGTGACCAAGAGCGGTACGGAGAGCTGTATCTCATTAATGACAACTGGGTGCCCGGAGAAAAGTTCACCATGGACAGACAATTCGTGTCGGATATCAACCCGGCTAAAATTGTCATTGCAACCATGTCGGCGGAAGATGGACAATACGACCTTGATAGTATCATGCGACCCGTTGCCCGGTGGTATATTATCAAGACATTCGTGGTCAAGGCATGGGCTATATTCGCAGAAAAATACGGGTTCCCCATCCCGACTGTAAAACTACCGCAGGCTGAGTTTGAACAGAACAAGAATTCCATCATGGAGATGCTTCATGGTGTTGGATTGAACAAATTTGCTATATTCTTTGACGAATTTGAATGGGACTTGAAGGAGCCTGTCCGGGCGTCAAGCGTGGAAGTCTTTGAAAAGCTCATCAGCAAGGCTGACATTGAATCTGCCATTGCTATTGTAGGTCAAAACTTGACAAGCGAAGTCACCGGTGGAAGTTTCGCTGCTGCCAAGACACACAGCGAGATTCTGACCAGTTTCATCAAAGACGACATTGCATGGCTTGATGAAATTATAAACGACCAGATTGTACATGACCTTGTCAGGTTGAACTTCCCAGAACTCCCGTTGGATGAATACCCGATATATAACAGTTCCATACCCGAAGCAACCGACCTGAAAGGCTTTGCTGATGCCGTTGGCTCATTGCAAAAGGTGATGCGGATACCGGTATCATGGTTGCACGAACAAACGCAGATACCACAACCGGCAGATGATGAAGATTACATTGGCGGAGATAAAGCCATGTCGAACTTGATGGATGTAATCGACAGTGGCATGACATAATAAACTGGCGCCATGGATGAACAAGAACAAGCAAAAAAAATAACCGCGGAATTACGCAAGGCCATTTCTGACACGCAGATGGTGCATGTCATGGAACGGATTATCAGGCCAACGGTAATCCGTTTTGTGAATGAACGGACAATGCGGGGTGAGTTTCTTGGTGGAGATTACGCCAATCGTGGTTATTCGGAAGCCACAATACCAGCCTTTTTTGCCGGAACACTCAAGAAGTCGGGCAATGAGTGGGCGTTGCGAAACGATGAACTGAACACCACCATTCAGCCCGGTGCTGACCTGATATGGCGTGTCATTGGTGGTTCGCGGATGGCGTTTCTGCTTGGTGGTTACAAGAATTTCAGACGGCTTGCCGGGCGCAATACCGGTACAGTTGACCTGACGTTCACCGGGCGCATGATGCAGGGTCTTGATGTGCAAATACAGACCACATCAGAAGGCGTTACGGGTCGGCTTGGTG
>PUMD01000188.1 GCA_003551215.1 Clostridia bacterium | reverse complement strand
GTACGGGTTGAGGCGGAAGCCTCGGGTGATGGTGAAACGGCCGTCTCCGGCACCCTGTCCTTTGCCCTGGTTGACTGGGAGGATTACTCGTGATGAAGGCGGAACGCGGGGCCGAGATTCAGCATCTTATCGGCCCGGTGCTGCTGCCTGGCGGGACAGTGCGCAGATCACTGCTCAGCCAGCGGGATGGCGTGATAACCGAAGTTAAGCCGGCCAGGCCGTCGGGCGGTGGTCTGCCTGCTGGGGCGCACCGGATTGCATCGGGCTGCGTGGCGGTCCCCGGACTGGTGGATATGCACACCCACGGCGGCGGCGGGCTGGATGTGGCCGCGGGTGAGGTCGCGCAGTGGGGCTGTCTGTCAGATTACGCAGCGGCCCACGGCGCCACCGCATCCGTCCCGGCGCTGATCAGCTCCTCGCCGCAGAAGACCGACGATTTCCTCCGGCGGGCAGCTGATATTCCCGACCGACTTCCGGGGGCCCGCATACCGGGAGTGCATCTGGAGGGCCCGTACCTGGCCAAACAGAAGGCGGGGGCACACCCACCCCAGTGGCTGCGGAGCCCCGACCCGGACGGGGCGGCAGGCTGGCTTGCCGCGGCCGAAGGCAGGCTGAAGATGGTGACGGTGGCCCCAGAACTGCAAGAAATAACCGGGGTGATAAAGCTGCTGCTGGACGCGGGCGTCATTGTGGCGGCGGGCCATACGTCAGCATCCTATGAGGAAATGATGAAGGGCTTTTCAGCCGGCATAAGTCACGCAGTCCACCTGTTTAACGCCATGACACCCTTTCATCACCGCCGGCCCGGGGCCGCCTGGGCGGCGCTGATGCATCCGGCGGTCTCCTGCGAGCTGATATGCGACGGGGTTCACCTTCACCCGGCGGTCATGCGAGCGGCAGACAGGATAAAGGACCCCGGCAGGTTGTGTCTGGTTACTGACTCCTGTCCTGCCGCGGGGCTGGACCCGGGACGGCATCAGCTGGCCGGACAGAGCATCACTGTTGATAAAGACTGCGCGCGGACAGCCGGCGGCGCCCTGGCCGGCAGCATACTCACTCCGGTGGGGGCACTGCGGAAATCAGCCCGCCTGCTGGGATGGTCGCTTGGCCGGGCGGTGCAGGCCCTCAGCGAGGTACCGGCGCAGGTGCTTGGGCTGCCGGCGGGGCGGCTTGAGCCGGGACGCTGGGCAGACATTGCCGTACTCGATGAGGACTGGTCGGTGCGCGCGACGGTGGTGGGAGGACGGCTGGTTCACGGCCGACTTTCGGGAAGGGAGTGAGAGTTTATGGGAAGGGATTGCCCATCGGAGCAGGTGATAATACGTCCAGCCCGCGGTGATGATGCCGGGGACCTGTACCAGGTAAGGATGGCGGAAGAGGCGGCAGCGGAGACGCTGGCGGTTCCGGGCACCTCCTTTGAACGGTTCAGCGAGGGGCTGGATGATGCGCTCGTCGACAAAAACAATTACCTGCTTGTCGCCGAGCTTGGCGGACGGGTCGTGGGGATGGCCAACCTGCAGGTTCTCCGCGGAAGGAGAAGGCACTGCGGCCTGGTGGGTATGGCGGTGCACGATGATTGGCATGGCCGCGGGGTGGGGACCGGACTGCTCGGCGGCCTGCTGGAGGTGGCCGATGAGTGGCTGGGTCTGACGAGGCTGGAGCTGGAAGTCTATCCCGACAACCGTGCGGCTGTAGGGCTTTACGAGAAGTTTGGTTTCGTCAGCGAGGGATGCAAGAGGAGGGGTGCACTCCGTAAAGGGCAGCTGGTCGACATTCTCATCATGGGGAGACTGCATCCCCCGCCTGAGCCAGTGTCAATCCCGGAGGATGGCCAGGGCGGCAAATGACGTTGCAGGGGGGATTTGCCCGACGCAAGATAGAATAAAGGAGTACCCGGGTGTCTTGCCACAGACAGGCGCCGGGGCGGAAGACGGACGAAGGGACCGGTTGCATGAGCCGCGTGCTGGCAGTGAGGAGTTTGAGTAAATCCTATGGGGACACGTGCGCCGTTTGCGGTCTGAGCTTTTCCGCCCACCGGGGCGAGATTCTGGGGCTTTTGGGCCCCAACGGTGCGGGGAAGACCACCGCCATTCGCATAATAATGGGCATCGTCGGGGCAGATTCGGGGTCGGTCCGTATGACCTTCGATGACAACTCCGGCCGCCGCGACCCGCGCCGCATCGGCTATCTGCCCGAAGAGCGGGGCCTGTACGAGGAGGCCCGGGTTCTGGATAATCTGAGGTACCTCGGCAGGCTACGGGGCATGAAACCCAAAGAGGCGGTCAGGAGAGCCCGCAGGTGGCTCGACAGGCTGGATCTGGGCGGTTGGTCAGACAGGAAGCTGCAGCAGCTTTCCAAGGGAATGCAGCAGAAGGTGCAGTTCATAGCCGCGGTGCTGCACCGGCCGGATCTGGTGGTGCTGGATGAGCCCTTCGCCGGGCTGGACCCGATAAATCAGGACGTGTTCCGCCGGGAGATCGCCTCCCTCCGGCAGCGGGGGATGACCGTGGTTCTCTCCTCGCATCAGATGAATCTGGTTGAGGAGCTGTGCGACCGCATATGTATGCTGCATGAGGGACGCCGGGTGCTGTACGGAGACCTGGCGGACATAAAGCGCCAGCACCCCCAGGCGATGGTTTCCGTGAGGCATAAACCCGGTGCAGATATTTCTTTTGTCCGGCGGTTTAGTGGGGTAAGCGCTGTGGAGTCAGATGCCGGCGTTCTTAACTTCAGATATCGCACCAGCCAGGGGACAAACCGGCTGCTCGATGAGCTTTCGCGCCGTCTTCATATAGATGAGATTTCGGTGCAGACTCCGCCGCTTCACGATATCTTTACCTCCACGGTAAGGCAGGGGGGTGAGCCCGGTGAGGGGATTGATACCGCCTGATGTAAAAACGGTGGCGGGATGGGAGTTTTTCAACAACCTCCGGACGCCTACCTTCCTGGCTCTGACCTTTGCTGTTCCGGTGGTCATGCTGATTGTGGGTATGGTGGGGGTGTACACCCAGCAGACCGCCGAGGAAGAGGTAGCGCGGGTGGCAGTGATCGACGAAACCGGTGAGATGAAGCCCCTGCTGCAGCGGCACCTTGGGGATTACCCGCTGTCTTTGCACCCCGTCGATACCGATGCGGAGAAGACGCGGGCCCGGATCAGAGAGGGAGAGTTTGCTGGGATGCTGCAGGTGGATGAGGAATCGGTGCAGACCGGGTTGTTTACCTACTGCGTGGCCAGCGTGCCGGAGGCGCAGGTGCCGGCGGTGCATAAGCTGGTGGAGGTGAGTTTTGTCGCCTACCGGCTGCGGGACATGGGGTTGACCAGGCAGGAGATCGAGGCGGTGACTGGTGCGGCAGCGCTGCACGTCACTCCGGTGCATAAGGGGCGGGATCTGGTGGGAGGAATACTGATTCCTCTGCTGATGGCCGCTACTTTGGTGTTTGCCTCCATCTTTTCTGGGCAGATGCTGATGTACGGGGTAATAAAGGAGAAGCGAAACCGCATTGTGGAGGTGCTTTTGTCTTCCACCTCGGCATCGCACCTGCTTTGGGGCAAGCTTTTGGGGTACGGTGGGCTCGGCCTTCTGCAGGTAGGTATATGGTCGGTGGCAGCCGTGGCGGTTGTCAGCCGCTTTTATGCGCTGCCGGAGGTATTTCCATCAGCTGGCGATATGCTCATTTACCTGACGTACTTTCTGGGCGGTTATCTGCTTTTGGCCACGGTGCACGCGGCCATGGGGGCCACCATGAAGGAAGTCGAGGGAGGAAGCCAGGCGCAGGGACTGGTGGTTATTGTTCCCATGGCGCCGGTGTTTTTGGCCAGTCCGCTCATAATGTCCCCCAACGCCCTGTGGGTCCGTATTCTGTGTCATGTTCCCCCGTTTATCCCCACCGCATCGTTGATCCGCCTGGCGGTGGCGGAGGTGCCGTCCTGGGAGATCGCCACCAGCCTCGGGGTACTGTTTGGTTGCTGTCTGGTGCTGATGCGGATAAGTTCGCGCATATTCGCCGGTGGGATGCTCCGGTTTTCCGGCCTGGGCAGCCTGGCGGAGCTGGGGCAACTGATGCGCGGGGACTGATGAATCTATCAATTGACCGCTTACCGGGCATGGGTTACCCTGAGCTTGCTGAAGAATTATGCAGAGGTGATGCAGGTGTCGGTCCGGCGCCCACAGGGTTGTTTGGCAGGCGGACGGTAATAGTAAGTGTTGGGCGGTTGCTGAGCGAAAGACTTTTGCGGCCAAGCCAGTAATGAGGGGGTAAAGAAGTGACTGATTCGGACAGACAGAAGGTGAGAGGGTACACGGCTTTATTGAACAGGCTGGCCAAACGAGCAGAGCAGGTGATGCTGCAGGAGGACCCCGCAGGGCCGATCTGTGAGGTTCTCGTTCAGCTTTTCAACCAGTACGTCGATGAGATTGCCCAGATGTTCGATGCAGATTCGCGGGTTTTCGCTCCGGTGCAGTTCAACCAGGCGGAGCCGCGCAGGAGCCTGGCTGAAGTGATGTTCAGATCAGAGCAGCTGGCCGAGCTGCTCAGTGCGGTTTTTGATGAGACCAGGGCGGCCAGGTTCGAGATTCCGCCGCTTCCGGACGTCTCCGGGCTGGTAAATGCCGAGCGCGCCGAGCAGCTGGTAGCAGAAGTAGAAAAATGGGCGCGGTCGGTGGGACATCGGGCGGAGGAGCTTTCCCGGGAGCTTTCCGAGCGAATTCCCAAAATGATGGCCAGGTATACCGAGCGGAGGCCTGCATCCGGTGAGAAGTCGGAGGCGGAGCAGAAGCTGCGGATGCACGTCCTTCAGCGTCTCCGTGATGGGGAAGTAACCGTCGATGAGGCGCTGGCGGTCTTAGGACACCCGCCGGTGGAGGATGCAGAAGAGGGCGCTGATCGGGACCAGGAGGACAACTGCTGCCGGTGATTACCCCGGCAGCAGCCCATCTCACCCGGTCTCATCACCGCTGGGTGTGTGTTGACCGGTTTTCCACCCGGGCTGTATACTGGATGCAATAGTAAGTGAATAGACTCTTCTTATCAGGAGAAGGGTGAGGGAACTGGCCCGATGACCCCTCAGCAACCGGCCCCAAAGGGGTAGCGGTGCTAATCCCAGCAGAGGTGGAGTTTTCCAGTTCTGGAGGATGAGAATCCCCGCTCCTTCCTCCCGGCGAGAAGGAGTTATTTATTTGCGTCGGCGGCGGAGGGCCGCCACAAGCGGGGACAACAGGGAGGAGACTTATGAGCTGTCAAGTGGCTGGACGTCGATTTACTTCCGAATCTGTTACCGAAGGACACCCGGACAAAGTGGCAGACCAGATCTCGGATGCCATTCTGGATTCCATAATCAGCCGGGAGCCCACCGCCAGGGTGGCCTGCGAGACCCTGGTGACGACCGGCCTGGTGCTGGTGACCGGTGAGATTTCCACTGAGGTGGATGTTAACTTCTCCGAGGTCGTACGTTCAACTGTACGCGAAATAGGTTATACCCGCGCCAAATACGGATTTGACGCCGAAACCTGCGCGGTTTTGGTGGCTCTGGATGAGCAGTCCCCGGACATCGCCCGGGGTGTCAGTCCCGACGGCGGCGAAGAACTGGATGCTGACGCCCTGGGTGCGGGGGACCAGGGCATAATGTATGGGTACGCGTGCCGGGAGACCCCTGAGCTGATGCCGCTGCCCATAGCCATTGCCCACAGGTTGGTGCGGAGGCTGACTGACTGCCGGCGCAGCGGCTGCATTCCTTACCTTCGT
>PUMD01000008.1 GCA_003551215.1 Clostridia bacterium | reverse complement strand
TCCAACCTTGCGGACATTCATCCCATGCAGCCGGGGGACAATCCCCGCCATATCCACTGGCCGACGACCGCGCGCATGGGTGAACCTTACGTGCGCGAATTCGAGCTGACCGCCTCCGGAGAAGTGCACATAGTTTTTGATCTGAGCTCGACGAAGCCGCCTCATGATCGAGACCATGTTGATGCAGCGGGTACGTTCGGCGATTCTCGAAGTCGAGAAACAGCCTTCGACCTGGCAGCCGGGTTGGCCGAGAGCTGCCTGCAAAATGGTCTGGCAGTGGGGTTGGTGGCGCGCGGGGGCGATGCTGACTACTCGAGACCAACCGGAAAAGGACCGAAACAGATGGCCAATATACTCCAATCTTTGGCCCGCTCGCGGATAGACTGCCCTATACCAACAGATCTTCTTCTGCAGCAGGTAGGGCATCAACTGGGCAGCGGAAGCACCATGCTGGTTGTCACTGGCTCGCTGGCGCCGTCGGTACATTCACGGCTGTCATCACTTGTTCAAATGGGCATAGGAGTGGGAGTTTTCCTGGTTCGTACTCAGCAGGCAGTAGAGTATGCCACTGCCTCGTCAGCTCAGGCCTGGCAATCGGCAAGCTCCCGCCACCGGACCAGGTTCTCGCTGTGGACCGTTTCGCCCGGTACTTCTATGGTTGACCTTGGTCAATCCGCTGCCCGCAGACCACAAGCACAAGCTGCTGCAGGCGGCGGCAGGATGAGGCAAATCACTGCCGGACACTGAACCCCTTGGACTGACAGGGAGGGTCAGCAGATGGATAGCAATCCGGGCTGGAAAAGCGCTTCCCTAGCGAAGGAGGAGTTTTCGCCAGCTGAGAAGCGTAAGAGAAAAAATAGTCTGCTGCAATACCTCACCGTGACCGGCTACTGCCTGCATCTTTTATTGCTGGTAGTCCTGTTTATGTCACTGACGCAGTTTATGGACCTGCAGCCCGACCCGCTCATATGGGCAGTCACAGCAGGAGTACTCCTTGTGGCCACAATCGCTGAGCGGTACCGCCGCTATTCCGCATGGCTGGCTGGCGTTCTGGCAGTCTCTTCGCTCTTTTTTCTTATTCTTGGTATCAGACGCTGGCCTCATCTGATTGAGGCAGCATGGGATTTTGTGAGCCGGTGGCTTCAGTTTCTTCATGAGGGTTATCTCCGGACTCTAACCACTGTTCCCGCGGAATTGGGATATTTTACTGGCTGGCTGATTATGTTTCTGCTGGCTGTCTGGGGATGTGCGCTGATACGCAGGCAAAAACCGTGGCCGATAGTAATCGCCGGGGCTGGTGTGCTGTCGTTTCAGTGGTTCTTCCACTTCGATGCCGCTGAAACGTTTCTCCGCAGCTATGTGGCAGCAGCTATCCCGCTTGTGGCAATCCTGCAGGGCATACGATGGCTCAATAACACTCCTGCTGAGTCACTCACGCGTTTTTCGCTGGGACCATTGCTTCGTTGGGTTGCTCTGCTGACCGCCTTTACGCTCCTTTTTTCAGTTATGCTGCCGGTTCAACCTGCTGCCTGGCGGTTGACAACTGTACGGCGTTGGATCACAGAAACGGTCCCCTTTCTGCAGCAGCTGCGGGGTGAGAATGGAGGGCCAAACGGAAGACCTGTTCATACGTTTTCCCTGCAAAGCTCCGGTTACGGGTCAAGCAAACAGTTGGGGGGACCACTGCAGCTGGATGAGTCACCTGCTTTCAAAGTGGTCCTGCAACCGGCAACTGTCAGGGTGCAGGACCTACCCTTCCCGCTGTATATGCGGGGCCGCACCCTGGCCCATTACACCGGACGAGGCTGGACACCGGGAGAAGAATCGTGGGAATGGTTTGAGTCTGATGAACGTCTCCCCAGCCTTTATCCGGGCAATGTCTCAACCAGAACAGTCAGCAAGTCACTTACCGCCCTGAACCTCCAGACGGGCAGCATCTTCTCCTCCGGTGATCTTAGAGAAGTAGCGCTCCCCGAACCGCTGCAGGAATCAGGCGAAGATGTAGATGAAGTAGTGGCAAAGAGCAACCGGGGCGATGTGATCGCACATCAGCAAATAACCAGCGAGATGCAATACGAGTTCCAGACAAGCATACCGTATTGGGAAATTGACAAAGAGCAGATAACTGATGAAACTCAGGAGGAGACCTCTGAGGATCTTCAACCTTATCTGCAGCTGCCAGACGAGCTTCCCGACCGTGTCATCCAGCTGGCCGGACAGATCACCGAAGATGAGGAGGATAGCTACGCAAAAGCCAGGGCTATCGCCGACTACTTGCGGGACCTTCCGTACTCCATTGACGTGTCTGAAGTGCCGGAGGACAGGGACTTTACTGATTTCTTTCTTTTCGACGAGCAAACCGGCTACTGCACATATCATTCCACGGCGATGGCAGTAATGCTGCGCGCAGTGGGAATACCGACCAGATGGGTAAAGGGATTCGTTCTGCGGGAACAGGACTTGCAGCCGGTTGAAGACGAACCGGAGGACTCTGCGCAACAAGCTACCGTCTCTCTGTCGTCGGCACACGCCTGGGTTGAGGTGTGGATTGAAGATACCGGATGGTTGCTATTTGAGCCCACCCCCCTGTACTCCAGCATTGACCACGATCGGCATCCCCCAGAACGTGAAACAACGGATGTAGGGCGCGACCCCAGTGACCCGGCAGATGATCCCGACCGACCGTTTGATCCGTTTGAGGAGGAGATCATTGAAAACGGCTATCCTCGCGCCCCTCAACGGCCCCTGTGGCCTATCGTTCTTGCGCGGTTTATAACGGGACTGTTCGCAGCAGCAATCCTGGCCGCTGGAGGCATGTATGCTGTTGCCCGCTGGCAGGAGCATTCTCTTCTGCAGAGAAGCACCGAAAGGTTTGTGCATGCAGACAGATGCCAAAGCACCCAGACAGTACTCGTCGCCACAGCCATGGCGCAACACACAATTTCCCGATACCTGAACCTGGACCCGGAGGGGCTTACTATAAGGGAGTTCGCCAAACGGGCAGCCGATGAATCCGAGCATGTCGGAGAAGCCCTGCTAAGGTTAGCTGATCTTTACGAGCCAGTCGCCTACGGAGGACTCCTCTCCTCACCGGCCGCGGCGATTGCTGCGTCGCACCATCTGAGCCTGGTTCTGCAGGACATAAAACAGCAGCTCGGATTGGCAAATTATGCGCTGCTGCGCCTGCTGCCTCTATTTCCTTCTCGGTCTGCATTTGAAGTGAGGCCTCCTCAGTAGGGGCACAGCGGCTGCCTCTACGGGCTGTCTGTTGGGTCCGGGGTGTCTTCTGCCTCTTGCTCGCTGGTGATGTTCTGAGACATGTAACCTCCTACCCTTCCCGTCTCTGCAGCACTCAGGCCTGACCAACCGCGTTTTTTGACCTTATCCAAAAGCCCCAGGTCCTTGGCCACCTGCAGCTTGAGTCCGAAACGTACATTCTCTTTTCGCAGGTCCTTTTTGCTGACCAGCGGATCCCTCTTTTTCTCCTTCCTGCTCTTTTTGGAAAACTCTCTGTCGTATTCCTCTATACTGCGGGACAGAGACATGAACAACACCTCCAGCCTGCTCACTACCTTGCTCGTCTGTATAGAATGTGAACTGCAGGTGATCATATGCTAGGAAAATTTCGGCAAACGGTGGGCGGCGTACTTCAGCGCCTCCATTCGGGCGTGATTAACCTGATTTTTCGGGGGAATTTCCAAAAACCACCTGCCCTGGCGAAACCAGCGGGTTAAATAGGGAATGTGGTTGTGTTATAATTGTTTTGGAGTTAGTGAATGTGAGAGCTCCTTTTTTAGGTGATGGAATTGAAGTCAATTCTATGCGTCTGGCCATTTTTTATATTTGGTGATGAAAAGCAACGGGTAGATAAGAGTTTCCAACACTGAGAGGGGACCTCAACGTGCCTAAGAAAGGTGTTAAAGTGTTGATAACGGGTCGTGTTCTGGGAGTAAACTTTCGTTCGCGAGCCCAGCGTAAAGCCACTCAGCTCAAACTGACAGGCTATATCAAGGCAATGCCTAATCGCACACTGGAGGTATTCGCCGAGGGCCAGGAACAGGCTCTGCAGGACTTCTCCAAGTGGTTGATAGAGGGGCCCAAACACGCAGAGATTGAGGACACAGAGGTTCAGTGGTATCCGTTTGAAGGTAGCACCAATCGCTTTACCATAAAGTACGCAGTAGACGAGGAATGATGTGCATCCTCTCTTAGCCCGGCGGGCGTTGAAATGTCGTCTATGGTCGCCCGATTGAGGTTTTTGTGCCTTCACGCCCTTGCGCCGCCCCGATTAACGCAGCGTCAATCCCTGTTGAGCCTGCAGCTGATACAGCCACTAAGCATTTAGTTGCTGCTCGCATCAATGGGTTATTTTTGAGCATCGGCCATTTCTCGTCTTACTGTCGGTCTCTTCACCTTCACTTTACTGCACATTTTCCGGGGCAGCCTGTGGCTGAGGGGCCGCGGGCTCTTTCGTCATCTCGCGCACGAAGCGGCGGGCGCCGTAATGCTGACGCCCGCCCGCATATCACTCTGACCATCGGGTGCAAACAATGCTCAGCATTCAGTGAAACCGCAAGAAAGACATTTCACGCAGCCTTCCTCGTAGATAAGCGCCTGCACTCCGCATGAAGGACACAAAGAGGGCTGGCGGCTATCCACACTTCCCGGATTGTCCTCCGAGGTGGCGGCCTGTCCATCTTCCGACTGTTCTCCGCGCATAAGGTTCACCAGACCCAGCTGGGCGGGAGAATCACCATCCTCATTCTGCTCGACCGACTCGAGGTACTCACCGATAAACTGACCAATGGCATCAGGCACTGAACGGATACGGTTGGGGCCAAACCCAACAGAACGGCTACCGCCAATACCCATAAGCTGCTCGGCTACCGCGTGTGGGTCAACTCCAGATCTGAAAGCCAGAGAAATGAGTCTGGCGATGGCCTCCGTAAACGCAGCAACATCGCTGCCTGCCTTTCCGATCTGAGCAAAAAGCTCAAAAGGATGACCTTCAAAAGTGTTCAGGGTGAGGAACAGATTGCCCATGGGCGTGGCCTTGCGCACCGTCACCCCGTGCAGTCTGCTGGTACGTTCTATCGGACGCAGCATGCCCCACTCGCCGTTCGTCGGCCAACGTTGGGAGGAATCTACCTCATCAGTTTCCCTTTCTTTGTCGCTTCCGACCGTTAGAACCTGCTCTGACCTCGATGCATTGCGGTATACGGTCAATCCCTTGCAGCCCATCTCGTACGCCCGGCGAAAAGCATCGCCTATTGCCTCTCTGCTGGCAGACTGCGGGAAGTTGATCGTCTTGCTCACGGCATTGTCGGTGCCCGCCTGAAAAGCCGCCTGCATGCGGATGTGCCACTCGGGGTCGATATCGAGGGCCGTGACGAAAACCTCCTGCACTTCGGGCGGCACATTTTCCTGCTCGGACAGAGGCTCCCCATCTGCCAGGTTTTCAATAAGCTCGGAAGAGTAAAACCCTCCCCTGCGGGCCACCTCTTCAAAGACGTCATTTACCTCCACCAGCTTCTCACCATCGAGCACATGTCTGGTGAAGGCTAGGCTGAAGAGGGGCTCTACGCCTCCGCTGGTCCCACCTATGATGCTGATAGTTCCGGTCGGTGCGATGGTGGTGGTGGTGGCATTACGCGGCCTCAGGTCAACCGGACTGTCCGCGTAGACACTCCGCTGATGATTGGGGAAGGGGCCTCGCTTGTCGGCCAGAGTCAGACTGGCCTCTTTT
>PUMD01000025.1 GCA_003551215.1 Clostridia bacterium | reverse complement strand
CTGTCCAATCGGTACAGCCGGGGCGGTTTTCCTTCAGCACCAACATATTTTTGCACCATATCAATCGACTCGACCGGTACGTACAGGCGGTCACCCTCGGCGTAGCGCAGCAGCAGGTAATCGCGCTGGACCCCTTCAACTTCCTCGCGGGACAGTCCCAGGTACTGACCGATCCCGTGGCTGCGGTGAACAACGTAATCACCTTCATTAAGCTCCTCGTAGCTTACTATTCCCCGACGGTCTTTTGTCGGAACCTGATACGGGGTCCTCTGAGGTGAACCGAAAACGTCCCTGGCCGTAAGAAAGATCAGATCCAGAGAGGGAATCTCAAACCCGTCGTGCAGCTTCCCTTCGCAGACCACCACCGGCAGTCGAGCAGAATACGGCGACAATGAAGCATCGCTGCCTTGGTCAACAACTGAAACATCTCGCTTTTGAAGGGCCGATGTCATCCGCTGCCTGCGCCGCTGGGTATCGGCGAGTATGACCACCTGTGAACCCGAATCCCTCCACTGCTGAAGGCGGGACAAAAAGACCTCCCACTGCCCATAAAACGATTCCGCCGGCCTGCCGGCAATCTTGATAACACTTTCAACCTGCGGTTCATCCACGTCCTGCAAAAGTGAGCTGAGGTAAACCCTGGGATGTCGGTCAGAACCGGGATAAAGCTGGTCTGACTGCAACTCCACACTCATCTGACGCGGAAGCATTACGCCCTCGGAGATAAGCCGACTATGACGTGCGGCAAGATCGTCTGATTCCTGCTTAACTGACCTGGAAGTCTGCGCCGGGTCACACACAACCAAACATGAGTCCCTCTGCATATAATCAAAAATGTTATCCATACGTACCGACAAATACGGGAAGATAACGTCCAGTGAACCGAACTCCCGTCGACTGATCATCTCCTTTTGCCGTTTGACTCTCTCGATGAGCTGGTCAGCTGCCGACTCTCGCCCTTTGGCCCGCAGGCTGACAACCTGATCTGCCGCATCCTCTTCGAGCTGGTCAATGGCATCGGCAATCTCCTCATCGCCCAGCCCGGCGAATATCTCATCTGCAGGCCCCACCAATACCCCGTCTGTGTTATCTATGGAACGCTGAGTTTCCGGGTCGAACATTCTCAGCGAATCCACAGTATTGCCAAACAGCTCGACCCGTACCGGACGGTCCAGGGTAGGCGGGAAGATATCGATTATACCTCCGCGAGCTGCAAACTGACCGCGGGTCAACACAGCCTCCTTCTGACGGTAATTCAAACGGGTCAGCCGCCTCAGCAGAGCGTCTTTGTCGATGTCTTGTCCGCGCTGGACCTGAAAAAAGGCCTCGCGCAGGTCTTCGCGCGCAGGTAGTTTCCGCTGCAGTCCGGCCGGGCAGGTAATAACCACCGGGGACTCTCCCCTGGCCAGCTTTCCCAGTGCCCGCAGGCGTTGGGGCGCTGCCTCTCTACCCTGGGTGGCCTGCAGCTGTGGAAGCATCTCCATGGGGGGCAGCAGGGCAACTCCTCCATCAGACAACCAGGCGGTCATGTCCGCGTGCAGTCGTCGGGCCTCCTTCAGTCCACGTGTGAGCACGAGGGTAGCTCCCGCAGTTTTGTGATGAAGCGCGGCTACAAGGCCCGAATCCATGCTCTCTGCCAGGCCGTGTACTATGTGGGCTCCTGCGCCCATCTTCACCCCATCAATCAGAGAGCGAAACTGCGGCAGGTCATCGAAAAGCTTTACAACCCAGCCGAGTTCTCCGCGCCTCAGGACGTCACCCCTATCAACGGTGCTGCTTTTTTGCGATGCAGTTGTCTGCGACACGATATCCCCTCATAAGTGATCTGGCAGAAACACCACTGGGGCTCCTACCCGGATGCAGGAGCCCTGATAAATTGTTTTCAGCTGTCAGGATACCCGCGTTTACTCCTCAAAATGAGGACAGATTAAGCGGACTCGGTAATGTCATAACCGTTAAAATCATTCATCGCTTGCTGAAGGCCGCATCGCCAGGCGACCACCACCGCCCGGCTGCCTACAGCAAAAACTTCCTCGGCCACATTAACCTCGCATAAAGAGAATCGAGAAAGGACGTAATCACGGGCTGGTTGACCAGTATCCGGCCGACCGATGCCGATCCGCAGCCTGGGAAAACTCAGGGTCCCTAGCGCTTCGGCAACGGAACTCACTCCCCGGTGACCGCCGCTGCCCGCTTCACTGGATATTCGCAACCTCCCCAGGGGCAGGTCCATATCATCATGAATAACGAGTATCTCCGCGGGTTCGGCGTCCCATTTGGCCGCAGCTGCCTGCACTGCAGTTCCGCTGAGGTTCATGTACGTCCTGGGACAGATCACCACCAGGCGGTCTCCCCGGCAGCTCAGCTCCGACCACAGATAGCGGGTAGAACGCCTCCAGGCTTCATCCAAGCTGGCGACGAGTTCACTGGCCACGGCAAACCCGGCATTGTGCCGCGTGCCGCGATATCTCTCTTCCGCATTTCCCAGTGCTGCTGCCAGGCGGATGGACAATGAGGCCACTTCCTATCACGCAGGAGGTTCTTCCTCGGGAAACTCCTCTTCCTCGTCTTCGTCTTCTTCTCCAATCAGTTCGGGTTCCATATCCTCGTCGATGAGCAGTTCCTCTTCTTCTTCCTCCTCTTCTTCTTCCATACGCGGCTGCACCAGAGTGATGATGTTATCGTCGGGCTCATTCATTATTTCCACGCCCTCCGGTGCCTCAACATCAGCCACTACGATGCTTTCTCCCAGCTCGAGTTCGCCAATTTCCACCTCGATGTAGTCGGGAATGGCTACCGGCAGGCATTCAACTGTCAGCTCTCGAAGTCCGCGCTGTACCACGGCAATGCCGCTGGTCGCTTTCTCTACTCCCAGCAGGCGGATGGGAACTTCTGTGGTCAGCCTGGTGTCCATATCCACCTGATAAAGATCGAGATGCAGGACATCACGGGTGACGGGATGGCGCTGGATTTCTCGCACCATAACCACGCGATCTTCTTCGGCAAGATCACCATTGTCCTTGATTGTCAGATTCATAAGTCCACGGTCACCGCCAGCGCTGAGTGCTTTTTGCAGATCATATTCATCCACTTTTAGGGCAATGTTGTCCACATTCTGCCCGTACAGTATTACCGGCACAAAGCCCTCGCGCCTCAGGCGGCGCGGATGCCCCGGCTCCCGCAGACTCGCGCTGAGTGTTATGTCTTGACTCATATTCCTACCTCCTCATAATCGTCCGCATCCTATGCTATATCGCGCACTATTCACTGTCAAACCTTCAAGCATCAGGCTCGCTGTTTCTGAACAGAGCACTCACTGAGCGGTCCTGATGGATTCTGTCTATGGCCTGTCCCAAAAGCTCCGCCAGCGACAGTACGCGTAGGTTGTCCAGTCTGTCCAGCTTGTCCTTTGATACCGGAACAGTATCACAGACAACGATCTCTTCTATGGGCGAAGCTGCAAGCCGTCTGGTAGCGGGATCGGTCAAAACAGCGTGGGTTGCTGCAGCAAATACTCGGTCCGCACCCCTTTCTACCAGTGCATCTGCTGCCCGGCAGAGCGTACCTCCGGTGTCTATCATCTCGTCAACCAGCACTGCCGTCTTGCCTTTGACCTGCCCTACTATGTTCATAACCTCAGCCACATTTGGCTTCTCCCGGTACTTGTCCACGATGGCAATGCCCACCCCCAGCAGGTCGGCAAAATGCCTGGCGCGGGCAACTCCTCCCGCATCTGGGGAGACCACCACAAGGTCGCTGAGTTTCTGGTCCTTGAAGTAGTCAGCCAGGGTAGGGATGGCCGTCAGGTGATCCAGAGGTATGTCAAAAAAGCCCTGTATCTGCCCTGCGTGTAGGTCCACGGTGAGAACGCGGTCTGCTCCCGCCTCCGTAATCAGATTGCTGACTAGCTTGGCGGTAATCGGTTCTCTGCCCCTGGTTTTGCGGTCCTGACGTGCATAACCGAAGTATGGTATGACTGCAGTGATGCGGCGGGCCGACGCCCTGCGCAGAGCATCTATAATTATGAGCAGTTCCATCATCCGATCGTTGACCGGTGGACAGGAAGGTTGAATGACAAATGCGTCGGTTCCCCGTACGTTTTCCACTATCCTGACCCTGGTCTCCCCGTCTGCGAACTGTTCAACCACAGCATCAGAAAGACACTGGCCTATCGAATCGGCAATGGCCTCCGACAGCCGCCGGTTGGCGTTTCCGCAGAAGATCTTGAGCTCTTCGCTTATCAACTCCACTGACAACACCCCTTTTCAGAAAACGCTTTATCCGTCGTCATCTTCGCTGACAGGGAACCGCCGCCTTACCCAGCCTTCCTTGTTGCACTGCTCGTTTCGTTCTATGGCAAGGCTCCCGGAGGGGACATTGTCACTCACCGTAGAGCCTGCAGCAACAAAGGCATCTCTGCCGACCACAAGGGGAGCAATGAGGTTGCTGTTGCAGCCTATGAAAGCTCCGCTTTCAACTGTGGTCTGATGTTTGTTTTGCCCGTCATAGTTGACGGTGATTGAGCCTGCCCCCACATTTATGCCCTCACCCAGACAGGCGTCACCAACATAGCTGTGATGGGGTATCTTGCTTCCCCGTCCTATGCTTGAATTCTTGATCTCGGCAAAATTTCCTACCTTGACATCATCAGCCAACCTGCTTCCGGGGCGAAGGTGGGCAAAGGGGCCAACTGTGGCATCACTGCCCACACTGCTTTCCTCCATTACCGAATACCACACCCGCGAGCGGTCCCCCAGCTCAGAATCCACCAGATGGACCATCGGGCCGACCCGACACTCTCGGCCTAGCTGGCAGTCGCCCTCGAGGGTGCTGAAAGGCATGATCACAGCATCCTGCTGCACCGATACCTGTGGGCCGATCCACGTCGTCGCTGGGTCAACCACCGTCACCCCATGGTCCATTATGCGTCTTATGATACGTTTTCGCAGAATTTCGGTAGCTTCAGCCAGTCCCTTACGGGTATTTACCCCTATGACCTCCTCTGCCCTGGGAGCCTGCAGGGTCTGCACGGCGTAATCCCGGTTCAGCAGCAGCTCAAAAACGTCGGGGAGATAGTACTCTTCCTGCACGTTGTCTGGCTCCAAAAGCGGCAGCATCTGCAAAAGGGGCTCGACCCGGAAGCACGCTATGGCAGTATTGATCTCCTTGATGGCCGCCTCAGCGTGGGATGCATCCGCCTCCTCGACTATGGAAACCAGTTCGCCTTCTTCATCCCGCACCACTCGTCCAAGCCCCTCGGGATCGGCAACTTCTGCCGTTAACAGCGTTGCGGCGGCTGTGCTCAGCCGGTGCTGCCGCATGAGTCTGCTCACCAGATCTGCCGTCACCAGCGGGGTATCACCGTAAAGTATCAGCACATCCTTCAGCTGCTGCAGCCAATCGGATGCCGACATAACCGCATGTCCGGTGCCCCGCTGCTCGTGCTGTTTCACGTAATCCACCCGGTCTGCAAGCGTCGTGCGCACCCGCTGGTGCTGATATCCAACAACAACAGCAGGCCGTCTGATGCCAGCCTCTTTCACCGCATCAACCACCAGCGATACCATGGGTACACCCATAATTGGGTGAAGTACCTTCAGCAGATCAGACTTCATGCGGGTTCCCTGTCCTGCAGCAAGGATTAATCCTCCAAATCGGTCAAACACTCTGAATGCACCACCTCTCACAAAAGCATATTCATCGCCATCGTCCCCCAACAATGGTTACCGGTATACGGCGGGAGGGGGACCCCT
>PUMD01000074.1 GCA_003551215.1 Clostridia bacterium | reverse complement strand
GGGCAGACTGGCGTGCACCGCCTCCTGTACGTCGGCTCCTACAGTAAACACCTCATGCTGGTTGCGCTCAACGCTGAATCCTTCTTCGTTGTCTGAATTGTCCTGCCAGGTGAGCAGGATCTCGGAGGTGGAAAGGGCCCTTGCGGCAAGATCGGTGGGGGCATCGGGAAGTCGTCCTATGGAAAAATCGCCCTCGCTGGCAGCTTCTACTGTCACAGGTGTCCTGGTCAGATATGGAATCTCACCTCTGATCCTGATTCTGGCCAGGTCTGTGGAGATATCCGGTACAGTCCACAAAAATATCCCGCCGCTACCTTTGCCTATGAAAATATCGTAATTCTGCCCCGAATCGACCGACAGGTGTATGTCTAGTTCGTCATCCTCATATCCTTCCCAGGTGATTTGCTGTACAGTGCCGACAGGCAGCATCTCTGCGCCGTCGGGATGAATCAGTACAAGCTCGGAGGCTTCGACCCGGGCAGGCATCAGCACTACCACAATACAGAGTGCCATCAAGAGCGCGCCCAACAGGTGAATCCGTTTCACCGCTATCCCTCCAATGGGCAAAAACCCAGCTGTAACACGCATTCGGCAGAGAAAAAATGGGTTTGATTTCGCGCCACTGTCTAAGACAGTGCAGGGATGTAGTTGGCAGACGACAGGAGGTGGCTGCGTTCGTCGCTGACAGGTTTATTCGGTAAGGGCCAGCCTGCAGATCGGGGCCGCAAGATAGGTCAAACCGCAGAGTTCTCTACCCTGCCCCTGGTTTTGCTATTCTGAGTAATTATTAGAGATATATGTAGTTTAGCACATTAACCTAGTAATTGTTGAGACTATTTGGCACACATTCGGCCGCCATCACGACTCCCAACTGAAGTCTGTTCACTGAAGCGAGGTTTGCGGGAATGAGCGCTTGCCGCATCAGGGACCCGCAGATCATAAGTCAGCCCCACCAGCAGCCGGCTGCATAACCGTTGTCCTGAATATGATGCTCCATTGAGATGCCAGGCTGAAAGAGCACCGAGGAGACCCTTGCAGAAAGCGCATCACAAACAACAGGATTCTGCCCGTCTTGAACTGTCAATGTGGCGTTCGGGATTTGCCGAAACTCTCATGAAGTTGCCAACCGGTCGCCTCTGCGCCTGCGTCAGCCGCACCCGGGCGGAAACAGCCCATTGCCGTTCCCGCTGGCTGCGTTCATCCACCGAGGCGCCTGACCGCACCGCTTTCTCCATCGACGCGAATCCGGTCGCCAGTCTGAATTTTGTCGGTGGCCTGCGGCACGATGACCGCCGGGATCCCGTATTCCCGGGCGACCACAGAGCCGTGCGATATGGGACCGCCCGTTTCCATCACTATTGCCCCTACCGAAACAAAAAGTGGAGTCCAGGCGGGATTGGTGGCCCTCGTTATCAGGATTTCTCCCTCGCGCAATTTGGTGCCCTGCTCGGGTGAATCCAGCACCCGGGCCGCACCCTCATATACACCTGGAGACACAGCCACCCCGGTCAGCGCATCGTCACTCTCCTGCGCCGCTGCGTAGATGCACTCTCCGGTGCTGGCCATAATGCGCGGGGCTGACAACGCCGCGTATCTCTCATGACGGCGCAGGTTCATCTGCACCGTATCCTGCAGCGGTTCGCCTGACCTGATATCGGAAAACCGCACAAAGAACACATCCTCGGGACGGTCCAGGCGTCCCTGCCCGGCGAGCTCTTCGCCGACCTCCTGCAGCATCTCCCGGTATATCTGATACGCCTGCGTCAGGATAAACTTCGAGTGCTCGCGCAGCCCGAAGGTCTCCCGGTAGGTGCGAAGCAGTCGCCTGATCTTCGAGACCACCCGAGGGCTCGCCCCCGCCCGGCGCAGCTCCTCCCCGGTTCGCTCGATGGCCGCCTCCGCCTCCTCCGCTCCGCGGTAGAAGCTGCGCAGGCCCTTCTCGTAGGTCTGATTTTTAATATGCGACCGGATCAGGCCGCAGACGTACTCCGGTTCCTCTTGCCAGCGCGGCACCCCCACATCCATGTCCTGGTTGGATTTGTGCCCGTATTTGCCCAGAAACTCCGCCACTTCCTTTTGGTCAGGGTGGGGTTCGGCATCGCGTTCATCCAACTTCTTTGCCGTCTCCATCAACTCGACGCCCATCTCAGTGGTGATGTTGTGCGGAACCGACTTTTTCACCCGCTGCAGCCGGGACGTATCCTCCAGATACCGGCCCGCAATCTCCTGAGCCCGCTCCACATTGTTGACGCACGGGGCAATGAGAGAAAGTGTGGCAAAACCGGATAGCGTGTACTCGCCGACGTGACGTTCGATCAGCTGCAGTTTGTCCTCGATAGTGTCTGCCGCATCCCTCTTCTTCCGCAGCTGCCCAAGCACCTGCTCCCACTCGGTCATGGCCTTGGCCCGGGCCCGCAGGGGAAACATTTTCCCGTACAGCCAGTTGATTCCCATAGGCAGCGCTATGCGCAGCAGGGGTATGATCTTGCGGAGGATCCAGGGTATCATCCTGCTCTTTCGGCTGGTTATCTCCTCCCGGTTGCGAGCAAGAAACCCAAGCAACGCCTCTGCCGTCACCGGCTCCTGATCGGAGAAAACGTCGTTTACTATGACGTCCTCCCATCTTCTTTCGTCCCGCAGCAGTTCGGTCATGTCGATAAACACCCGACCGCCGACACTCTCCTGCCACCACAGGTCTCTTTCGTCCGCGATGCGCCGGTCGAACAGCCGCGCCGGGGCCACAAATGTCTTGAGAAAAATGCTCTGTCCCATCGGGGTCAGCGGCTCGTGGATGCCCTGCGAAACCAGACTAAAATTGACGTACACCCGGAGATCATCCCACTGCTTGGCACCCTGCGGCAGGGGATAAAGAGAAGTAATGGGCCGGGTCTGCACCAGGTAGAATTTGCAATCAGAATGAGCCCACTCGATATCCTGCGGAGAGCCAAAATGGCGCTGCACGTTTGTGCCCAGTTCGTAAAGGCGGCGGATCTCTTCTTCGTTGAGAGTCGGAGTTCCCCTTTTCCCCTCGGGAACTGACCGCTCACCAACTCCGTTTTCCCTGCGCACGGTCATCAGCTTCTTGTCGGCGATGTTCTCGCGCAGAATGCCTCCGGAGTCATGAGCAAGGAGCCACTCATCAGGAGTCACCTCTCCCCCAACGATGGCCTCTCCCAGCCCCCACGAGGCATTCAGAAGCATTCTGTCCCGCCGCCCATTCACGGGGTTAGCGGTGAACAGAATACCGGACTTCTCCGCGTTGATCATCCGCTGCACCACCACACCGTGGGCGGGGTCCTCTTCGCCGGCTTTCTGTCGCAGCCGGTAGGACAGAGCCCGGTAATTCCACAGCGAGGCCCAGCATCTGCGTATGTGAGCCTGCAGCTTGGTGCGTCCGCTGATGTTCAGATAGCTGCTGTACTGACCGGCGAAGGAGGTTCCTGGCAGGTCCTCGGCGGTCGCCGACGAGCGCACCGCAACGAAATCCTCACCCAGTTTCGCGTAGGCGGCGTCGATTTCGCGCCGGATTGGCTCCGGGGTGACTCCTTCGATAATACTGCGGCGGATGATCTCCGCCTCCAGCCGCAGTTTCTGCGCGTCCATCAAGGATGCGTCTGCCAGCAGTCGCTCGATGGCCTCCTGTAGACCGTTTTCCTCGATGAAAATCTCGTAGGCGGAGGTCAGGATAGCAAATCCCTCCGGCACCGGAAGCCCCGCCTTCATCATCTCTCCCAGGTTAACCGCTTTACCACCTGCTAGCGCAAGATGCCTCTCTCTGATGCTGCTGAGTCTCCGGGTGAAGCAGCTCATACGGTCTTTCTCCCTTCCAAACTGCTCCTGAGGTCTGCCCGTTTTGCTGAGGTCCGAACCGCCGGCGTGCCAGCGCCGTCGCCGGGTATTTTCCTCAGTTTGCTTTGGTTTGTGTCCCTTGCTCTCGCTCGCTCAGGTACCGTCGCATGAGGGGTTCGAGCAGATTCACCGAGCACGGCGGGGCGCCCAGGACGCGGGCCACCGCGTGCTCGTAGAACTGAACTCTGCTCCGCATAAGCGAGGGATCCTCCAGACGGGACAGAGACTGCTTTAAAGTGAGCATCATCCTCAGCAGGCAGTCAGTTGCCTCTTTTATGTCCGGGACGTCGAAGATCCCCTGTTTGCTGCCCTGGGCGACAATAACGGCAAAAGGGGCGGCGCACGTCTCGAGCATGATGTCTATAAGCCGCTGCGCCAGATAGAAGTTTCCTGAGCGTCCCAAAGCCCCCTGCATCTGCGCCTTTTTCCTCAGATGCTCCTGCTTGACCTCCTGGATGGTGAGGGCACTGTTCAGTTTTTTGACAGCGTCGATATCCTGCGCTGCGATATCCTCGATTAGCTGTGCCGCGTACTGAGAAAGACCCTGCGCCAGTTCCTCCACTACCTCCCTTTTGCTGTCGAAGTAGTGGTAGAAGGTGCCTTTGGATACGCCCACCGCATCGATGATGTCCTGTACCGTGGTCCGGTCAAACCCTTTTTCCGCAAACAACCGCAGAGAGACATCGAGAAATTCCTGCCTGCGCGTTTCTGCGCTCTTCCGCTGCTTCATACCATAACCTCCCAGACAACTAACTGACCGTCGGTAGGTTAAGGTTAGCATTGACCTCCCGTGAGGTCAACGGCGCCTCATTCAAGTGAATGTCGGGGTCTGCTGGCAGGGGCATCCTGGCGCAGGATGCCAGACACCGCCCTGCAAGTGGGACTTGTGTAGACCTCCTGCTCATCCAGCTGTATGTACTGTTTGTACCGAGAGCTAAACTGCGCCCGGTCTTGAGGAACAGACCATTGGGGCGGTGTTCATCTGTGAGGTTCGCTTCCACCGGGCGATCTGCCGGGTTTGGCTGCTGCCTGATCGCTTGCTGATCTGATGGGTGCTGTGCATATCTACCTGGTCTTGAACAACAACAGCTCGCCACATAGACATCCATTCACTCATTGAGGCCTCCTTCAGATGCCTCTGCTGCGCGGGGTTGGCAAAAAGGCCCAGTGGTCTGCTCTCAGCTCACATTATACAGTCGCGCACCATTGCAGACCTAGGGTTGAGGAGGGCGGCAATACTCCGCCTTCCTCAACCCCGATTCAACACTTCAATGAGTCCTCGATGCTGTGACCGCGCTACTCGACGCCGCTGTTGTTGTAAGCATCAAGCAGATCCTTGAGCGCCAGCGCCTCATCCCTTCTAGGATGTCTGGGAGTTACCGGATCATCGCGGTGTTTTTGCAGAAACTGCACTGCATCATCGACCACCTTGGCGATGTCAGCTCCTGTCGCCAGGGGGCATGAGCCGTTCCGCAAGTTTAGCATAGTTGCAAGAAGCTGCGCGCGGAGAGCATCCCGTGCATCCCTCGCGCTCGGGCTGCTCAACACTATCATGGACTTCTCCAGAGAATCTATTGTCGTATCACCAAGTTCAATTCCGCCTGTTTTGAGCATTTGCTCAACGTGCGACGGATGGTTTCGCCAGTAACCCATGCTGCGTGGCGACTCCGACAGGACAAAAACTGCCGTGACATCTTTGTCCTCATCCACTTCTACAGTGGTCATCTGGCTTTCTGAGTCATCCACGTCACCCTCCCAGCGACTGAACAGCCAGCCGTCCTCGGCTGACGCCTCCAGCGTGACCTCTGTGCCGTGAGGATAGCTGTGGGTGCCGGGTTCGGGATCGGTACTGCCCTCACCCTCAACCCCCACCGTAAGGGTGTGCAGCTCCTCTTCGAACTCGGCGTGGATGCTGTGGTCTTCCGTTACATCCTCGAAGGTATAGGATGAAACTGCACCCACCGACTCG
>PUMD01000088.1 GCA_003551215.1 Clostridia bacterium | reverse complement strand
CCGGGCTGCCGAGCCGCATGCGCATGCACTTGAGACCTACAACCCGTCCATCTTCGGTCACTACTTCGGAAGGATTGGTGAGAAACTCTATCTCCACACCTTCTTCGACGGCGGCTTCGGCCTCCTCCAGCAGGGCGGGCATTTCCGCCTGGCTGCGGCGGTAAAGTACACGAACTTCCGAGGCACCCATCCGCAGGGCCGTACGTGCAGCGTCCATGGCCACGTTTCCTCCACCTATCACTGCCACGCTGTCGCCTACCAGATCACCCAGCTGTTCTGAATCAGTGCCATATTCTAACTGCAGCAGGTTCACCTGCCGGAGGAAGTCAACCCCCTGCATGACCCCATCTGCTTCCTCACCGGGCAATCCAAGACTCCGTCCATCCTGGGCCCCGACGGCCACAAAAGCGGCCTCGTAACCATCAGAGAGCAGCTGCTGCAGGCCGTAATCGCCGCCGATCGGTGCATTGGTCCTTATCTCGACTCCCACGTCGCTGATGGCGTCTATTTCTTGCTGCAGAACTTCGTTGGGCAGTCGGTACTCGGGGATGCCCAGAGCCAGCATTCCACCCGCTACCGGCTGCGCCTCGAAGACCGTCGGCTGATGCCCCATCAACGCCAGGTAATAGGCGCAGGTCAGCCCTGCCGGCCCGGAACCGACTACAGCAACCTTTCTTGGCTCCTCCACCTGCGGCATCTCGGGGTGCACCTCACTGACATCCACTTCGTCGGCCACAAAACGCTTCAACCCCGAGACACTGACCGGGTCATCCTGGGCCGCACGGCGGCAGTTGGTTTCACATGGGTGCACACATATCCGTCCCATGGTACCGGGCATGGGTACAGTCTGTTTGATTAGGGACATGGCTTCCCGGTACTTGCCCTGTCCAACCAGAGCTATGTATCCCTGTGCATCGCAGTCGGCCGGGCAGCTTAGCTCACACAGACGGTGCTCCGGCTCCTTGGCTATGGTGAACACGTTGGGGGAGGCCTGCGGGAAGGGACGGTAGATAGCATTCTGCTGAGCTAACTCCTCGTCATAGTTACTTAGGGTGGTAACAGGACACACTTCGGCACAATCACCGCATCCTGTGCACGCCTCCTTGTCCACGTAGCTTGGGTTTTCCCTTATGCGGGCTGTGTAGTTGCCCGGCTCCCCTGACAGGCCGATAAACTCTGAGTAGGTCAGATTTTCTATGTTGAGATGGCGGGCACACTCCACCAGCTTGGGACCGAGTATGCACATGGCGCAGTCATTGGTGGGAAAAGTCTTATCCAGCTGAGCCATGACCCCGCCGATGGTAGGACTTTTTTCCACCAGATACACGTAGTATCCGCTTTCTGCAAGGTCCAGCGCCGATTGCACGCCTCCGATCCCGCCGCCTACGACAAGGACTGAACCTACTGTTCGGTCTCCCTGGTCTCTGGACACGGAATGTCTGCCCCCCTCTCATCATCGGCAGTCAACTGCTGCACAATTGCCGCCGTGTTCAGCTGTTCTGCGTCTGCTACGTCCTTTTGCTTCTCCACCACTTCGGCGACGAGTTCTCTTCTGATGACCTGCATGAGAGTGTCTATGCGGTCAACCTTCTGCAGCATCTTTTTATCTGCATATCCCTCTTGTACGGCCATCTCCCGCAGATTGGTTATGACGTCGGTGAATTTCACATTCTGCGGGCAGTGCGCATGGCAGCTGTAGCACAGGTTGCACAGCCACACCAGTTCTGAAGACAAAAGCTCCTCCCGCATTCCCCACATGATCATCCTGACTATCTTGCGCGGGTTGTACCGGTCATCAACTTCACTGACCGGACACCCGGCCGTACACACACCGCAGGAAAAGCAGGCGGTGATGTTCTCCGCCCCAGGTCGGGCGGCCACCTCATATTTGAAGCCTGCATCCATCATCGGCTCTTCCTTAGCCACTGACGTACACCTCCCAGAAAATCTCGACCTCTAAAGCTGCGGACGCGGCAGCAGCCCTGCCTTGTCAACCAGCGTGGGTAGTATCTCTTCCCACATAACCGGCATTATGTGCACGCCCCGGACCCCATCAATTTCGCGAACCTGCTGCATCAGCTCGACGCAGATTCGGACGCCTTCCTCGCGGGGGTTATCAGCCTGAGCAAGCCGCCTGATCAGCTCATCGGGAACGCGCATTCCGGAGACGCTGTTTTTCATGTACCGCAGGGCACCTGCTGACTTGGGGGGGATCACACCTGCAAGGATATAGGTCTCCTCATGCAGGTAACGGTCGCAGACTGCCTGCATCCAGCGCTCAAAACGCTGAACATCGTAGACGGCTTGCGTCTGAATGAAGTCAGCACCAGCGGCCACCTTTTTGGCCAGCCGGATCACCCGGTACTCAAAAGGATCGGCGAAGGGATTTGCCGCGGCACCGATGAACATTCGCGGCTCTGCCCCCTCGAGCTTTTCACCGGACAAAAACTCCCTCTCATCGCGCATGCGCGCCACCGTCTGCAGCAGCTGGATCGAGTCAATATCGTAGACGTTCTTTGACCCCGGCTGGTCACCAAACTGCTGATGGTCGCCGGAAAGACACAGGACGTTGCGGATCCCCAGTGCAGCAGCGCCGAGAATGTCAGCCTGCAGCGCAAGACGATTGCGATCACGGCAGGTCATCTGCATCACCGGCTCAAGACCCTCGCGTTTTGCCATGACGCAGGCAGCAACGCTTGATAGCCTCACGATCGCCGTCTGATTGTCGGTGAAGTTAACCGCGTCAACGTATCCGACGTAATCTTCCGCATGGCGGCTTACCGCATCGCGATCTGCTCCACGGGTGGGTCCCATCTCCCCACAGACGGCAAACTCGCCGGCCGCGAGAACCTTTTCCAGTCTGCTTTTTGTTTTAAGATTGCTCATAGGATCAGATCCTCCCGCTTGATGCGGCGCGGACCACCGTGACGGCTGTCAGACCAATCTTTGACCGGTTCAATCTCCTGCAGTATCTGCATCCGGTCCAGCTTCTGCAGCTTGTCAAAGATCAACTGCCAGGCGCAGTCGGTATCCGGATCGATTTCACACGAACCATCCTGCGATCCGCCACACGGCCCGTTGAAGCAGCTTTTGGCACAGCGGGCCACCGGGCATACTCCGCCGGTCTTATCCAGCATGCAGTCGCCGCAGGCCAGGCACATCTCCACCCACAGTCCCTGCTGCTCGGGAAGACCAATGAACCTGGTGTTGAGGCCCGGAAGTATCAGCTGATCCTCGAAGTGGGCAGCCATTGCCTGCACCCCTGCCCCGCATCCCAGCGATACCACCGCATCGACCTGGTCTATACCCTCGATGATTTCGTCAAGAAATTCCCATTCACACTGCCTTTCGACCATAAGCTCGACAACCTGCAGGTCCTGGCCGCGCTGGCCGGCGGCAATCCGCATAAGCGAACTGAGCACAGACACTTCCTTTTCTCCTCCCGCCGAGCATACCGTGACGCAGGTGGCGCAGCCAGCCACTGCAACGCTGCCTATTCCTGCGAGGTTATCCATGATTTCATTCAGGGGTTTCCGTTCAGCTACGATCATTGCTCCACCGCCTCTTCGGTCACCAGTTCATCCAGATCATCCACAAACCCGGTGATGATGTTCAGCAGCTGCCCCGATGATGTACCGGAAAGGGCATCGTATTGTACCAGCCCCACAAAACCGTCGATGTCCTGCAGAGCTGAGGCAGTCCGGGAGGACCTCTTTTTCGCCCGCAGGTTGCCCTGCAGAAAACGGCAGCTGTCCTCAGGACAGCCCAGCACCAGCACTCCGCGTGCGCCGTCCTCGACCGCCCGCAGCATCACCACTTCATCTACCCGGCCCGAACAGGGAACTTTCAGCACCCGAAGATTTGAGCCCACCTGCAGGCCGGCTGACAGCAGCTCATTGTAGGCACGCCAGGCGGAATTCTCACAGGCGTACACCACCGCCCCAACCGGTGAATCGATTATTCCAAGGTCTGCTGTAACGGGCTTATCAGTCATCTTCCCACTCCTTCGGCATCGCTGCAGAAGCAAACATCGCTTCTTTGGAATAGCACTCCAGCTCAATGGCTCCGGCTGGACATTCTCCTGCACAGCTTCCGCAACCCTGACAGGCCTGAGGGTCAATGCGAGCAGCACCCTCCGAGTAATCCGGCACCGCCGCCTCATGCGGGCAGACGCGCACGCAGGTGAGGCAAAAAGCGCAGTCCTCTCCGCTGACGTGAGCAGACAACCAGTCACGCTGCAGGTAACCGTCGCTCAGCATCGCCACGGCTGCTGATGCCGCCTCCTGCGCATCGGTCATGACTTCCTGCAGCGAACAGGGTTTTCTGCTTCCGCCCACCGCGAATACTCCGCGCCGGTTGGTCAGCACCCGATCAAGATGCACGTTATCTTCCTGCAGGTAGCCGGATTCCGTTCCGCGAATAGACAGCAACCTGCCCAGGCGCTCGGTGGCGGCCGATGCAACGAGGCGCTCCGAAAGCACCAGGCAGTCGCAGTCGATCTCCAGCCGGTCATCATTAACGCGGCAGGTCTCCCCGGCTGCGGCGGATGCCACAACCTCCGCCTCACGCAGCGGCAGACTGATCTGCAGTGGGTAAAACGGCTCTTCTGGAGTCCGGAAACTGGCAGGGACCTCCGGTATTTTCACTTGGGGCCTCTGCTTTCCGTACTTGACGAAGAACACACCTGCTTTGCGCGCGCGCCGGTACACCTCATCCATACCGGGCAGCGCCACTTTTGCCTGATGGCAGACGACAAAAACCTCACATTTTACGTTGCGGCGTGCGTAGACTGCATTGTGCACGGCGGCGCTGAAGGCCAGGGGACTGTCTTCGTCGTCCTCATCGACGTAGAACACAATGCAGGGGCCGTCCGGACGCTCATCGTGCTCAAAATCGGACAGCTCGGTCAACCGCCGACGGAAGCCAAGCTGCGTGGTAACCTCAGCGCCCACTTCCAGGTCAAAATCCATACCAGGAGGATGGATGTCCAGGCCAGCAGCCACCACCACTGCACCGCCCCGCAGGACTCTGTCCTCACCATCGCCGGTTCGGACGGTGAGCGCAAAGTCCCCAATCTGCCCTCCGGCTGCAGTGATATGGGCTCCGTTCAGCACCTCGATGCCGGGGTGTTCTGTGACCGATTCGACCATGCGGTCAACACACCGCCCGGCGTCATCAGATTCGCCCAGCAGGACGAGTCTTTCGGACTCTGAAATACCCAGCTGCTCAGCCGGCGACACCAGGACAACATCGCATCCACCATCGGCGGCCTGCAGGGCAGCCTCCATCGCTCCTGGGGCAGATCCCACCACCAGGACGGTCTGCGAAACCGAAATATCCCCAACATCGGGGAACCGACCGATTTCCTGCAGGCTCTTCAGGGCACTCACAGCCACCTGCCTTCTGTCCGCTGCATTTTTGCGACTTTTGATATCCGCGAGGGTCATGCAGTGTCGATTGAGCCCGGCGGCGTCCAGTTGCCTGCTCCACTTCTCTCTGTACACCTCAGGGGTACAGGCAGCAAAGACGGCGCCGTCTGCTTCTGCTTCGGACAGCTGCTCTGCGACAAACTGGCAGCCATCAGAACGACACAGCGTCCGGTGCCTAAAAACCGGGCCTGCGCCGGCCTCCTCAAGGCCCTCGACGATATTCTGTGTATCGTGTCTGTCTGCACAACTGCACACAAAGGCAGCAAATTTTTTCAGCTGATTCGACATGACGATCTACTCCTCAGTCTTGAGATAGCCCGCAGGGCAGCTTTTCTGCCGTGGGTCGCTGACTCAGCGATGTCCCGGGGACCGGCACATGTACCCGCCACATAAACGCCCGGCCTGTTGGTCTGCACGGCATCAGCGGCCTGGCCGGCCGCTGCCAGAAAGCCTCTGCTGTTGCGTTCAATGCCGAATCTACCGGCAAGTTCACCAACACCATCAGCCGGGTCGATACCGACCGACAGAATTACCAGATCAGCGTCTTCGGTGCATCGACTTCCAAGCTGCAGGTCCTCGTAGACCACAGATAGCTGCTGTGAATCCGGGTCTTCATCAACGCCGGCCGGTTTCCCGCGGACAAAGTTTATTCCGTCGTCACGGCATCCGGCATACAGCTCGCACCAGTTTTTTCCAAACGTCTGCAGGTCCATATGGTAGATGTCGACCTGGGCATCGGGCAGGTAGTTCATAATCATCCTGCCCAGGCGCATGGCATAGCTGCAGCAGACCCGTGAACAGTCTTCGCTGCTTTGCAGATCGCGCGAACCGACACACTGAATGAAGGCGAAGTGGCGGTGATCGCCCACGTACTGCAGCAGGTCCCTGCCAGCTCCGGCTTCCTGCTCGAATTCGTAAGCGGTCATGACATTCGAAGTCCGACCGTAGCGGTAACGCGGCGCTGTTGCCGCATCAAAGGGCTGAAAACCGACCGCCAGCACCACTGCATCCACCAGAATCTGCCGGTACTCTATCTCTGCTTCAAGGTTAATTGAGTCGGCAGGACAGCTCTGCTGACAAAGACGGCAGGAACCGTCAGCGAAATATCGGCAGGCCTCCGGCTGCAGCGCGTATGTATCCCTTCCCCGTACCGGGCCAAACAGCGGACCCTCCTTTGTCTGATGGGGACACACCGTAAGGCATTCTCCGCAGTTTATGCATCCATCCGGGTCAATGTACTGCGGCTTTCGGCGAACGTTTATGCAGAAATCTCCCAGTTCACCCTGCACCGAAACAACTTCCGTCTCAGTAAGCACCTCAATCGCCGGATGACTCTGAACCTCATCCAACACATCCACAGTGACGCAAACGTTGCATTTCTGACATTCATCGGTGGCTTTACAGACGTAGCCGGAAGCGCTGCCCCCCAACTCCTTCGACTTTTCCACCAGCTTCACGTTAACGCCGCTTTCAGCCAGTTTCAAAGCCGCCGACAACCCGGCAATGCCGCCTCCAACCACCAGGACTTCCTCTCCCATGATCTGCACCTCCTGCTAGCAATGAACCGACCCTTACTGCTGCCGCCTGCCCTGTCCGGAGGCTATCTCAGCCTCCCCTGATGTAATCCTTCAGCCTATCTATGTCCACATGAGACTCAATAAGTCCGGACAGTGAGGCGATCTTGGCATCATCCTCCGGTTTAATCTTTACAGTTAAATCATTAATTGCTGATGCTGCCGCATAGGTGTCCCTCGAGACCAGAAACATCTGCACATCCAGCTGTTCTGCTACATCTATGAGCGAATCGTGCGGGCGTATCCCGCCGGTGACGACAATACCCGTTACCGGCTCCACCCCCGGGTCCTGATGAGACATGGCCGACCAGCACAGCACTGCAACCAGGATATCCTCCCGGTCGCCTCCGGTGATCAGCAGCTCTCCTCCCTGCAGGTACCCCAGGGCCTGATGCGGTTTCATCGCACCCACCAGGACCGTGCCTATGGTGCGCTTCAGGTAACTCTCATTCTTGCTGGTCAAAAACTCAACATCCATCTCATCGACGACTGACCGCAGCGTCGGGGACTCCAGGACTGGCTCGTAGGGGATGACTCCCAGGAGATCCAGCCCCCTGTCCTGCAGCGCACCACCGGTGACCTCGGTTATCTCCTGGAGTTTCTTTCGGTACACCTTGTTAATAACCACACCGAGGATGTCAACATCAAACTGCTTCATGTAGGCCATATCCAGCATGCACTCATCTATAGTCCGCCCGATGCCTCCCTCGGCTATCAGGATGACCCCAGCCCCCATGAGCTCGGCTATCTTCATGTTCGACAGACCAAAATTGTCACCAACGCTGCACCTTCCAGCTCCCTCCAGGACCATGGTCCGGCCGGAATGCCGCAGTCTGTGATACGCGTCCATCAGCTGACGGGTGAGCTTCTGGGTGTTGCCGTAGCCGAGGTTAGCCCTGGTGAAGCCGCGGTCCATTATCACCGGAGACATGTCCTTGATGCTGTCTGGAAAGTTAAATATCGAATCAATCAATTCAACGTCCTCGTCCACCTTTTGTCCCTGTGTCACGACGTAGCGTTGACCGATGGGCTTCATGTAGCCCACTTCGTCCAGTTCGTCTCGGAGT
This sequence comes from Clostridia bacterium, assembly GCA_003551215.1. GTDB lineage: Bacteria > Bacillota > Sulfobacillia > SLMV01 > SLMV01 > PUMD01. The sequence continues at coordinate 14,221 of PUMD01000088.1, read as the reverse complement.
ATGTCCAAAAGCCCCACGGTGAAGGCCGTCTTTCCCTTGTCCTGTCCGGTGGCAGTGATAAAGAGATTATTCATTTGTATCCCCGTTTTCCTCAGTTTCTTCCGAACTGGTCAGCTGCACCCCTTCGCCCTCTGCCTCAACACTGGGAAACAAGCTGAGATCCGTATGAGGGATGAACTGCGCCGCAACGAATTCGTCCATGAATTCGCCCGCCTGGCTTTCAGCGCTCAGCTCCAGGTAGGTCATTTTGCTGGCCAGCCCGGTCGCCTCGTGCCAGGACTGCCCCGAAACGACTCCCTCTACGGCCCCCAGCAGAGCACCGTTTCCAACAAAACGAAACCTGTCTCTGGGCAGGTCGGGAAACAGGCCGATGGCCACAGCGGATTCCAAATCCAGGTAGTTGCCAAACCCGCCGGCAATCAGGACCCTTTGTATAATACTTTCCTCCATACCGACGTTCTGCAGCAGCATCCTTATGGCAGCATATATTGCTGCTTTAGAACGCATCAGGTGCTTGATGTCGCCGGAAGTTATGACAATATCATCGCCTATGCCAGCCTGCTTTTCCCACACCAGGACAAACTCCAGTCCTTCCTCTGATTCCCGCAGCCGCGGGTGCTGCATATCATCTGAGAAGCGGCCCGACCGATTGATAACTCCCGTCTGCTGCAATGTGGCCAGGGTGTCTATTAGGCCGGTGCCACAGAGGCCTATCGGAGGCACATCACCAACCGTCTGACAGTAAACCTCAAGGTCATCCGGCGATACCTGGATGCGCTCGATAGCACCATCCATGGCCCTCATACCGTGCCTGATACCCCCTCCCTCAAAAGCGGGACCAGCTGAAGCGGAACAGGTCATGAGAAACTCACTGTTGCCGAGGACTATCTCTCCGTTGGTGCCAATGTCCACGTACAGGGTGAGCTCCTCCCGCTCATGCAGCCCCGAAGCCAACACCCCGGCCACCACATCTCCTCCCACAAAGCTACCAACCGCCGGAAAGGCCAAAACGCGGGCGGATTGATGCACATCCAATCCCAGCTGTCGGGCAGAAAACGGCGGAGGTGATGAGACAGTAGGTATATACGGGTCCTTCCTTATGTTGTTGGGGTCAAGTCCGCAAAGCGTGTGAATCATGGTGGTATTGCCCGAGCAGACCACCAGGCGAATGCTGTCGGGGTCTGTATCTGTCCGGGAGATAAGCTCGGCGAGCAGTTCATTGACGGTTTCGATCACCGCACGCTGCAGGGTGGCCGGGCCATCGTCACGGCTGGCGGAATAGTTTATGCGCGATATCACGTCCTCGCCAAACTGTCCCTGCCTGTTGTATTCCCCGGCGGAAGCCACCTCACGCCCATTGCTGAGGTCCACCAGCTCAGCAACGACCGTGGTGGTGCCGATATCCAGAGCCAGGCCATAGCAGGCATCATCTGTTGGACCTTCGACCTCAATGATCTCAGACGGGCCGTCAGGCAGGTCCATCCAGCTCACCTGCGGATTCCAGTCACACCGACGCAGAACCGGGGCAATTGTCTTCACCACATCTAACGTGGCGGTCACCTGTTTGGCCTCTGTCTCACGGATCAATTCCCGGCATACCCGGTCCAGATCGCTGGTGTTATCTGTCAGCGAGGGGGGAGTAAGTGACAACGACTCCCGCTGCAGAAGAGGATCAACAGACACTTCCTCTTTTAATGGGCCTTCCCGGCTCAGGGTGGCCTCGTCGGCCTCAGCCCTGCTCAGCAAAATCTGATGCTCGCTGATCCTGGATTCAGGCAAGACGGTTACCCACATGTCGTCATCCACCGACAGCTGGCAGGCCAGTTCTTCGGTCAACTGCTCTTCGGCCTCAGAATATGCGACGCGCACTTGACAGCTCCCGCAGGTACCCTCCCCCCCGCAGACGCTTCTGATGGGAATATCGCCATCCTGCAGTACTTTCAGCAAGTTATCTCCCCGGCTGCATTCAATGACTTTTTCATCGGGAAATACGTGTACATTGCATTTGCGTTGCTGCATAGCTTAGCCGACCCTTTCCAGCGTCCAGCAGCGTACGGCACTTATATCCTGTGCCGCTTCAGCCTCTCCGTTTGCTGCTGCGGTAGGCATTCAAAAAGGAATCGCTGTATATCTGCTTGTTAAGGAGCAGTTCTGTCGTGATCAGGGCATCCATGAGTTCTTCATCCATCGGGTCCAGAATGGCTGCATCTAGGCCCATGGCCATACACATGACCAGATATGTCCGGTTGATCAGGCTTCTCTTGACGGCACCCTGCGAGACATTGCTCAGCCCAATGATGAAGTGAGGCGAGGGATCAGCAATACCCTGCAGCTGACTGATGGCCTCCAGAACGATTCCGGGCTGAGCCTGGGTAGCTCTGACTGGTAGGGCGACCACATCAATGAAAAGGCGGTCGAAGGGCATTCCCGCCTCCATAGCCGCCACTACTATGTTGCCCGCAAGTTCGACCCGCTTGGCCACATCGTTGGGAACACCATCTTCGTCCATTGTCAGCGCTATCAGGGATGCATCGTGTTTCATCGCCAGCTGTATATAATCGTTGAGCTCTTCGGGATCAGCCTGAGCAGAGTTTATCAACGGTGGATGCTCACAGGCCTCTACGCCAACCTTCAGCACCTCGTCGATGGGACTATCAATGGCCAGGGGAACATCGGTGAATTTCTGGATGGTCTCCACCATCCACACCATGGCATCGGCCTTCTCCCGCGAGGGCACTGCCGTGCCAACATTGACGTCCAGGTAATCAGAACCCGCCTCAACCTGCGCATCTACCAGATCCTTTATTATGCTCTCATCTTTTTGCTTGATCGCCTGCTCTACATCGCCAAACTGTCCGTTTAGGCGCTCCCCTACGATAATCATTGCCAACCCTCCAGTTCAGTCATTATTCTCAATCATCCATAAAAGAGTCAATGTATTCTTTCACCAGGTCGACTGCCTGCGGGTGGCACAGGGTAACGATGTCTGCACCCGACTGCAGATAAGACACTGCCGTTGTGGCTTCCCAGGCAATGCCCCGCTTAGCCTGCGACCCCCACTGCGGCATTTCCTCCTCGCTGGCCTTGACTTCCTTGGCTCGCTGGACTTCCGGACCAACTTCAACCAGCACGGGCATGGACATGAGTCTGTCTCCGCCCAGGGCGGCCAGTCTGGTTCGCTCGATTATTGAGTAGGCGTATTCCAGTCCGTATCCCAGCGCGCCGTTGCACGGGTAGATCACGATCTTGTCAAGCGGCATACCCATATCGGAAACCAGGACGTTCACCTGCTTGCAGATATTGATATCGATAGGGGACTGTCCGATGATGTTGTGTCCGTCGGCGATGCAGGTCGCAGTCAGGGTCCGGTAGTTCTCCTCGGTGGCCGCGCCCAGCAGGCATCGTTCGCCAGCGAGCGCCTGACTTACAGCGGGGTACATCGCGTTGTCCGGTTTTTCTTCATCAGCACCCCAGACGATCAACGGAAGGTCAACTGCATCACATACTGCCCGCGCCAGCTCGGCACACTCCTGTGGGCTGGCCGGGTCTTCTTCCCGGGCATGCGCGGTCATGTGCAGAGAGATTAAGTCGACCCCCATCTCCTGTCCCTTTTTGGCCCAGGCTACCGCATCGTCAGCTGCTTCGCCCAGCGCTTGCACCAGCACGCCGCTCCAGGTATCGGGCACTGCATCGAACACATCGAGTGCTATCTTGGGGCGGTGGGGCATATCCCCTTCGTCATGCAAAAACGGAAGGGTGGTTTCTCCCCCAACCCGTACTGCGTTGTCACCTTCTCCTATGGTCACCACGTTGATGCTGTTGGACCAGCTTCGGGTCACTTTTTCAACTGCCACAGGTTTCCCTCCTCATAAAATTCGCCGTTTTTTGCAATTTGCTGACCGCCAGGCTGACCGGTGGTTTCTTTATCTCAGCACGGCAAACCTTTCTTCAGGGCAGCAGCGGTAATATGAGCAGACTTACTTATAAACGAATGCGCAGCAAGACAGGGGTAAAATTGATGCACCAGTCCTCCCCTCTGTACCGCGTCTGCGGCCGATTCACCCACCAGCTCCTCCGCCACATGATGAGTGTTACCGCAGGGCGCGCTGCGCCTGACCGCCACTTCCTGCACGATTCCGTCGTCCACCCGGACGTCCGTCTGGGGTCTGCCGAATTGCCGGGCGAATCTGCGAATGTACTCGTTATCACTCGCTTTGGTAGTCAGAGAGCAGAAGGGACGGGGAAAAACCGCATCCACTTCTGCCCCCGCCATCTTCTGTCTCTGCTGATTCTGCAGTCCCCTCGGCCACCACCGGTCACCGTCCACCGGCGCCAGCACAGCTTCCGCCGCTGCCAGATGGGACAGGCCTGCAGTCAGCTGGGCCAATCCAGTGTTTTCGGCCAAAACCAGCAGCAAGTCGGCAGAGGGAAGCTCATCGGGCAGAAATTCTGCCGGATGATCGATGACCCGTGGAAGCTCCGCGGGCATCTTGCGTGCACAAAACTTCCAGTCATCGGGCACATTTGCCCGCAAAAACTCCACTATCTGCCGCCCCCATCCGCGGCTTGTCTGCTGGTAAACCGCCAGTATTCTCATTTCAGCACCTTGTCCAGCGCACTCCCTAGAGCCGCCCTGGTCGGCGAGTCAGCCGGCAGGTCCAAAAGCGAATGGCCCTGCAGGGAGTATTCAACTATCTCTTCATCGTACGGCAGCTGTTGTATCACCTGCAACCCCGTGTTCTGCACTTCCTGGCGGGCCAGATCAGAAAGCTCCCCGCGCACCCGGTTCAGCACCAGATAGCTGCGCTCCACGTGGACCTCCAGCTTCTCCTGCAGCTGGTAGATTCGTCCTGCCGAGCGAATCCCTACCGGGTTGTCATCGCTGACTATAAGCAGCAGATCAACATCCCGGGTGGTGCGCCGGGAAAGGTGCTCCATGCCCGCCTCATTATCCATAACCACGTAGTCGTAGTTGGGCATCAGCTCATCCATAAAGGACCGCAGAATGTCGTTGACACTGCAGTAGCACCCCGGACCTTCACCGCGACCCATGGCAAGCAGATCGAAACCCTGATGTTCCATAAGGCACATCTGCATCTGATACTGCAGATAACGCCGTTTGTCCATGCCCGCGGGTATGTTATCTCGGCCGAGCGCCTCTGCCTGCAGGTCTCCCACGGTGGTGGCCAGTTCGATGCCCAACCACTCGTTGAGGTTGGTATTGGGGTCGGCATCTATGGTGAGAACCGGTGTTCTATCTGTATCCAGAAGGTGAGCCAGAACCAGGCTGGAAACGGTAGTCTTTCCCGTTCCGCCCTTCCCGGCAACTGCTATGGTATAGGCCATCAGTTATTCACCGTTCCTTTGCCTTATTTGTGCGCCGGCGCATACTGAGCTTACACCTCCGGCTGTGGCCGTCAGCCGCTACCTCTTTTCTGCGCGTACTGCCGCAGGAATGTAGGCAGCGCGCTGGCCTCACGCGGTCCAACCGTGACTTTCCAGCCGGACTCGGCCTCGAGAGATCCGCTCATGACTGCCACGTAACCGGGTATGATGATCTCCCGATGATCTACCTCGTCAGCCAGACCGTATTCCTTCAGCGCCTGAGCTGCATCCTCGGCATTGAGGTTCTCCGAGGAATAGGCAGTCAGCACCGACTGTCCTTCTGTATCGACGACGACTATGCGACAGGGAACCCGGCTAGCTTCGACCTCGTTTTGAACTGTGAAGTAGGTGAGGGCAAAATTGGTGGTCATAAGCACAGGTGAATCAGCGGTGACCTCTCCCACTTCGTAGACCTTGGCCTCTATGGCCGGCGGGACCCTGGGATCGGTGTACAGGTTCTGTCTGAGGGTAACCAGCGGGAGAACCTGCCAGGCCTCATCGGCATCGACAACCACTATCCCGGCGTATTTGGAGATAGCAGTTGCCGCCTGCATTACCGCCTTCTGTTCATCGTCCGCTGTGGTAAAGGCTATCGTTGGATAGCCAAGCGGTCGGAAACCACCGTCCAGCGCCTGCCTGCGGATCTGGGTGAAGTCCTCTACCATCTGCAGGTCATCTGACCCTGGGTCCAGCACCATCTCCGTTACCCCCGCGTCTTTGACCTTTTGGGTCAGTTGGGCCAGCTTGTCGAGTCCATCAGCGCGGATGGCCAGCGGCACATCGTGTTCGGAGGCTATCTGGGCCATCTCCTCGTAATTGTCGGGCGTCGCTGCGTAGATTAGCGGCCTTCTGTCTGCCAGCCCATCGCAGTCGTCGAAAGCTGTCCCTATGATGCCAGGCTCGTCGCTGCACAGAACTACAGCCTGCCTGGATTCCTGCAGCACGCGCTGCACTACCTGAGCGTAACGCCCGGCATCCGAGCTTTTCTCCACCACGGCGATGAGCTCTACACCAATGGTTTCTCCGATGCGTTCGAACCACATCTGGTCAATCTTCTGTATCCTGTCGCCCAGCTCATCATCATCCAAGTCATCAGTTACACAGCAGGCAAGAGCACAGGGATGGTGGAAAGTCTCCTCGTGACGGAACATCACTGTCTCGTTGCCCACCTCAACACTGCTGTCGCCCGCCCCCACGGTTACCAGCTGTATAGGGGGTTGAGATGCGCTGGCCAATTCTGCCTCCGCTTCTTCCGAGGCGTGTGGACAGTCATCCAAAGAAGCCTGCTTGTTGGCCAGCTGCATGGCGAAAGCCAAGCACGTCGGGGTCCCGCAGTCGCCGCAGTTGGTCTGCGGCAAAAGCTTGTATATGTCCATTGCTGTCAGTGCCATCTTTTTACCCCTCCGTTATCAGTCCATTTCCTCTGGCTCACCGAATCCAAACACGACGGATTCACATCATCGGGTCCATCTCGAGGGCCGGATGACCGACCTCCTGCAGGTACTCCAAAACTTCCTCTTCTGTAACTGCCACTTCTTCGTCGGCGATCATCTCCATGAAGTTGTCCAGCCCCTCCTCGGCAGCTCTTTCGGACAACCTATCGTGGACCTCATCCTTGAGAGTCTTGGGCATCCAGACTATGCGCCTAAAGCCGCCGTCTGCCCTGATGAACTTCGGACTGGAGATGTACATCTTGGAGTGGCCAACGAACCCGGGAGTCTGCACGCCGCCGCCTATCTGACCGGCCAGAGTAGAAAATCTCATGCCTGAGGGAGTCATCTCCGAGTACTCCCGCGGAACGATCATGATTCCGTTAGTCGTCGGCAGCATTACCGAGATGCACTCGAAGCAGCCACATGAGGTCATCGGGTCGATGAGCATCGAATAGGCGCTGAATTTCTCCAGATTGCCTCGCGAGGCTTCCTTGAGGTATTCGTTGACTCCGCGCCACTGTCCGAGGTTCTCGTCAATGGTATCGCCCTTGTCGACAGGCTGGTTTGGACCGCTCGGCAGTATCTGGTAGTTGGCCTTAGCATCCAGCCAGCTGTATCCGCCGCACAGGCCGGAACGCTCCGGAGTAATTATGCAGACGTGGTTGGGAGCAAAGCTCTGACACAGGATACAGGAGTAGTAGGTATCGACCGATTCGTCAGTCATATCCATGATGCGAGCGTCCCGCTGGTCGTAGGCTGCGCGGGCCTCCTGTTGCATCTCGAGCACCTTGTCCTCGTCGGTGTAGATTTTTACCTGAATCTTGTCCGCAACCACTCCGTAGTCCTGATGCAGGCGAGCATGCAGGATATCTCCGAAGTGTTTTATCTTCAGGCCGTTTTCCTTACCGGACTTGGATATGCGCATCCAGTTGATATCACGCTGACCGTTGTGCCAGGCTCCAGAGGCCTGGTTGATGTAGGTATGAATCATCCGCTCCAGTACCGGTTCGAAGTCCTCCTGCATATCCCGGCCGTAAACATCCACCACTATTCCCAGCGGCAGTCGTTCACCCGGCTCGACGTCATCAACATCCGGACCCACCATCTCTATCTTACCGTCGGTAACCTTGTCTGAATCCTTGATCATCCGCAGGTACTCAAAGGAAGGCGTGCGCTGCCCGCCGAACTCCACAAACATGTCGTCGCGGCGGATAATCTCTCCCTCGAAAGCCGGGCCGTAGGACACAGGCACCGGTACTTCCTCGACCTCCACTTTGAGACCGCGTACCTCCACTGCCTTGGAGACTATCTCGTCATATATTTTTTCCTGCTCCGTCTGCTTGGGCATGGACACAACGTGCTCGTATGTGCAGACGCCGGTGGGTAGGATTTCGGGTATGTCGGTATCGGCAATGGCCGGGAATCCAAAGTTGATCGCTCCCGCGGCCTGGGCGTATTTGATGTCGTCTACCTCACCCAGCGCTATGACAAAGGCAAAAGTCCGGTTCTTGTTGTAAAGGAGGTTGCGACGGAAATTGCCCGGTTCCACTCCTCCGAAGGCCATGGCCACGCGGGCGGCGAACCCCAGGGCGAATACTCCCGAGGTTATGTCCTTGCCGAAGGGCACCAGCCTGGTATCCCAGCCCATCTGCACGCCCTCTTCGCGCAGCTGCTCGGCCATATTCTTGCCGTCCTTTGAGCCAAACATGAAAATGTACAGGTTCTTTTCCTGCAGCTCCCGCGCTATGTCCACGGCGGTCTGGTTGTCCGGAGCCGCTCCCACTATCGCGGCGAATCCCGGAGCAGTACCGTCGACGAACTCCAGTCCGCGCTTGCGGAAAACAATGTCATCGGCGGCTCCCAGCCAGAAATCGTCTCCCTCCGCAGGGCACTCCTCTTCGGTGTGGTACGGAGGAGGATCCTGCAGATACTTGATACCTTCGATTATCTCATCGGCGAACAGGGTGGCCATCCCCGCGTCCAGCGTGTGGCCCAGGTAGGGGGTCCAGAGCCTATCGGCTGGCTCCTTGGGCAGAAGCTGGTGGATCTGGTCCATGACATCCTGCATGTCACCCACAGTCTCTACTTCTCGCCCGGTCATGGCGTAGATCACCGGAAGGAAGTAGGCGGTGTTCGGCAGCTCGACGGTTGCTTCGGGACCATATTCCTCCAAGGCTTTGTTCAGTTCTTCCTCGGCTCTCTGTGCTACCTGGTGCGCACCCCGTATTGCCGAGGATGCAATGATTTTTGACATAAATGTACCTCCTTAAATCAATGCCCGTGGCGCGGGCAGAGATCTGTCTAGCCTTCTTCTTGCAGTTCCCGGCGCATCTCCATATCAAACAGGGTCCGCTCTCTGGCCTCTTCTATGCCCAGGCTCTTGCGCTTGGCATCTATATGATCGATCATTACAGCGGCCATATCGGACGGATCCGGCTCGCAGGCCCAGCTGCCGCCCAGCTGATCAGCGTAATCTTCAAACAGCAGCTTGGTGAACTCTTCTCCACCCAGGATGGGCATGCCCACGCCGAACACGGTAAATACGCCGGACGCCACGAAGTACTGACCGATAGCGATGGCCTTTTCGCTCATCCATTCTGGAGCAGCTCCCGCAACCGGCAGGTCGCTTATATCGTCACCGAGGCTCAGCCGGCTGTTGTCCTGCCCGACTCTGACCATCTCGCTTAGGGCTATGAGTATCCGGCTGTTGTCCACGCAGGACCCGGCATGCAGTACAGGCGGTATTCCTACCGCTTCACAGACTTCCCGCAGGCCGTCTCCCGCCTTCTCCAGCGCCGTCTCCGGACGCATAAGTCCTGCCTTGGCGGATGCAATGGCGGAGCATCCTGTCTGCACCACCAGCACGTCGTTGGCGATGAGCTCCTCTACCAGGGGAATGTGAACCGCATCGTGCGAAACCTTTGGATTATTACACCCGACGACGCCGGCGACGCCCCGAATGCGGCCGTCGATGATATTGCTGTTCAAAGGCCAGTAGGAACCGCGGAATGAACCCCCCAGCATGTAGTTGATGTATTCATGGGAAAATCCGGCTACGGCCTCGCCCCGGTCGGCGGGAATGTTAACCCCGCGCCGCTTGGGGAAATTGTCAATGGCCTGCTTGACCAGGGCCTTCGCCGAGTTGAGAGCATCCTCTTCATCAAACTGCGAGTGTTGGGCGCCGGGTATGCGGGCCTTTTCGCTGGTGGTCACCAGCTGGGTGTGGAAATCTTCCGCCACCCGACTCAGACCCTGCATGATGCACTGAACATCCACGACCATCATCTCTACTGCCCCGGTAGATATGGCCAGCTCCTGCTGCAGGAAATTGCCTGCTACCGGAACTCCGTGGCGGATCAGAATCTCGTTGGCCGTGCAGCATATACCGGCGATGTTAATTCCCTCGGCTCCCGCCTGGCGGGCCATCTCCAGCAGTTCGGGATCGCGGGCAGCAACCACCACCATCTCGGACAGCAGGGGTTCGTGCCCGTGAACGACGATGTTGACCTCGTTGTCGGAAAGGACCCCGAGGTTGGCCTCCATCTGCGGAATATCCCGCTCTGCCTCCGGCCAGGGCTGTCCGGGAGTTCCAAACATTATGTCCTGCAGTTCAGTCGCCAGCATGGAGCCACCCCACCCGTCGGCCAGTGCGGCCCGGGTGCCCTGCAGCATCATGTTCTGGTAATCCTGGTCAACCCCCATATGGGTTCTGTGCATTACCTCGACGACCTCGCGGTCGACGCCGCGCGGGACTACGCCCAGCTCGCGCCACAGGCGTTGGCGCCGCTCGGGGGCACGCTTTATTAAGGTCAGTTCGCCTTCCTGCTTGCCGAACTCGCGCAGGGCGGCCTTTCCTACCTCCTCCGCCAGTTCATTTTTGTCCCTGCCTTCCACTTCCAGGTCAAACAGCCTGGCCACCTGACGCAGCTTCTGTTCGTCTTTGATCTCGTATCCCGGCGCCTCACCTCGCGCGGCCCGGATGAAGGTGTGAGCAACTTCCCTACCGTGATCAGAGTGGGAGGCGGCTCCCGAGGCAATCATGCGCAGAAAATTTCTCGCCACGATAGTATCCGCCGTCGCACCGCACACTCCTCTTTCGCTGCGTGCGCTGATACTGCACGGTCCCATAGCGCAGGCGCGGCAGCATATTCCTTCGGCGCCGAACCGGCACTGCGGCGACTGGGCATCCAGACGATCCCACACCAGCTCTATACCCGCATCCTGGGCGTCTGCCATCGATGACTGGGTGGCCGGATCCAGCGACCTGTCCTGAGAATTCTTCTCTTCCGACTTAGCCATTTAGCTGGCCTCCTCACGTATTTGGGTTCTTAATTGTTTCTTCTGACAGCAATAATGCATGACAATTGGCTCCCATCTCCCGTATTTGCCTTGCGGAACTGCCAAGACGCGGCACAGCTTCGCCGGGCTCGGTACTGACGTCGTCTGCAGCATTCAAATCCGTCATTGCAAAGCCCATAACAAACAGTCCAACACAAAGGACTGGCGGGCGCGGCGGCATCTGCAAAGGGTGGTATGAAGAAGGTTGCAAAGTAGGTTTCGAATGATCTTACTTGTGTTAACCCTTTTTATGTTCAGATCCCGATGCTCATCCTCCCTCCATGAGATTATCGTATATCTTCTCAGCAGCATTCAACATGAGACGGGATTCAGAATCACTCTCCAGACTCAGCAGGCCCTCATCGTGTTCGATTAGAGCCAGTGGTTCGTGCGGTAGATTGCCAATCAGAAACTCCCTCTCCTGAGGGTTTCTGATCTTGTTGCCCACAAACTCCAACCTTGCAATGCCAGCCTGGTTGGCCAAATCTTCGATTGTCTCAGCCGTCTCCAAGCTTATAGGATTGGCCTCTACCATGACCAGCATAGCATCAACCCCCACGGCAGTACCACGGGTCAAATGCTCTATCCCTGCCCCCATATCCAATATTACAGTTTCTTTGCGGTGGAAAACCAAGGAATTAAGTACCGCCCGCAGGAAGCTGTTCTCCGGGCAGTAGCATGCTGAGCTGGCCTTCTTCACTGAGCCCATGCGGAGAAACTCAATACCATCGTGGTGCAGCGAATAATCCTGCAGTACATCATCCACTTCCGGATTGAGGGTGAACATGCCCCCTTCCCCCCCTACCCGCTCATCTATGACCTCCTGCAGCTGGACTAAAGGGGTAACATCATCGGAGATGCCCAGCATTGACGCAAGATTCGCGTCTGGATCAGCATCGATCGCGTACACCTTGTGACCTTTACGGGCAAATGTGCGCGCCAGATTGGCGGCCAGTGTTGTTTTTCCCGTGCCGCCCTTCCCGGATATGGCTATCTTCATAGGGTTTTCACTTCCTCCATAGAATCTGCACCGACCAGCTGTTCGGCTGTCGTGAGACTTGTGCTATTAAATGCCGCATAGAGTACCTCATTTGCTGCGTAAATATGCAGCGTGGTCCATTCATGCGGAAGGCGCGAATTACGGAACTCGGCTGTCACCACCTCTCGAACGGTCGGCACCGTAACAGTCCTTCTCTGTACTCGAGCAATATGCTCTCAGTATTCCTCTTTTCCACATCCCCTTGCGAAATCCTTCACAAAACCAGGATCGATTCTCGTCTGCCGGCAGGATCAGCACTCCAGAGGGGCTCTTACCCCCAGAGAATTCCTCTCGGCCCGCTGGTAGGCAGCCCGGGCGGCCGCAACATCCAAAGCAGCCAGACCGACACACTTGAAGACGGTTACATCCTCTGGGCTTTCACGGCCCGGAAGCTGACCTGCGATGACCTGCCCTATCTCACCCTGCACCACATCCCAACTGAGCTCCCCTTCATTGACCGGGATTATCAGGTCGCCGGCCTCCTTGATGCAGGCCTCCTGCGAATCAACAACTACCAGATCAGCCCGGCGAAAGGTATCTGCATCGATCTCGCGCATATCTGCCGCGTAAGAACCAACGCCGGTAACGTGGGTGCCTGCATCCAGGTCGCATCCATCAAACACCGGGTGCCGTGAGGTGGTAGCGCAGATGACCACATCAGCCCCGCGCACAGCCTCAGAAGGAGATCCGGCAATCGTCCAGCCTATATCTGCCGGCAGCTTTTCGGGCAGCCGAGCGATCATCGCCTCGGCCTGCTCGGGCTGTATATCATAGACCCGCACCTGCTGCAGCGGAAGTACCTGTGTCAGCGCTCTGACCTGCGCACTCCCCTGCACCCCTGCTCCGAAGAGCGCTGCCACCTTACTGTCCGGACGGGCCAGGTATCTTGCCGCCACAGCACCTGCGGCAGCTGTACGCACTGCGGTGAGGCTGGCTGCATCCATGACGGCCAGGGGCCTGCCGTCTTCTGCATCGACAAGCAGCATTGCTCCCCAGACTGCGGGCAGTCCGCGGGCCGGGTTATCCTCGTAAACGGATACCACCTTGACCCCGGTTCCCTGCCCGCTTATGTAACCGGGCATAACCAGAGTCACTCCAGAACCAGTCTCAATGGACTGACGCACCGGAGTCTGAGTTTCGCCCAGGCTGTATTTTCGGTAGGCGTGTTCTACGCTGTCTATAGCATCACTCATCGGCAGGGCACGCGCAAGATCGGTTTCTGATAAGACCAGCATGGTTATTCCCCCTCATCGGCTGCAAGATGCAGCAGTCACTATCAGCGTGTTGCATCCAGCCGGCAGTAAGTCAGGTACGCGTTGCGAACAAGGGTCACATAACGCCGCGTCTCGGAAAAAGTAATTGCAGCAACGAAACCGTGTGGACTATCGCTCAGCGGAGAATCCACCCATCTGCGGGCGTTTCCCGGTCCAGCGTTGTATGCGGCCAGGGCCTGGTCCAGATCACCTTCGAACATATCCAGCATCATCCGCAGATAATAGGCGCCGAATCGGATGCTGATCTGCGGATCAAAAAGAGCCTGTGTGCTGAACTCCATTCCTTTTTCGGCAGCGATCTGTGCCCCCGTTGCGGGCATAATCTGCATCAGGCCGATGGCACCAGCAGGAGATACTGCCAAATGCCGGAAAAAGCTCTCCTGGTGCATGACCGCCCACAAAAGCTGCGGATGCAGGGCGTAGTCATCGGCCGCCTGTATTACCTCCGTCTCGTAGGGAAGCGGGTAGGCCAGCTGGTAAGCCTCAAGGTAGCTGCCGCCGGCGAGGGCGCGGAGGCCGTGGCGAGCCGCCGCAGCGAAATCGTCCTGCCTGAGGTACCATCTGCCGAGGAAAATGTGTTGGCGGTCATCAGCCAGCGCGGAACCGATTTTCAGCTCCAGCTCGGCGGGTTCCTCGTAGCCGGCCTCCAGATAGGCTGCATAGCGGGCAAAAAAGCGCGGTTCCTCAAGGCGGCCGACCTCCTTCATCTCCGGCCAGACTGGCTGCCGCCCGAGGCGGTCCATCCAGGCGGG
>PUMD01000114.1 GCA_003551215.1 Clostridia bacterium | reverse complement strand
CTTGTTTGACTTGCTGCGCGACCTTCTTCATATGTTTTGCCCTTTGCGCCTCGTCAGTGGCGCCGATGAATGTGGATTGAGCTCCACAAAGCACATTGAGCAGGGCATTGCCCCGGACTTCATCTGGCGGGTCATTGTTATGCACCAGTATGCATTCCAGGTCCAGTCTGGCGCAGGCAGCTGCGGTGAGAGCGCACAAATTGGATTGCGTGGCACCTCCCGCTATAATGGTGGTTGCTCCATCGGCCTGTGCTTCCCCGAGTAGAAACTCGAGACTCCGGGTTTTGTTCCCACCGATGCCCAGGCCGGTCATGTCATCTCGCTTGATGTACATCGAGCCATGCTCAAGCATGCGACCGTACCTTGTCATCTCATGAATAGGAGTTGGGTATATCCCCAGTTCAACACTCGGAAGATTACTGAGTGCGTGCTCCAGCTTTGTGCAAAACTGCAGTAAGTTGTCGTCCACGGTTAGCCCCCCAGCAGATTATGCTTGCCTTCACTGTGATCATACTTGTTTTGCAGCAATCAATCTAACCAATAACGCAGAAGGCCCGCTCAGCATCCCGAGTCTTTTGCACATGATCGTGCCTGTTCCGGTAGCGGTTTTTGGGACACCTGATCCTGAAGGAGATCAAGTGCAAGCATTGAACTCAGGTACATTGAGGAGGTGGGTCGATGAGCAAGATCCTGGTAATTTACCACACGCTGTCGGGCAATACTGAAGCAGCTGCTGAGTACATTGCCCAAGGTGCTCGAGAGATCGCAGATGAAGTTGAAGTAAAGTTGGCCAAAGAAGCGGACGCTGAAGACCTGCGAAGCTGCGGTGCGATTGCGGTTGGAACTCCTGATTACTTTAGCTATATGGCAGGCATGGTGAAAGACTTCTTTGACCGGACGTATTATCCAACTCAGGGTCAGGTCGCGGGCAAGCCCTGCGTCATTTTTGTCACTCATGGCGGTGGAGGCAGGGCTAAAGACAGCATCCAAAGCATATGTGATAGCTTTGAGTTCGATGTCCTGACCGGGCCAGTAATGATAAAGAACAGTCCAGAGGGTGAGAATGTGGTGTCCCTGAAAGACGCGGGGCGCAAGCTGGCTCGCGCCTGTGACGAAAACTGATACGAGTTGCTGTGTCTTCGGAAGTGCGGGCAGGTTTTACCTGCCCGCGTTATGATTTTGCGGGCCCGGTAAAGCCTGATTTTTGAAGGGAATCTGCAGCCGGTTCAGCGGTTGAACCGTTTTTATGATTCGCCCCGAGCAAGTCTATCCTGCGGTCCGAAGCTGCCCCAGCTTCAGCACATGGCTTTCAGGCCAGATCCTTGCCCATTTTTATCACTCCCCAATAGTCTTTGACTGCCCATGAGAGCTGGGGCAACAGGCAATGATCTTCGCAGTCAGATTGACCCGCCTCACAACAGCATCTCCTGAGTCTGGAACACGGCCTCTATCCGTCTTCCCGCTCCATACTGAGAGCATAAATCCACCATTTTGCCGGTCTGGTGTGCGTGGTGTGCGTGCCGAATAGGTGTTGAAGGAATGAGCAAGTCGAACGTTGAAGTTTCTAGCAGGGACAGAGGTCTGCAGATGTTCCCCTGAGGCTTGTGGCTGTACCGGAAAGGAGATACTCAAGTTGTCAGCAAGTCAAATGATCCTGGCTGTGCTGATGCTGATGGCAGCAGCTGGAGTTACAGTACTGCTTCGCCTGGCAATGCGGAAAACAAGTCAGCGGCGGGAAAATACACCGCGAGAGAGGATTCTGCGGCAGTTTACTAATCATCACCTTTATCATCTTGTGGCCGTGATGTTGACAGTTGCTCAGGTGGCTTGCTGGATCGGTGCTCTTTACTATATCAGTGGATTGTATGAACCCCTTGATAAGCTGCGGAGCGGGGTCTCTGAGAATGTGGTGACTGTCTGGAGGGCGACCTTTGGGGTTGTGCACCGGCCCCTGTTCATCGTAGGTGAGCAGCAGATATCCCTCTCCTTTGTGGTACAGCTGATAGTCCTTGTGGTCATTTCTGCTGTGATTGCCGGATTGGTACGCAGTCTTTTTAGGCGTCAGGTTCTCAATAGGCTGGATATTTCACTCGGCGTGCAGGAGTCCTTAGCCACCGCAGTAGGCTACATTGTGCTGGGCTTAGCGCTGCTGATAGCACTGGAGGTTGCCGGCCTGGATCTGAGCACCCTGGCAGTCATAGCCGGGGCACTCAGTATTGGTATAGGTTTTGGCCTTCAGAACATCGCCAACAATTTCGTCTCTGGTCTGATTTTGCTGCTGGAGCGCCCGGTTCAGGTTGGAGACCGCATCGAAGTGGGAGATTCACACGGCCGGGTGGTTAGGATTTCCGCACGCAGCACGACCGTAAGAACTAACGATAACGTGGATATAATAGTGCCAAATTCAGAGCTGATCTCCGGTCGGGTTGTTAATTGGAGTCAGGATAGCAGAAAGATTCGCTTTCACATACCGGTTGGAGTTTCGTACTCTACGGACATCCAACTGGCCATGCGTTTGATGGTGGAGGCGGCTGAACAGACAGATGGTGTGATCTCTGCCAGCGCTCGCTTTGTGTCATTTGGTGGCAGTTCTCTCGATCTGGAAGTGCTTGTGTGGACCCGGCGCCATCTCCATCAGCGCGCAGCGCTGGTGAGCGATGTTAACACAGCTGTACTGGAGAAATTTCGGGAAAATGATATCGAAATACCCTTTCCTCAGAGGGATGTTCACCTCATATCAAATAATGAGCAGCAGTCGTAAGTACGGTCTGTCCATTGTCCATAGATAGGGGCCAGCCCTCCTACCTGAGGAAGGCTGGTCGCACGTGTAAGCGAAATGATACGCAGATCAATATAATGCCCGGGTGTTTAGCAGACCTTAAGGAGCATGACCGCTGGGGATAAGGCTCGTGACTTCGGGTGCTCAGAATCGGTGTCGACAATAAGCAAATCCGCCAGGAATTTTCGCAAATACCGCAGGCTGAGGTAACAGATTTGATCGGAGCTGACTTCAGCCATCACCGAGCGATACAGGCCACCAATTTTACGAAGGAGATGCGAGACAAATGCAGACAAGCCGCCGGAGATTTCTCAAAATGGGACTTTTCGCCCTGGGGTTCTTACTGTTGGGCAGTGCAGGTAAATATCTGTTCAACCTGTTTTTCCCCGAGGCAGCTGAGGAAGATGAGAAAAAACCTGAGCCTCGCCCCAAAGACCCCTCCACTACTCCCAGGGACGACGGGCCTGACGAGCCTGAGGATAAATGGACCAGACCTCTGGGTCAGACTGGGGCAGAGGTAAGTATCTTTGGCCTGGGAGGAGGCGGAGTACTTGCCCGGGCTGACAGGAAGAATGAGGCCGTGGAGCTGCTGCAGGAGGCTCTCGATCTGGGTGTCAATTACATAGACACCGCCCCTACCTACGGCAGCAGTGAACAGCACATTGGCGAAGTGATGAAAACCAGGAGAAACGAAGTTTTCCTCGCCACAAAGACCCTTGATCGCAGCTACGATGGTACAATGGAACTATTCGAGACAAGTCTCAGAGCGCTGCAGACTGACTACATTGACCTATATCAGCTGCATGGCATCAAGGATGTTGAGGATGCTGAGCAGGCATTGGGTTCAGATGGTGCCCTACGAGCAATGAAACAGTTAAAAAATGAAGGCGTGGTCCGGTTTATTGGGGTAACCGGACACCGGGATCCTGAGCCGCTTTGCTTCCTGTTAGAGAAGGCAACATTCGACGCTGCTCTGATTCCGTTGAATCCAGCTGAAGTTCATTTCCGTTCCTTCAAAAAGCAGTTTGTGGACTTTGCCCTTGAATGTGATGTGGGAATTATAGCGATGAAGACAACCGCTTATGGACGGTTAGTTGAACCTGAAGGCCCCTTCTCGATGCAGAAGCTACTGGAATATACATGTTCTTTACCGATCAGCACAGCTGTGGTAGGACTTTCATCTTCAGAGCAGCTGCACGAAAACGTACAGATCTGCCGTGAACTTGATACCCTGTCCGAAGAGGAGATGCAGAAGCTGGAACAGAAGGCCGCCGCTTCTCACCAGCACGCAAACTTCTTCAAGACAGAATGGTAAAACAGATTGCAGACGAACCAATTTTCAGTCCGCAGCACACCCTGCCGGCTCCGAGTAAACTGCATCGGATGCGAGTATTTCCAGTTTGCCTGCCAATGATGAACCATGATGCATCATAACCGCATTTCAATCGGTACCTGAGGTCAATTGCGACGGTCATCAGTCCATTTCAACACTTTCCCCTCTTTATTAATAAGTGCCGTAGCACAGTCAGTGGTGCACGAGGGACGCCGGCAATGTTGGCAAGTTACTGCAGAACCAGGCTGACGATGATATCGCAACCGGCATACTCAAGAGACGTTGATGCCTTGTTAGGGGGCCTGTGACGGGACACCGCCCATACTCGGGGTCTGCAGTAACTTGCTGTCCAACATAATCATCACCTGCAGTGAGGACGATATCTGTTATTGCAGGATTTCTAGCTCTATAATAGGGACAGTCGCGTGGAGCACGAATCCTGCACAAGCAGGCTGAACTACACGACCTGACAGCTGTGCAGGGTTAACACCAAGACCGTAAAAATGGAGATTGGTTAACCATAGCAAGAGGGCTTTCGAGGGTTGAGACAGGCAGAAATTGAGAGGCCATGAAGTGTTGCTCTATCGGTTTTATTGGAAAGGGGTGTGTCTATGTTCGGCCTGGGACCCGCAGAACTCCTCATAATTTTGTTTGTGGTGCTTTTAATTTTCGGTCCCAAAAAGTTGCCTGAAGTGGGTCGCGCAATTGGTCGGGGAATCCGGGAGTTCAGATCGGCGGCCAAGGAAATCGAAGATGCAGCTGAGGATCTCGAAAATGAAAACGAGGAGGAATGAGTCTCTGCATTTCAGGCTGGTTTCAAGGATGTAGCTTAGGGGGATTGGTATGGACGAGGAGAAGATGTCTCTTACTGATCACCTCGTCGAACTAAGAAGCAGAAGCATTATATCGCTGTTGACTCTTGCGGTTGCCTCGGCTATCTGTTTTGTTTTCTCCGAGCCGATTTTGGCCTACATTACCAGGTACGTGGACAACCTGGTTTTTTTGAGCCCCCCCGAAGCCTTCATTACTTCAATCAAGGTATCTATATTCGCCGGAGTCTTGATTGCCCTTCCGATGATACTCACGCAGTTTTGGCTCTTCGTCTTGCCAGCGTTGAAGAAAAAGGAACGATTGTTTTTCTTGTTGGTAATTCCGGTCTCATTTGTCTTGTTTTACGCCGGGGTTGCTTTTGGATTCTATGTCGTGCTTCCGGCAGCAATACGGTTTCTTGTCAGCTTTGGGCCAGCGGAACTCATGCCCATGATCTCGCTTCGGCATTTTGTCGGTTTTATGCTGCAGATGCTCATTCCCTTCGGGCTGGTTTTTGAACTGCCCGTTGTCATGTCGCTTTTAGTCCGACTTCAGTTGATGTCGGTAGAGACCTTGCAGCGCTCACGAAAATACGTTTTAGTGCTGGTATTTATCTGTGCGGCCATTTTCACTCCACCGGATATTATTACTCAGTTGCTGCTTGCAGGTCCGCTAATAGTGCTCTTCGAGTTCAGTGTTCTGGTGGCCAGGTTCGTTCGCCCCCGGTAATGCCTCAACTGAATTAGAGTTCGACTTCGTCGTGTTGGGCAGCACACGGGCAGGTTTGACTCTTGGTTGTCGCAGCATCCATAAAGATGATATTTTTCAACTGCAAATACTTCTGTGAAATAATTCCGTCAGTTTGTCTTGATGACAGTGTTGGCGGCGACCTTAGTGTGAGGGAAAGTCCGGGCCATGACCGGTTCGAAGGTTTTTGAGGAGGTAGGAACCT
>PUMD01000202.1 GCA_003551215.1 Clostridia bacterium | reverse complement strand
TTGAAGAACTCGGCCCGGGTCACTTCATTCTCCGGCGCAAAATACCGCTCTTCCCCATCTGGGTACCCGTGTATGAACCCGGCAGAAATCGCCTGGCGTATCGAGGCTTCCGCCCAGTGACGGTCAATATCGCGCATAGGGCGCGACACATTACCCAGGCTGAACGAAACCATTCCCTCCTCGACCCGACTTCCGTCTTTCACATCGGTGTAGGCGCCGTATACTGTGCCGGTTGGGCTGGTGAAGTTGGGATAGGTTAAGGCGATCTCAAACTCTGCCCACTCGGGTCCACCGGCAGCCAGTGTCAGATTAGCCTCAGCCAGATGTATGTGTCCGTCTTCGAAAACCAGCTCCATAGTTGCTTCGTACACCTGCGCCCAGCCCCGCACCACCAGCGGATTAGGGGCCTTGTCGTCGTCAGTCAGGACCGGTTCCAAAACGATGCTCTGATCTGCAGCCTGCGCGTCCTGCAGCTTTGCTTCACGCCAGGTCTCGCCGTGGAAATTCACCAGCACCGGCGTATCATCCGCCGGCAGGCGGAGCAGTGCGTGGGGATAGGTGAGAGCCTGGGTTACCACGTCATCTGGGTCCGGGGCAACCAGCTTGGCGCCGACGTGCAGGGTCTGTTGCCATTCGTGGACGTTATCCTCGTCAACCTCAACTGCATAACCCCCGGTTGGTTTTTCGCCCCAGGCGATCAGCAGATACCGGCAGGAACCGGCGGGAAGCAGGTGGATCCCCTGTTCGTATTTATTTTCCTCCACCCATCTGCCGATTTCGGCGGGAACCTCATCGGTATTCTCCACTTCCTCCCAGTCAATGTCTTCTGCACCGACGTGCGCGGGTGCTATTGCCAGCGCTCCCAGCAGTATGAGTCCAACCAGCAGGGCCATGGATTTTTGTGAAAGCATTCTCTACCCTCTCCTCTCGTAATTCCCGGAACATTCAACATTTGTGACATATGCCTGAGCTTCCTTTTTGTGCCGACGCAGCAGCCCTTGCTTGAGTTCCCCCACCTGTAGGTCCACACAGCTACAAATTGGTTACAGGGGAAGTCTTGGCCCGTGGATCACAGGGTGGATATGGCACTGCTGTGTCGGGAAGGTATCCCATAGCGACAGGGAAACCGGTTTATTCTGTGAAATCTGACAAGACAGCCCCCGACCTACGGATAGGTGAGAAGATATCCTTCCTCATCAAAGCACATACAGGGCAACGGCCAGTATCGGTAGGCTCAAACAGGCCCAAAAGCAGGTGTCAGGACTGTCTGTGCATAGCTATTTCTCTAAATATGTATCACATATCCAATAATTTCACAACTGGCAAAGCGGGCCAAGGGGATGCAAAGCGGCAGAGTAACGGTCAAAAAGACCGATCACACAGCAGAATCCATGCACGTCGCGATGTTTGATGTGGGGATTCGAAGTCAGCAGCTGACTGCCGCTGAAAAGATGATTTGCGCTGTTGCGCAGAATCGCCAGCAATACGCCCACAGAAGAGCACGGATGAATATCCTCCGCACGGAGGCACTGCGCAGCTTTTTTCACCGGATTCCGCATTGAATGAGGTTTTAGGCCCGCTATGATGCGGCGAAGGGCCCGTCGCCGAAACAGATAACTCTCAATCCCGGAGCCGGACAACCACAGAGTCATCAGCATCCAGGTCAAACCAGAATATCTTTTGGTCTTTTACAACCCTTGACTCCGGCCTGATACCCGCTACTTTCAATGTACCCGGTGGTTTTTCAACCACCAGGGACAGCCCATGGATCGGGCGGCCGCCTTCATTGATCACCTTCACAGCCCCGCAGTCGAGGTACCGCATTCTCACACACTCCAACGCGGTCCAGTAGTCCATCATCTCGCGCATCGTGGCCAGATAAAGGTCGCCCCGATCACACAACCTGCGCATAGTAAAAAGGAGACGCTCGAACTGCTCATCGGTGACCAGCAGACCGTCCTCAGGAGACAGGTAGACTGTATCAGGTCCGTGGTCAACCCGGGGCGGATAGGTGTGGTTGATGAATACACCCCATTCCTCGACCAGGTTATGTAGGTTTTCGGTGGTGTAACGGGAAAAGGCATTTTCGGTTACCAGTGAGGCTGCTACCACATAGAATGAATCTCCCAGGACGGAAGGGTGCTGCCAGTACAACGGCGTATTAAGGTGGTCACCGCGGGAGGTCTGCAGCAGGTTCACATCATCCCAGATGCTGCAGACGGCCTCGCTGCTGTAGGTCCAGAAGTACTCTACCCCGTATTCCTCCCACAGGTCGCCCACGTACTGAGGTAAACCCGCCTGGTAGCCACCCATGCTCATGTTCACATCTCGATAGCCGTGATCTATCCAGCTTTTTGCATCAAAGGCATCGCGCATAAACGAAAGGGCTTCTGCCATTTTGCTTCGTTGCGGGGAGTCAGAAGGATAGACCGAATGGATGCATATCTCGTGACCTTTATCCCGCAGCTTTTTTAGATACGACAGAAATTCGTCGCATTCTTTCAAAGCTACCTCGTCAGACCAGCTGTGGTAGGCGGGATTTGCGTAGTAAATGCTCTTGGTCACAGGAATATCGTATTTCACAAAACCACCTACTGCGTCTTTGGGGCTGACTATGTCCGACCTGCCGAAGTAAGCTGCGCGGTGAGAATCCAGCGTGGCGCCGTCGGTATGTTCGGTCCAAACGTGGGTGGCAAGAAAGCCGTAAGGCTGCAGCATAAGGCGCGGTCTCAGAGGTGGTGTACAGCCGGCTATCAGATCAAAACTGTTCGAACGGGTGCAGCCTGGGCTGAACTCCGATGCATGCCTCACCCACCCCACGCGGCGGGTTCCATCGCCGTGCATAAAGGACCGGTCCCGGTAGCTGTCCAGCTTAATATCTGCCCTGCCGTAATCCGGGTAAAGGCGAACAGACGACACCTCTGGAACGTGGTACATCATCAGACCTGATTTGCCATCACCCGCCAGAAAACCGTTGGTGCCCAGCCAGTACTCCCGCTCAAATCTGTCCACATCCATCTGGCTGTTTTTCCTGTACACCTCTTCGATGGGCACCTCGAGCCTCAAGCTGAGCGTTTCCTCGAACACCTGCACCTCATCGGTGTAGCTGGTGTTGGTTTTTACCGATATAGTGGGGGTTGCCGGGGCAAAATGCAGCTCGGCCCCAACCACCGAATGATCAGTCCGGAAAATGCATTTCAGGACCGTGTCACCGCCATCCTCTTTTCTGAGGGCAAATTTCGTCGGTTTCATCTTGCTGCTGTGCTGTACTTCCTTCAGGTAGCTGCCCAGACTGAACTCCTCGGTGGGCGCAGGGTCGACCCAGACCTCATCCCCCGTCTTCGCTTCTACCTGTGTTTTGTGGGTGAGCGGGTCGGTAAGTCCGCCGGCAAAAGAGTCGGCCTGCAACACCAGCGAATCTTCTTTTTCAAGCCCATCACTGCAGCGCAGCTGCAAGCGACTGGTTCCCGGACTTATGACCTCGTCGACTACATCGTATATACGGCCATATGTGGCACGCAGCTGCACCGCAGATAAAATATCCTCACCATCGCCGCCTTTTATTCGTACGTATCTATCACTGCAGATAGTAACCTCGTAGAACTGATTCCGGAAAACCGTGACTTTGCCGTCGGGCACAAAAGGGTCATTATCTTCAGCAGTTGCAACCTCTATCTGAGTTTCCGTCGCCTTTTCCATCTGCCGGAGCGCCGGAAGCCATCTGCCCGCAGGGGCAGAGTGCATACCCACCATGAGACCGACGAAGAATCCCGCGCATAAAACTGCTGCAGCAAGTAGCGCAAGCCTTGTACTATGCGAAAAACCAGACATGAGTTCGCCTCCTGCTCACCATTTCCCCGCTTCCTGGCGGCGCACATTTCGACTGCAAGCCTGTAGCAGATTCGGCCAACCCGCGGCCCCTTTCTGCGTTCTACCGAAGGGGGCTCGCCGATCTACCCGGCCCTTGGACAAGTTGCTGACGGTTTTTTTGACCCGGCGCGGCATCTATGTCGCTGAAGAACTGCAAACCAGAATCTGTGTCCACTACGAGGCCGGATAATGGCTTTGCAAAAACTTCGGCTACCTTATATCCTGGCGCTGTGCTGAGCCTACCGGCGCCCTTGCCGTGTGACTACCGTACAGGCAGCGTACCACAAGGCGGCACCAGAAGCCGCGGCCGCCCACCGCTGACATACGGGGTAGTGCGCAATTCGGTGCAGTCTCATCCGCAACCCGCTGATATCCGTAAGCCACTTACAACCAAACGCGCATAAGCCGGGCGGGATGCGGGGCTGAAAGCCGTATGCCCTCGGGCAGATGCTCCATGACTCAACACTGTTCAGCCCAGGTCATCTTGAGCACAACCGCCGCAACCTAGGGAGCATCCTGCCTTTACCTGCTGCTGAGCTGTCCGGCAGGATGCAGCCGTCGGATTTACACAGGCCGCCAGGTTCAGCGGCGCTGCCGGTCGTATCCGCACCAATTCAGGGTGACTGCGGCCAGCACCCGGACGCATTCGTAAACGCTCTGCATCTGCACATACTCATCGATGCCGTGATTGTTAGCCCCCCGGGGACCGAAGCATATGCCAGTTGCGCCGAACATATGGGCAAACCGCGAGTCAACGCCGGAAGTGCGGCCGTACAGGGGCACCGGCCGGTCCAGCAGGTTGGAGGCAGTTTGCTGCACCGCCTGCACAAAGGGGTCGTCTTCATCCTCCACCCAGGGCTGCGCGTCCCAGCCGAACCACTCCACCTGCGGGGGGTGCTGCTGCAGCCATTCATCCTGACGGACAGCCTGCATGACAGTATCCTCCACCTGCTTCATTACTTCCTCTCGCTTTTCACCGGGGAGATACCCGACTCTTACCTCGATTTCAGCCCAGCCTGCCACGGTCGAAGGCCAATCGCCCGCCCGGTACGTACCGATGTTCAGGTGACAGGAGCGCCCCCCGCTCCCCTGTTCGAAAAGCAAATACTCTTTCTGTCCGCGCTCTTTATCCAGCTGCTTCAACGCAGAGACTATGGGAGCCATCTTGTAAACTGCGCTCACCCCCTGGTGGGCGTTGCCAGCGTGGGCGGTCTGGCCCTGCACCCGCACCCGGGCGTACAGTATTCCCCCGCTGCCTATTCTTACAGCGGTACCGCTGGGTTCCGCGGCAATGAAGGCGTCAGCCAGGTGGCCGCGGAGAAAGCAGGCCAGAGTACCACCGCCTCCTCCCGCTTCTTCCTCGATCACGCTCTGCAGCCTGACTGTGCCGCGCGGGCGGTACCCCGCCCTCATTATTGCTCTAAGCGCGGCCCAGGCTGCCACCAACCCGGATTTCATGTCGCTTGCCCCCCGACCGTACATGCGGCCGTCCACTGTGGTGGCCTGCCAGGGAGGATAGGTCCAGCGGGATTCCGGCTCGGCGGAAACGACGTCGATGTGGCCGTTGAGTATCAACGAGGGGGCATCTTCATCTCCGGGGAGGACGCCCACCACATTGGGGCGGTCGCTGTACCGTCCGTCCTCCGATGACTCCTGCAGGCTGCAGTAGGCGGGATGAGAAAGCAGGCCGTCAATTTCGTCGGCAGTGAAAATGTCCATCTCTAGGCCAAGGTCTTCGTACAGGCCCTGTACGATCTGCTGCGCTGGTCCCTCGCTTCCCACAACGCTTGGCTGCTGCACCAGTTGAGCGATGGTCCGGGCAATCATCTTGCGATCTTTTTCTACCTGGGCGAAAACCGCATCCAGCACGCTCTTTTCCACTTTCACGTCGTCCACCTCACAGTTTTTGATGTTCTGAGTCCGGGCAGGGGCAAGGCTGCCAGGTGATACACTTCTTCTACGCCACCGGCCTGAGCCCTCCCGCCCCGACGGGATCACCCACTGTATGCCGGCCTGCCGCAAAACATGCATTTCAGCAGCCTTCGCCGGGGTGAAGAAGCATAGCCCCGCCCCTCCGTTGTGCAGGCGTCTTCAGGGAAGGAGTTGGCCGCTTACGTGGAGAAGGAAGGCATCAACCAGCTTCGCTTTGCACCGTTGATGGGGCGCTCACGGTCGGGGCCTCTGCCGGCGGCGCCCGGCCAGCTGGCAACTGAGGTATCCGGCCATATCTGAAAACGGAGGGATCCAGATGACAGACAACTCCCGGGAAAAGCAATTAGCAGTTGACTGGTTGGATGACAACCGCGCAGAGCTTTCCGACTTCCACCTGAAAATCTGGAAGTACGCTGAGCCAGCCTGGCGAGAATACCGTTCGGCGGCGGCCTACCGTGACCTTCTCCAGTCGCGCGATTTCTCGGTGGAGGAGGGGTCGGGCGATATGCCCACCGCCTTTGCCGCTCGATTCGGCGGAGGAGACCCCGTTGTGGGGACCTTCGCCGAATATGATGCCGTTCCCGGCAATTCTCAACAGCCGGTGCCGTATCGTGCCCCCCGGAAGAATCACCATCCCTACGCTCCCGGTCACACCGATCCCCATTCCATGTTGGGTGTGGCTGCGCTCGGTGGGGTCCTGGCCGCCGCGCAGGCAGTGGAGAAATACAATCTGGACGCGACGCTGCTGTTTTTTGGTGAACCGGCGGAGAAAATGTGCGGTTCCAAGCCGGTACACGCCGCCAGGGGCTATTACGATGACGCCGATGCCTTTGTCGCCTACCACCCGCACCGGCGTAATACGGTGGTTGCCGACACTCACTGCGGTTCATACTGGAGCACGGTCTTCACCTTTGAATGCACCCGACCGGAGGAGTGGGTGGAAGAGGACTTCATTCCCGGCGCCGCCGGTGCCCACACCACCGCCCGCTGCCCGGGAGCCACCGACGCCCTGTGCCTGATGTACACCACCACAAAATACACCAAGGAGGCCATGTTCCCCCGCACCGGCACCTGGACGCTGAACGAGTTTATAATCGCAGGTGGTGATGCCACTGCTGATAACCTGCCTCCGCGCTTTGCCCAGATCCAGTACGCCTGGCGTTCGCCGTCGCTGCAGATACAGGACAGGATCTACCGGGTTCTGCAAAACAACGCCCGCCAGGCGGCCTCCGCCACCGGCTGCAGCGCATCGGTCCGCTGGGTGACGAAAACGCGGGTCGGGCTGGCCAACCTCCCGCTGACTGAGCTGACCTACCGCAACCTGCAGGCAGTGGGGCCGCCCCGCTGGGGAGAAGCAGCCCGCGAGTTCGGCCGCAAGATCCAAAGCAACCTGGGGATGGAGCCGATGGACAAACCTTATCTGCCCACACACCGCCGCATCTGTGCTCCTGACGAATATGAGGCCGCTTTGCGCGGAGACCTGCCCGACTGGCAGGCCAATTACACCTCCGACGACTACGTGGAGTATACCTGGCACGCCCCGACGGTCCGCCTTCTGACTGCCCGCCCGAGATTGCGCCCGCCCCGGGACGGCTCAGCTTATCCGGCCTGGGCGCAGAACGCGCTGACTGGCAGGCCGGAGGTAATTGACCCGGGGATGTTCACAGCTGCCAAGACCATAGCCTGCACCCTGCTGGATCTGATCACCCAGCCCGAACAACTGCGCCGGGCGAGGGAGGAGTTCGAAAAAAGGACAGGAGGCGGCATCGGCGGGAGTGACTGGGTAGCTCCGCTGCTGCCGGAGGATTTCCCCCCGCCGGTTGAGCTGCGGTGGCCGGAGTATATCACCACCTCTCGCGGTGAGGAGTGGTGCATCCCGTCTCCGGTTGAAGGGGCGATGCAGGACCTCTAAGCTACACTCACGCAGCCGACGATATCCTGTAGGCTCGAGCAGACACAAGGCAAAATCTGACCTCCGACACGACCGGATGTTCCGTTCCGCGTCCGCCCCTCGCAGGGCTCGAAGGTATGCTCAATATTCTGCCGACAGATCTCGGTCTGGCCCTGCTCATCGCAATGAGGAATTAGTCTCGGTTGCTGGCTGCGAAGGGAGGGTCAGCATGACCTTTGATCAAGCCGATGGGAACTGCCTTCTTTGCGGCGGTCAGCCGGTGGCCAGACGCCTGCCGGTCTGCGGAAGCTGCCTCAAAGCAGATGCCGATGCTTCAGAACGCCTGATCGCCGATCCGCACCGGCGGAGTCAGGCCCCGCTGGCCGCATTGCCCCCTCGCGCCGAAAGCGGTGTCGGGTGTGAGGGCTGCGGCAACAGGTGTCGACCGAACGAGGGTGAGAAAGGCTTCTGTGGGCTGCGGATAAACAGAGGTGGACAGATGGTGCAGCTGGCAGGCGGCGCCAGCGGGGGGCTGGCCTTTTGGTATTCGGACAGTATCCCCACCAACTGCGTTTCCAGTTGGGTGTGCCCTGCCACCACCGGCGCAGGATACCCCCGGTACTGCACTTTTCCGACGGGGGATCGCGGCCGCCGCAGCCTGGCGGTATTTCTGGGGGGCTGCTCTTTCAACTGCCTGTTTTGCCAGAACCGCTCTCATCACCGCATGGCGGTGGATCTGAGTCCCCTGGTATCGGCTGCGGAAGCGGCGGGAGCCGTCGATGAACAGACGGTCTGCCTGTGCTTCTTCGGCGGTGATCCGTCACCGCAGATGGACTTTGCCCTGCAGGTAGCCCAGGCGGCATCCGACGGTCCAGACGACAAGACTATGCGCATATGCTGGGAGACCAACGGCAGCATGTCCCCAGAGCATCTGCAGCAGATGACCAAGACCGCGCTGCACTCGGGCGGCTGCATCAAATTTGATTTGAAGGCCCTGGATGAGAATTTGCATCGGGCCCTCACCGGGACGGACAACCGACAGACTCTGAAGAACTTTCAGAGGCTGGCCGCCAGCATCGAAAAAAGGCCCCGGGTCCCGCTTGTGACCGCCAGCACCCTGCTGGTCCCGGGCTACGTGGATGCAGACGAAGTGGCAGACATAGCCGGCTTCATAGCCAAGCTGAATCCGACCATACCGTATTCGCTTCTGGCCTTTCATCCCCAGCATCTATTTTCTGACCTTCCCCGCACTTCCCGCCGTCAGGCAGAGGACTGCTTGCAGGCGGCCAGGGAGGCCGGCCTGCGGCGGGTGCGGCTGGGAAACACCCACCTCCTTGGCTGACTGCAACCGCGCGGTTTTCACCGAAGCGGAACCCGTGTCGCGGAGCTTTGCCGCCTGCCCGCAGGGACGTGCCGAAAGCAGCTGCGCTGATCAGTGCGGGGAGACTGCCTTGCGCCGGTGAGTAGGAGATGGGGCCCTGCTTGTTGAAGAACCTTTCGGGCAATTTTGCGTATACACGTTCAGAAGGAATGGAGGCTGACGCCATGCATATCAACCGCGAGGCGTGCATTGGATGCGAGACGTGCCTGGCCTGGTGTCCGGTGCAGGCCATCCACATGCGAGGCGACAGAGCTGACATCGACCGTGACCTCTGCACTGAATGCGGAAACTGCGCCCGCGAGGGCGTGGTGCAGTGTCCGGTGGACTGTTTCAGTGTTGACAAGCTGCAGTGGCCAAGGACAGTCAGGCGCTTTTTCAGCGATCCCATGGCCACCCATGAGGAGACCGGCATACCCGGCCGGGGGACTGAGGAGAGCAAGACGAATGACGTGACCGGCCGCATCGGGAGGGGGGAAGTGGGTCTCGCCCTGGAGATGGGCAGGCCGCACGTTGCTGCCCGCGGGCGGGATATAGACATCATGACGCGCGCCCTGGCATCCAGAGGAGTGCGGTTTGAACAAGACAATCCGTTAACCTACCTCATGGTCGATAGAAAGCGAGGGGCACTTGACCCCCAGCTGATGGACGTGCGCGTGATCTCGGCGATAATCGAGTTTGTGATCCCGCGAAAGCGGCTGGCTGAAGTCCTGCGCCTGATCCTGCAAAAAGCAGATGAAATCGATACCGTCTTCTCGCTGGATCTGGCAGTCCGGTTCAACGAAGATGGATGCCTGCCCAGGCTGGCACAGCTGCAGGAGTTCGACCTGCAGCCTTATCCCAACGCCAAAATCAATCTGGGGCTGGGAAGACCCCTCGCAAAGGAGTGACCGCAATGACTCATTCGCTGCACCGGAGAGGAAGCCGTGAGTCCCTCAAAGGCGACTACGTATTTTTATCGACTCCAGCCGTCGGCGTCAATCACGAGGGCTGCAGACCGAAAATGCAGCGCATCCTGGAGATAGTCTACCAGGCGGGCCCGACCAATATCGGCTCCTACGACACCGGCACGGTCCTGACGGGAGTCACCTACGAGGACATTCGCGCCGAGCTGGACGACACCGGCCGCATACGCTGCGTCTTTTCCGACCTGAAAAAAGTGCGCGCAGTTCTCCGCCGCCTCAAGAGCGAGGAGCTGGGCATCTCCATAGTAATCAGCGGGCTTGTAGACGAAGTGCTGCAGGCGGCAGCCGAGGAAGGGTTATGTCCCCACACGGCCAACCTGTCGCTGGGCATCCATGGAGCCACGGAGAAGCTGCCCGGGGAGACCATCCTGCGGTTTATGACCATGTGCGGCCACGGCATGGTTTCCGCCGGTATCGTAGAACAGCTGATGGATGAGGTGAAGGAAGGAAAGCGGAAGCCGAAAGCCGCCGCCGAATTAATGGCTCGTCCCTGCGTGTGCGGAATCTTCAACCAGGAGCGTGCGGCTGACCTCTTGTCGGAAATAGCCGGCTTATAGGTCACTCGTCCTGCCGTCGGCGCCCATGGGCAGCACGTCATCTTTCTGCGCACCGCAGGCAGCAGTTGCAGATATTTTGAAGGGGCTGCTGGCTCATGCGGCATCTATGCCCCGAGAGGGGCCTCTGGGCGGACACCGCACGAGCACAGCATAAGGCCCAAAAAGTGCATCAGTCACTGAATCAGCATGCGGTGCCGTGCAGTGCTGCATGCAATACCGGACACAGCTGCCCCCAGTCTTTGGGGGCAGCTGCGGTGCGGGCGGCTGATGACACCTGACACAGAAGCAAACCACCTGGCTGAGGAACCCGGAACGTTCCCCGGCGCTGCGACCTCCCCGAAAAAAGGCAGTCGTGTGCTTTTGGGGGAAGCTGCCGCCCACAGTGTATACCCTGCACACCGTCGGCGCGGGCAGGTCGACTTTACTGTCAGCAGGTCAATCGTGGATGGTGAAGTCGTTCCAGAATTGAATAAATGACTCCCGCGCCTCCTCGTACGCTGCCTGTGCAGACTCCAGTTCCTCGGTGCTGCTGTCCCCCACCGCATACTGACAGCGGGTCAGCTCCAAGCGCAATCTGGATATCTCATAGTGCTGTTTGAGCAAGGCTCCCTCAACAGCCAGAGTCCAGTTGGCCATGGCGAGCTGCCCCTCGAAGTCCTCCACGGCTTCTGACCCCACCTCCCGGATCTGCTCTAGCCGCACCGCTGCATTGGCAAGCCCGAAGCGTTCAGTCAGGGTGCAATGCACGGACTCGTCGGGATGTACCGGACGCAGATCATCCTGCAGTTTTGGCAGTGGATCGAATTCAACAGGATTGGGTTCGGGGTCGGGGCCTAGTTCTGCGTTGGGAAGGTCCGGCTCTTCTGAGGTCCCCAGCTGGCAGCCGCTCAGAGTCCCCGTAACCATCGCAAAAATCATCAGCAAAAGCAAAACTCTGAGGATCGGGCGTCCTTCGGTTGGTCGCATCCTACTAGATCCTTTTATCATGGTCAGCCTCAACATTGTATCGTCCTTTCTGGCGACTCCCACGGCAAGTGATGCTCGCCTTTCGAATGAGTGGCGCGCCGCTGGTGCGCAGGCCGTGGCAGATCAGCTGCGGGGCTAGTATTACATGTGAATTGTAGCATAATTCTACTTGTGATAGTAGGATATGTCAATACAGTCGCTGGCGGAGGTTCGTTAATATGCGGATAGAGCCCTTCAAGACTGGTGACCCTGTTGCTGCATCATCGAGGGTGAATCTGTGCGAATTTTGCTGCCAGGCTGCGACAGGACGGGTACGCTGCTCTGACTTCGGGGGTTCTGTCGGGGGACCTTCCCGATCATCTCGCCGGCCTGTCTCTGGCTGTCTTCAGTCTCAAATGGGAGGCTCAATCTCATCCTGGGGGCATCAAGTGCTCTGTCCGGGATACAGCAAAGCCCCCAGTCCCATCTGCTGCGTAACTGCGCATCCTCAATGGTTGGGTTTTCAAACTGTTTCACCCGCGACTCTCAATCACCCATGAGGAAATATGGAAAGGAGGAAGGGGTTCCGAGGGAGACGCCGGACCCTCGGGTATAGGAGAAACCCGACGCCTCCCCTTATCCCCCTCCCAATTGCTGTGCTGCCGATTTGCCATAACAATGGGTGCGCATGCAGAGCTGGACTTTATTATCATCGTTGTGGAGGAACCGGCCACTGACAGGGCTACTGACCTTCCGCTCTTGCCTCGGCAGCCTGTCGTGCAGGACACTCCTCCCCCTGCCATCTCGGCCACTGGGGCCAGCGCAGCAGGTACGCGTCGCACCCTTCATGATATATGTCAATGTCCAGGGGACAGCCCTCACACCACTTCTGTGCCTCTTTTTCGCTCAGCTGCTCGGGCATGAGTATCACCCCCGCGAACCCGCATCACCTTGCTCATTTTCCGTCTCGAGGGCATCGTCAGAGACGGCAGCCGACGCCAACACCACCTCGGAGGCATAAATAGGCACGTTCTCTCTGACGGCCAGGGCGACGCAGTCGCTGGGCCGGGCATCCACCTCCACGACCCCCACATCAGTTTCGATGTCCAGCTGTCCAACAACCGTCTCGCCATGTACCTCATGAATCAAGACCCGCTTCAGCGAGCCTCCCAGTCGAGATATGACGTGCGCCATCAGGTCGTGCGTCATGGGGCGAGGCACGGAAACACCCTCTACCGCCCAGGCGATAGAGCTGGCCTCGGCAACCCCGATCCCTAGCATAAGTATCCTGTTGCCGTCCATCTCACTCAGAGCCAGCACCGCACCTTCTGCACCTGATACCTCACCTACCGCCCTCAGAATCATCTGCTTCATAGCAAACCCTCCCAGCTGCGCACTTCACCAATACATTCAGTGACAGATTCGACCACGCAGCAGAGCTTTCAGAGCCTAGCTGCAAAGAGCCATTGATATCGGTGGCAATTCACTGCCCACTTGAGCAAATTGGTTGACCGTGTTGGTTGGAGCACTATGTATGGCAATTTGAAGGAAGGACTGACTATACACAATCATAATGGTTCGATTACGGGGACGCGCAGATAATTTTCACCAAATGCACCTACATTGTAGTACAAATCCACTGCCAAGTCTACGCCCGTTTCGGATGGTGAGTGTAATACGGGCGGAGGGCAGCAGATTTGCCGAGTCAGTCGGCAAAAAACTGACCGCCTGCCTCCGAGACAATGCTACAGTCTGGACAGTTTGAGTCGCAGGATACTCCTATCTCGTATCTAAGGGCCCTGTGAACATGCACTCAACGGATAGCGTAGACACCCGCACACCCCGGTGATAACGCATTACGAGGTCATCTTCGCCGATGTAATCAATATGCAGCCGCTGAAAAGTATGGTGCAGGTAGGGACTTGGCTGTTAATCGTACACTCGCAGCCAGTGAGCCTGAGTATCTGACAAGGGAGAGTCACCCCACCCTCGGGCAAGCCGCGGCCGACGGTTTTCCCCTCTGCAGCTGGAGCTTCTCTCCCTCAGTTTTGCGGGGTAGGGAGGGTTGACCGGCGTCACTGCGCCTCTGTCTGGATCGGTAATGCCGCCGGGGCACCCTCCCCACGCATACTTTTACCTTCCCAGTCGCAACTGAAGGTACCTGGTCAAAAACGCTGCCGCCTCTGCCCGGGTGGTTTCACCCAAAGGACGGAACTCTTCTCCGTCTTTCACCGGATAGTCTCGGACTATGTCGTACCCGGTTAAGGCTGCCACGTGTCCGGCACCCCACTGCGGTATCTCATCTACATACAGAAACACCGGCACTCCGTCGGGCGTCAGACCCAGCGCACGGAACAGCATCACTGCCACCTCACCCGGTCTACGTTGTTCAGGGGCCGGAAGGTATCATCCTCAAAGCCTTCTATCAGACCAGATGCTGTGGCTGCCTTGACACAGGGACGCGCCCAGTCTGACACCTTATCTGCGTCGCCGAAAAGCTGGTCCCATAGGTGCGACTGCTGTGTTACGTCGATGGCACCGGACTCCACCAGCATCTTGGCAAACTGCTCTTTGGTAACTGGCTCTTCAGGACGGAACGCTGAATCCGGACAACCTTCCACTGTGTCCAGCTGATTTAGCATCAGAACGTGGTTCTCAGCCCAGTGGCCTCCGATATCGATGAACTCCCCTTTTATGCACATTAACAGCTGAGCCGGTCCATCAATGTACGTCGTCACCAGTTTGTTTTCCGCATCTACCCTGCTAACCAGCGGTATCCACCCTTGCAGCTGCTCATGGTAGCAATGAACGCTTATGCTCTCAGGGGCGAGGAGGGCCCCTGGGAGGTTCTGGGATGATGACTGGTACGTACAGTGAGGTGAACCCGCAGTAGACCGGTTTGAGCGGTCGCACCAAATTCCAGTCTTCGCATGCCGGGTTACGGTCAGGGACAGTTGGATATCTACAGTGAGCCCTCGACACAAAACCGGCGAAAGGCTGCATCTGAGACAACTGTCCCCTGGTGCCAAGCCCAAACCCGCCAGAAAATACCCGGCAGCTTGTCCTCACAGGATTCAGGAGGTGAGGCCACTATACCGCCGGGCAGCCATGGGATCGTACAATTCTGTTCAGCTGAGGCCGCCGCCCATCCTTTGACTTATACCGCCCCTTTTATCCGTAGTCTCCGCCTCTGCTTTGACGCAGGATAAATCCGCACCACAGTAAGGACATTCCCAGGAGCCGGCGGTAGCAGCTGAATAGGAGCAGCGACCACAATCGGGGCATTTCTTTTTGAACATCGGCAGCTTCCTTTCAGGGTCGGCGTTGTTATCAAAATAAGGAGGCAAAAAAAAACCATTGGTTGCGTGACCGGAGCCGGTATTGTGGCTCTGTGCAGTGTCTGCCGTTTATCACCCACTGATCTCACAACCAGGTTCAGGGCAATCAGACAACCTTGATTCAGCAGATGATTGATAGGCAGTCACAAGCTGCCAAAATGCTTAGGTCAAAGCATCCAGCAAAGAGGCTGTCGTATAACCCGGCAGCCCCCCAAATGTAATCTGCTTGCACTTTATCCGCGCGTCCATACGCTATCTTCCGGATGCACCACCTCAAACTGACAGCTCAGGCTGACTGTATCGTCGATGATCACTTTATCGAATTCCCGGCATATTCGCTCCCGACATACCCGGGGAGTCTTCTCCCCTGCGCCAGTGAGCAAGACCAGATACTGCGCCTCGGTCCACTGTGAGACCACATCGCCCTTCCTCAGGTTGGTGACCAGGATATTTTCCAGCTCTGTCATCACCCTGCCCAGATTTTTTATGCTCGGCAGCTGACCATTCTTACCTTCCACCGTGAGCAGACCGAGTATAACCTCATCTTCTATACGTTCGGATAACCTGACCTGCACCCGGAAAAGCTCGCGAAACACGCTCCGGTCGCACAGAAAGGCCCCTTCTATCTCCCCCAGGCCCACCAGCTGATCGCGCACCGCGGCAATATCCCGGCTCATCCTCGCTCCCGGGACACTCATCTCGCCATCTGCGATCATCTTCCGTAGATTCTGCAGCGACCGCGAGGGGTGCTTGCCGTACTCCTGATGCAACCTCTGGGTAAGGAAATCGTAATGATTGAGCGCCTCGGTGGAACGATGCTGCCCGGCCAGCGCCTCCATGTAGAAGTAATGCAGATCCT
The DNA here is from genome assembly GCA_003551215.1 of Clostridia bacterium. GTDB lineage: Bacteria > Bacillota > Sulfobacillia > SLMV01 > SLMV01 > PUMD01. The sequence continues at coordinate 6,635 of PUMD01000202.1, read as the reverse complement.
CGACCTCCAAAAAAGGTTCAATTGACAGTGCATCTTTACAGACCTCTATTATCTCCGGGTAGTTGCCAAACCGCCGGAGAAGCTCCAGCAATCCCACCACATTGTCTGCATACCTGCGCCGGTACTGCCTTCTCGCCGAGATGACCCACCGGTCGTAAAACCACCCGTCGAGGTAATGACCCCGGTAAAGGGAAAGCGCCTCACGGTAGGCATCCATTGCCTCCGCCGGCTGGCTATCGGAAATGGAGGAGGCTCGATGAGAGAGGTTGAGAAACTCGTCGGCATCAAGCCAGCACTCCTCGTTGAGCCGGAAACAGTAGTTGCCTCCCGATGACTCTATGTGAACCGGTGAACCATCCAGCGATGCATCGTCGAACAGCTGCCGCAGACGATACATCAGGTTGTGCAGGGCGCTCTGCGGATCGGCGCTTTCTCCGTCGGGCCACAGCCTGGAGATTATGGTGCCTGAAGGAACCCTCTGTCCTCTGTTTCTGAGCAGGTATGTAAACAGCTTCCAAAGCTTCTTTGCACGCCGCGCCTTCTCAGAAAGTACCTCGTCCCCGCACTTCACCGTAAATCCGCCTAGGGTGTGTATTTCAACCTGAGCCCGCTTCTCAGCGGATACTGCCTCTGCCTGGTTATGTGCCACCATGGCTTCCCCCTCAATCTGGCCGATGACACAATCGGCCCGCGGTCAAACCAGTCATAACGTACTGCCCAATTGCCACCAGCTGATCAGTGTCCAAGACCTACGATCCTGCGGATAACTCGAACGCCTTCAGACCCAAACCGATAGATCCCCATTTCGTCCTGACGGGTTCTCTTTTGGCCCTATCTTCATATATTGGATTCACTTGTAATTTGCTGTTGAGCCCTACATGCGGAAAAACGTTGCAACGCCCTGCCGAGGCACTTGCACTCGGATTAATACACTTCAACATCTGCCATCCATATCCTGCCTCAAAAAGCGTCGCATTGATAGCAAATCACGCGGGTGTGACAGGTGTATGTCATACCGGTGAATACCATTTTGCCGTTACAGCCTCTGCCGGTAAAAACCGTTGTGTTTTTAGTCGTGCTTTCCGCTTGTACCTTTTGTATCGGCATTTATTCTGCCCGCTTGCAGCTGCTCTTCGGGGTCTATCCTGCAATCATATGGAAACCAGCTTTTCAGATGGTCTCCGAGGTGAGGAGAAGGATGAAACGAACACCCTGAATATGAAAAGTGATCACGGGCCTTGCTTTGCCCCGCTGAACACAGAAGGCCCCTTGATTGATAGGATCGCACTGTCAGAGGCACAGCCGAGAAAGGAACAAAAATGCTGACGTCGCAGACGCCCTCGAAAAATGAAATCGTCCGGTACAGGTCGAAGAGGGAGCCATCTGTCCCCCTCGGGGATGTTCTGCCGGCTGTGGCTGCTGACCTGAAAATATCCGTTGAGCTCGCTGAGGACACTAGCAGTCCAATGCTGCTGAAGATAGTGCCAAAGCGAGCGGAGTCAGGTGGGCTCAAGCTGAGGAGCAGAAGATGGAAGAGGCCTTTGACGCCCTCCGCCGCAAATATCCTGACAGAACTCACCTGCAGATAGCCCAGATGATATCCGACCGCCTGCTTCCTCACAGAACAAGGAACACCATCTATCAGAGATACCGGCAGGTGAAGTCGGACAAAAGCCAGGTTCTCGAAGACGACATGGGCGGCATCTATCATACCGGCTCCCCCTCTCGCCCTACGCACGCCTTGGCCGAGTACCGCAGGCGAGACGACCGGCACATGATCGCCCAATACGTAAACAGCACCGGCACCATGACTGCTGGGAAGATATGACCTGCCTTCACTACTAAAAGCGCATATCCGGCAAACTGACCATCGTGATCGGCAACCGGGGGACCGCCCACTGGGAACGAAGGTGACGAATCTGCATTCGTTCATTGGGCTTTCAGAACCCGACCCGCCTGGGTGAAGCTGCCAGATTCGCCGAGTCATATTCAACCTCAAAATCCAGACGTCAGGTTTATCGTCGCCCAAAACCCCGGCAATTCTCTGATTTGTCGAGATATTTCCCCAAAGCACTTGAGATCTCTCACCATCATCTGACAGACTATAGATAGTGCTCCTCGCAACATACCCCCTTGATCGGGAGCACATCTCCTGGACCGGCATCAAGCAGTGGTCGGTCCAGTTTTCATTTCAAAATGCCAGGTCAGACTGCACTTCGAAACATGACCGGCAGGGAATCCATTTGTTGACCGGCAGCACTCCGATCCGTATAATTTACACTGTGTGGAAGATCCACGTACCGGTTAGGATAGGTTATGAATGGAAGGTGAGCCCAACCGTGATCTAGGCCGCTTCAGCCCAAACAGCCCGAAGCGGAAGAACATGATATAAAAGCAGGAACCGGCATAATATTCGATGATACTACCTCACGGCAGGTTGCTGCCCGGCAAAATGCTCGTGAGGGGGTGACGCACGATGGCAAACGGTCAACCCATCCCGGACTCAGATGATGATCTCATCAGCTCATCCCAATATTCAGAAAGGATGCATAACCATGGTACTTGCAGAAACCATCCGTGCGCACCTCGAGAATCGCAAGCTTGATGCGCTGAAAGAACTGCTGAAAGATGAAGACGAGCTGGAAATTCGTGACGCCATATACCACTTCAACGCCCCCGGACAGACTGTCATTTTCCGTCTGCTGCAGAAGGACAAGGCCCTCCGGTTATTCGAGTGCATGCATCCCATCATGCAAAGTGAACTGCTGTCGGGTTTCAGCAAGACCGAGGCGGTCGAATTCTTCGGTGACCTGTCAGTCGACGACCGGGTGAGGCTGCTGGATGAGCTGCCCGCCAAGGTGGCAGCCAGGCTGCTGTCGGAGCTGTCGCCCGAAGAGCGTAGAAAAACAAACAGCCTGATGGGATACGAACCGGGCACTGCCGGCCGGCTTATGAATCCCAACTTCGTTGTCGTCCGCAAAGACAGTACAGTCGAGGAGGCCCTGAAGCGAATTCGCCGGAAGGTCGGCAGGGTGAAAAACCCCTACGTTGTTTACGTAACGGACGATACTCGCAGGCTTGAAGGTGTGCTGTCTTTCCGGGAACTGGTGCTGGCCGAATCATCAGCCCCGCTGCACAGCATAATGAACCCCGGGGTCATCAGCGTCCGAACCGATGATGATCAGGAGGAGGTGGCCCGCGTTCTGCAGGAAAGAGATTTCAATGCCTTGCCCGTACTGGACAGCGAGGGCCGCCTGGTCGGAGTAGTGTCAGTTCACGACGCCATCGACATCCTGCAGGATGAAACCACCGAAGACTTCTTTGGAAAAGCCGGCCTGCTGCCGCTTCAGAAGGAGGAATCCGGGCGGAGCCGCCGGCTGATCCGGGGAACCCTCCCCCAGGTGCTGCGGGTCAGGCTGCCCTTTTTGCTCCTCGCCCTCGCCGGGGGCATGATAGCCGGCGCAGTAATCGCCGGGTACGAGCAGGTTCTGCGGTCGGTTCCCTTCATTGCCTTTTTCATGCCGGTAATTATGGACATGGGAGGCAACGTCGGCACCCAGTCCTCCACTATATTCACCCGGGGACTGGTCTTGGGACACATACGCCCGGGCGGGGTCTTCGCCGCCTGGTTGAAGGAAGTGTTCAACGGTGCGGTAATGGGCCTGATATGCGGAACCCTGGGCGGTCTGGTGGCATACCTGTGGCAGGGCATCGCCAGCCTGGGGTGGGCTGTAGGGATTGCCCTCGCGCTGACCATCACTGCAGCCACAACGCTGGGATTTCTCATTCCATGGCTGCTGTTCCGGGTGGGCATGGACGAAGCAGCCGGCTCTGACCCGATAATCACAACCGTCAAAGACATAATCGGACTGCTCATATACTTCACTTCAGTCACCATCTTGCTGGGGCACATGCTGTAGGCCTCATCCCCGACGGGTGCATGATCCAGCCGGGACATGCACCCTGCTTTTCCCCTCTGGGCCAGACTGACGCAGCCCGGCTGAAACTTTTTGTGCAAATCGGATATAACCTCACCACGGTACCTATTCGGCAAAAACACAAAATGGGTGGCCGGTGTCATGATCTGCTTGCAGGTTACGCACCGGGTTGGGTCGAAATATGAAACATGCTGTGTATGTAGGTCGAAGACCGGCCACCGAGGACAATCTACCCCGGGAGACTGAATACGCGGTTGGGGAGTTCGTGTGTGAAGTGAAGGGAGGGGTGCGGAATCAAACCCGAAAGAAAGATCTTTCTCATAGTCGCAATCCTGCTTGGGGTCATGGTCGTACTCAACCTCAACCTGCTTATGTGCATAAGGTCAGCCAACGCGCTGCTGGATCAACCTGATATGCGTCCTGCCTCACTCACGCATAACATAGAAAACCTGCTGTCTGTCAACGAGCAGCTGCAGGGGGACAACGAGGAGCTTGAGCAGTTGCTGGCGAAGGAGGTCACCTGGCAGCAGGATAATGACCCCATCGTGGAGGATCTGAAGGCGCATAACCAGAACCTCAGGGAACGCATAAAAGAGCTGGAGGAAAAGGTTGATCGGCTCAAGGATATCAATGTAACGGTGGAGTCGTACATGGATGATCTGCTGTATGAGCTGGCTTCCATAGATGAACGGCTGGGTCAGGTCGGAGATGGATGGCTCGGGGTCTCGGTGGAAGACGACTCAGAAGGCGTACAGGTGGTCAGAGTTGCAGACAACTCGCCTGCCTCTGAAGTGTACCGCCTCAGCGGCGGTCACTTAAGGGAGATAGACGGCACTGAAATCCGCACGACCGAACAGTTTACTGAGGTCATGTCCGGCCGGCTTCCCGGAGAGCGCATCGAACTGACCTACCTGACCAGGGGAGGGCTCTTTACCTCCCGACAGGTCAGGACTGAAACGGTAACCCTGCAGCGCGACCCGGACAGCTAGAGTGACAAGCGGTCTGGACCTTTAATTATTGGCCTCAGCTGGTGATTCACAGTCCCGCAGACGCCCTGGATGCCGCGACTTCAGGGAGATGAAAAGGAACGGTCAAAACATGGCAGGGGAAAGTCGATCTACCAGCGCAGGATACGCCCCCTATCCGCACCCCCGGGGGCGCAGTCGAATAATGCAGCTATAATTGATATGTCTTCGCCGATTATTCTGGGTTCAGACTCAACCCATTTGCAAGATGCTCAACCTCGGTGCGACCGTGGTCGGCCAGCTCGGCAGTCGCTGGTTTCAGCTAACCTCCAGAGTCTTTATGCTATCGGCAAGCTTGCATCCTGCCATCCAATCAGATGGGCATGGCCAAAAATGACTTCCTGAGGCAAATTATTGGGTATGACTACCCCAACTCCAGCACTGACATCGTCGTCGGACACGGCCGCCACCTAACCCCTCCCCGACCTTCGCTGTTGGCCCCACCGCGGGACGGCAGTCCGATCCGATCAACAGCGTTCCTTCCCCCTCACAAAAAGTCCGGCACGAAAGCCCCAACCCCGTACCTTTGGCGCCGCCTGATCAGCTGAGGTAGAAACCAGAGGCCGATTCCGCAATATACCAGTATAGCCCTGTACTGGGTTCCCCAAACTGATAGCGGAGGTGGTATGCGTGGACGTTCAACTCACTCAGCAGGAACGCCAGGCACTGCAGGATCATAAAAAACACGAAGAGGTGTGCATCCAGAAGTACGAACAATTCGCCCAGCAAGCTTCAGATCCCCAGCTGCAGAACATGTTCTCGCAATTTGCCGAACAGGAAAGGCAGCACTACAACAGTCTCGATCAGCTGCTTTCAGGAAAACAGCCCTCGACCTCCGGAGGAGGCCAGAAGCAGAACCCTGCACCCGGAGGCGCTCAGAGCAGACAGCAGACCGGCGGAGGGCAAAACAAGGAGGACGCCCTTCTGTGCAGGGATGCGATGATGATGGAGAAATTCATCTCCGACAGCTACGACAACGGAATTTTTCAGTCAACCAACCCGGCGGTGCGGCAGACGCTTCAGCACATCCAGGACGAGGAACAGCAGCACGGAGAAGGTCTGTTGAACTATCTGCAGTCTCAGGGACTTCAGGGTTAGAACAAAAGTTGGGGTCGGTTCTCTCCGGCCCCGCAGACGTCCCTCTACCGCCCACCAGCACCGATTGGCCAGCTTCCCACGCAGACCTGCCTGGCTTATCGCCCCTAGGCATTTGGCACCCGGGGCCCCACAGAGAGTGGTTGCTCTGTGAGGAATCCCTTGATAAGACCCATTTGGCGGTAGAGCAAGTACCGTCGGGCGCTGCCGGATACAGCTTTGGGCAATACCTTCACCCGGGAAAGGAGGTGTGGGGAATACTGCAGTAATTGGCCGTGATGAAAAGAAGTCGAAGGCGGGCCGCTGGTGGCTTTTTTGGAGATTGGTCCGACTAGCCAGGAGCCCGCGTAAAAGCCGCGGCAACAGCCGAACCGAGGCTCATCTGATTAGAACACAACTGCGAGAAAAGTCACCATGGCATCACACCCGGAACAGTCCCGTCTTAACCTTTATCTTCCCTAATAACCGGCTTTTGCAGTGCGTTCTCCGACAGCAAAAGACAGAGGCGCCGGACGGTCTGCTTTGCACCTTCAGCCGTGGGTGTATGCTGTCAGGTATCATCGGAGGAGGCAGTCTC
>PUMD01000137.1 GCA_003551215.1 Clostridia bacterium | reverse complement strand
TAGTGTCCGTAGGCATACTGAAACACCGATTGCACCTCGTAGATATACTCCGCATTAGGTGACTCGACAGTTATGAGGTCTCCTTCTTCCAGCTCGTGAAGTCTTCGGAACCAGGCGCCGTAGGTGGTTCTGTGTCCGGCGACCGAGAAGTTCCCCTTCTGTCCCGGCATCACGCTCTGCGGGTATATCCCCGGAGCCTTAGCCAGATCGGGAAGCTCCACACCGAACACCAGCGCGGTGCTCAGACCGATCTTGTCAATTGTCAGTATGAACGGGCCTTCATCCTTCGGTTGTGTATCCGGTGGGGGAAAACGCAGGTCCTCTGTCGGCTCAGAAGTAGGGTGGCTCGTGTCAGCGTGAGATGAAGCCGAGGCTTCCGAGTACTTTTGCACAAGCCGCGCCTGCTGATAGTGTCCGTAGGCATACTGAAACACCGGCCAGGCGACCAAAGCGGCACCGACTATCAGGAGCGCGACTCCGAATAAATAGGTTTTTTGGCTGTTCACGGAGGCCACCTCATCGGTCAATAGGCAAAGATTTCATCAGCGTCAAATACATTTGAACATACCCTGCTCAGATGTCAGTCAGAACGTGCTCAGATGTTGCTCAGATTGAGCTCTTTTTGCCTCTAATGTGCGAAAACTTATGAATCTGTAACACTTACTGCAACCACATCCGGGAAATGGTGCCAATTGGTATCAGCGTGCCCCCCGGGGACAGGCCTATTCCCGATAATCCCGGTTATCGTTCTCGAATGCTTCTGGTAGAGATTCCAACAGGTAGTTGATACCAATTTTGATGCAGGAATGGCACCATTGATGAGGAATAGAAACAATGACCGACAGGGTTTTTCATTCTCGGCCGGAATGAGCAATATTTTGCTGCAGTCATTTTTTCATGGGCTGCAGGTGAATATATGATCTGCTGTCGAGCAGGGGCATCCTTATCTATACCTATTTCTTCGAGGGCGGTCTTCGTCCGATCATAAATCGGCGATCATTTGCCCGCCACATTGCTCGCACTCGTTCTGGACCGGCGGATAAAGGAGGCCGTTCATTGACTGTCTGGAACATAGTTGCCTGTTGGGTCTGTGACGGCAGGGGAATTGTCACCTCATATTCTGCGATTGGATCGGACAGGGTTCGTTTCTGTCAACAGTGTGAAGGTAGCGGGCATGTCTTTGTCAGAGAAGGCAACAGGAGCACGCCCTTCCCTCGACTAAAGGGAGTATCTGCCAGCGCCTCTGGCGAACAGCTTGCACGCAAGCTGGGGCAGCTTTCTGGGTTGGAGGGAGAGGACCTTGCGGAGCTGGTCTTGTTGAGCAGGCTCTACGACGTCGGAAAGCTTGCCCTTCCCGAAGAAGTGCTCAGCAAACCGGGTCAGCTTGATGAGATGGAATGGCGTCAGGTTCGCCGACACCCTTCAATGGGTTACTACATAGTCAGGTCAAATTTGCGGTTGGAATCGGTGGCCACAGGTGTGTTGTCTCATCACGAACACTGGGATGGTTCTGGATATCCGCACGGCTTAAAGGGTGAGGAGATACCCCTGCAGTCCAGGATTACTGCGCTGGTGGATGCCTATGAAGCCATCACACAGCAGCGCCCCTACAGGGAACCCCTCACCAGAGAGGAGGCACTGGCCGAGATCGATAGGTGTTCTGGCACTCAGTTCGACCCCAGACTGGTGAGCTTTTTCCGCAGGCTGCTAGAGAATCAGGGCAGCTAGCGAATATGATATGATAGAGGTGGGATGATTGCCGCGGTAATCATCCGCAGGCTGGCGCGGAGTTTTTATCATGACATGAAAGGAGATGGTCGCGTTGATTGGACATCTACTGGTGCGGCTGCGGAGATGGCTTTCGCTGTACTGGTGGGGCTCCCCCCGGAGAGTCGTGCCCGAGGAGGTGCGGGAGATGGCTGGTCTGCAAGGCAGCAACCTGTGGAATTACGCCGGGAGGGACCAATCCCGCCTGTAGCCACGAGAAGCCACCTCTCAGCAGGTCACCTCTACGCCCGGGTACCTGGTGTTGAACTTCCGCAAGCTCGGCAGCAAGGCAAGTGTGCGTTTCCTCAGGCCGTTCAGACCCCGCTTTTCCCTCGTGGTTCACATCTTGATATCACTTGGACTTCAGACCAAGCTGTGTAGGTGAAGGGATGAACCAATCATTGCAACATTTCTGTGTGCTGGAGGGATATACTATGAGCAAACGTGTGGTAATCGTCGGCGGAGTTGCCGGAGGTGCCAGTGCTGCTGCACGCCTTAGGCGATTGGATGAGGATGCGGAGATCATTATTCTGGAACGAGACCAGTACATATCCTATGCCAACTGCGGACTCCCCTATTACATAGGAAACGTGATCGAAGACAGAAGCGATCTTCTGGTGCAGACTTCCGAAGCCATGCAGAGGCGCTTCAAAGTTGATGTCAGGGTGCTCAACGAGGCAACCGAGATATGCCCCGAGCAGCGTGAAGTGATCGTTCGCGACCTCAACGATGATAACGTCTACCGGCAGCCTTACGACGTTTTGATCCTGTCTCCCGGTGCCGATCCGGTCAAACCGCCCATTCCGGGCATAGACAGCGACCGAGTCTTCACCGTGAGAAACATACCCGATGCTGACCGTATTGACCAGTTCATCGACGGCCTTCAACCGGAGAAGGCGGTGGTGGTCGGCGGCGGCTTTATCGGCCTGGAGATGGCGGAGAATCTGAAACATAGGGGACTTGAGGTGTCACTGGTCGAGATGCTTGATCAGGTTATGCCTGCGCTTGATCGGGAAATGGCTGCCATCGTGCACCATCATCTGCGGGAAAACGGCATCGAGCTGCATTTTGGGGATGCCGTCACCGGATTTGAGGAGGGCAGGCAGGACATTACGGTGGAGCTGGAAAGCCGGACGCGGCTGGATGCGGATTTTGCTATCCTGGCCATTGGAGTGAAACCGAATGCACATCTGGCCAAAGAAGCCGGTCTGGAGATCGGTCCGACTGGAGGGATTTGGGTGGACGACCGCCTGCGGACGTCTGATCCGCACATCTACGCCATCGGGGATGCGATTGAAGTCAAAGATTTCGTCAGTGGCGAACCTGCGCTGATTCCCCTCGCCGGGCCGGCCAACAAGCAGGGGCGCATAGCTGCTGATAACATCGCCGGGCGCTGCAGCAAGTACAGAGGAACCCAGGGCACAAGCATCCTGAAAGTCTTTGATCTCACCGTTGCCGCAACAGGTGCCAGCTCGGAGAGGCTGCTGTCAGAGGACCGAACATTTCACACCTCGGTGACCCACTCTCAGTCTCACGCAGGATACTATCCGGCGGCCGAGTCGCTGGCAGTGAAGCTGCTTTTTGATGACGACGGGCAGCTGCTTGGTGCGCAGGTGGTCGGATATGACGGCGTGGACAAGCGTATAGATGTGCTGGCCGCAGCCTTGCGTCACGGCAAAACGGTGTTCGATCTGCAGGAGCTCGAGCTGGCTTACGCGCCGCCGTTTTCGTCGGGCAAGGACCCGGTGAACATGGCTGGGTACGTGGCTGGCAACATTCTCAACGGAGACATGAAAGTGATCACCTGGCGAAAAATGCTGGATATGGACCCAGATGAAGCATTCATCGTGGACGTGCGCAGTCCAGGGGAGTTCGAGTCCGGCAGCATCGAGGGGGCCGTGAATATACCCGTGGATGAGCTGCGTGGCCGCATTGATGAGCTGCCCAAGGGGGAGATGATACTGGTGTACTGTCAAGTGGGGATCCGCGGTTATTACGCCGCCAGAATTCTGATGCAGAACGGTTATGAGGTGCGCAACCTCAGCGGTGGATTGCGAACCCTGCAGTTCGCAAGAGATGATCTGCACCAGGTAAGATGAGGTTCTGCCCGGCTTTTGCCCGACTGTTTCGATGAGATGGGCACACAACTGTTGCTTTACCTTGTGGTCCTCGGAGGTATCTGTACTGCAGCGATAAGGCCCACGATCTTCGCCTTATCAGGTTCCAACTGGGGGTGTAATTGATGTCCCGCAAAAGCGGCGACAGAAAAACTGAGGCCGCCTGTGATGAGGAACGTCCTCCGGCAGCGCATCAGCCGGAGGACGTGGGTCAGGATGAAAAGATGCGCAGGCGGGATGCAAAAATCAATCGTATCCTCATCATTGCAGCCGCCATGCTGGTCATAGGCGGTAGCGTCTTCCGCGGTATATACGGCTTTTTGTTTGCAGCAGTGGTAGCCATTGTACTGTATTTTTTGTCTCCTGAGGGGGCAGGAGGTTGATGGGCCCCGATGCTGTGCCGTCAGCGGAGACGGCTGATGGTGCGCTGGTGTAGCTTGGCTGTACTGTGCATTTGGCAGAGGGTGCTAAAACCTCGATGGCTATCATCAGCCCCCGGAGACCTGTGCACGTGGGCGGTCAGTTTGTGTGCCCCGAGGACCGTGAACCCCCTTCACTCCCTGGCGGGTTCTGCGTCTTTGCTGTATCCTCACTTTGCAAGGGTATCAGTGAAAAGATTCCAGATGAACTGCCATAGTATGCGGGCGATAGGAGGGATCTTCGTTGTACGTGGAAAATATTGACCCTTACGTGTTCCGGCTTAACGGTTTTGGGGTGCGGTGGTATGGTCTGTTTTTGGCCATCTCCATAGGACTGGGGGTATGGTATCTGGCTCTGGAGGGACAGCGGTACAGGTGGGATGAGGATGCCGTGTTGACCTCCGCTCTGTGCGGTATCATCGGCGGTATAGTGGGCTCCCGGCTAATTTTCGTTTTGGTCCACTGGTCGAGGTATGCTGATACTCCCGGCGAGATAATCAGAATAGACCACGGAGGGTTGTCCTGGCACGGTGCCCTTCTCGGAGGTGTTCTGGCCGCCTGGTTGTACCTGCGGCACAAAGACATTTGCTTTCCGTCATTTGTGGATGCAATGGTGCCCGGATTGACTTTGGGGTACGCGCTGGTGAGGATGGCCACAATATTCAACCAGCACGGCCTCGGCCGTCCCGCGGAGGTGCTGGGAACCAGGCATCCCGCACAGATCTACGCCGCGGTGTTTGGACTGATACTGTTCTTACGATACTTTTACCTGCAGCGGCTGCAGCTGCCCGCTGGGTATCAGTTCTGGTCCTTTTTATGGTGGTATACCATCCTGCGGGTGATCCACGAAAGCTTGCGGGAGGTGCCGCTTTTTGGTCTGCGGTACCTAAATGATCACTGGGGGATCGGATTCACCACCCTGGCTCACCTGGTTACTCCCCTGCTTTTGGGGGTGGCGTGGTATTTCATGAACCATTATAAGCAGCAGAGCACCTGACTGTCTCACTGACAGAGTATCAGGCAGGATTCCAGACTGGATCATGTAAGGAATAAATACAGCCAAGATTGCAGAGGGGTGTGATTTCTTTGTCAGTGAAGGCAGAGTCAGCAATAAGTTACATAGATGAAAAACGCGATGAACTCATTATGATTGCCGACCGCGTATGGGATTTCGCCGAACTGGCGCTGCATGAAACGCGCTCAGCCGAATGCCTCGCGTCAGCGCTGCGAAATGAAGGTTTCACCGTAGAGACAGAAGTAGCGGATATGTCCACCGCCTTCGTCGCCACCTGGGGCAGCGGTGAACCGGTTGTGGGCTTTTTGGGAGAGTACGATGCGCTTTCCGGATTGTCGCAGGAAGCAGTCCCCTACCGAAAAGAGCGAAAACCAGGCGCACCCGGCCACGGCTGCGGTCACAATCTGCTGGGAGCCGGCTCCTATGGAGCGGCCATCGGGTTGAAGAAGGCCATGGAAAAAGAAAGTCTGAAGGGGACGGTCAAATACTTCGGCTGCCCGGCGGAGGAGAACCTCAGCGGCAAGGCCTTTATGGCCCGCGACGGGGTGTTTGACGGATGCGATGTGTGTTTCGACTGGCATCCGGATCAGATCAACCGCCCGTCCGTGGGCACCACCCTGGCGAACAACGCCGCCAATTTTACCTTCCACGGTAAATCTGCTCATGCCGCCGGAGACCCGCACCTGGGTCGGAGTGCGCTGGATGCAGTGCAGCTTATGAACATGGGGGTTGAGTTTCTGCGGGAGCACATGCCGGACGAAGCCCGGGTCCACTACGTAGTAACCGGAGGAGGGGGCCAGCCCAATGTGGTGCCCCCAGAGGCAAAGGTGTGGTACCTGGTGCGTTCGGTGCAGCGGGTTGAGGTGGACAGTCTGTGGGAGCGGGTGGTAAAGTGCGCCTCCGGAGCAGCGGAGATGACCGAGACCACCTTTGAGGTGGAGATGCTGAAGGCTATATACAACGTTTTGCCCAACGAACCGATGACGGAGCTTCTGTTCGAGTGCTTCGAGCGGGTGGGGCCGCCGGAGTTTGGCCCCGAGGAACGGGAGTTCGCCGAGCAGATCAGCGAGACAATAACCGACGAGCAGAGGAGGTCTGCGCAGCAGCGGCGCCAGCTGCCCGCCGAGCTGCACGACAGGATTTTGTGCGACGAGGTGCTTTCAGAACCGCCAAAGGAAGATGAACCGAGGGGTTCCACCGACGTGGGAGATGTCAGCTGGTGCTGTCCCGTCGCCCGGCTTCGTGTTGCCTGCGGCGTTATCGGCACGCCTGGCCATTCCTGGCAGTACGCTGCGCAGGCCGGCTCCGGCATAGGGCATGCGGGCATGCTTACTGCCGCGAAAGTGCTGGCTGAGGCTGCCTACGAGGTCGTGACCGACGAGGACCTTATGCGGCGGATCAAAGACGACTTTCACCGCCGGACCGGGGGAGAACCCTTCGAAAGCGCCCTGGCCCCGGACCAAAAGCCGGCGGTGCATCAGTTCGAAGGGCAATGAGTCCGAGCATCTACTCCCTGCTGCCTGCCGTCTCGCGCTGAAGCTGAGCAGCCGGCCGGAGTAACCATTCTCTGACACAAAGGCCAATAGGATACCCGAATGCCGCCGAATGGCAGCTGCCGGTCGGCGGCATTCCTGCAATTGACCAACCGCACGTGCGGATTTTGGGCAGCTAATTATGATGCAGGATTGAATAGCATCGGACTCCGGTTTTCGACCTTTGCTGTGGCTGTACCGGTCCGAGAGCGAATGAGAGCCATGCCGCCAGGACCAAACAGCCGGGGGCGGACCCGAGGATAGCAAGGCCGGCTCCGCCCCCCGATGATGCACTCACAGGCTAATCTCCTTCAGTTGGCCCCATTTTTGCCCGGAATGATCGGCAGCACGATGTGCGACGGGTGCCGCGCGTCGCAAAACACCTGGTTGCGCGCTCGTTGCCGGCACCGGTGCCGCCCGACTGGCTCGCCGGTGTTGGGATTCACCTCATATTTGGGCCAGTTGCTGCTGGATATATCCACACGTATTCTATGCCCGGCGCAAAACAGGTTCCCCGTCGGTGCCAGCGGAAAGCACAGACGGTATATCCGCCCGGGTTCCATCAGCAGCTCCGAGTCATAACCGCTGCGGTAGCGGCATCTTTGGATGCTGTAGGTAAGCTGCAGCGCGTACCCTTGCGGGTAGTCCTCGTTGGGCGGGTATTGATCAATCAGTTTGGCGGTGAAATCCGTATCTACCGCCGAAGAGGAGACGAACAGGACCACCTCTATCGGCCCGGTCACCTCCGTATTGCGCTCAAGCGGCTGAGTCATGAAGACCAGATTATCAGACCGTGCAGAGAGGGGAAGCGAGGTACCGCCGGCACCGGTGGTCGGGTCCTGCATCTGATCGTACCCACCTCCTGAAGAGGTGAAAACCGTCTGACCAGCAGCGCTGATGGAGGGCACGGGGTCGGCCGGATCGAAATCGTAGGTGAAGGGTGGGGCATCCGCCGGCGGATGATCGACCGAGAGCCCGCCATCTGACTGAAGATAATACCGGGAATCGACAGCCCGGCCAAGCGGCCACTCCGCCTCGCAGCGCCATCTGCCTCCATGGTCCATCTTCCCGCTGGACAGCTTGCGGCCTGAACCTCCGCCCATGACGAAGATGCGTACAGGCGGTTCCTCATCGACCCCGTTTTCTATCCCCCGCAGCGTGCAGTCGAACCAGCGTCTTCTTTCCCGCAGCGATTCGAAGGCAGCCTGCGGTCCAAAATCTATGTCACCCGCCCAGGTCTTTTGTTCTGCGCTCATGCCGTGGACCCACGGCCCCATAATCAGTCGCTGAGGTGACTGCGCCCGTCGGGCCAGCTGACAGAAGTTTTCCGGCGTCTCCAGCGCGTAACCGTCGTACCAGCTGCCCAGCCAGGTCACCGGCACGTCAGGGTAGCTATCGAAATGCGGGTTCAGGTTGAGTCCAGGATTGTGCCAGAATTCATCCAATATTCCGTGGGTCATGAAGTTGATAAGGGCCTTTTCATAGGTGGGAAGACGGCTCAGGGGAGTGAGGCCCTCGCGAATGGGATATCCCTCGTCAAGCCAGTCCAGTAAATTATTCTGCATGTGCCGGATTGATGCCTGCAGTGAGGGATCTTCCGCCGCCTGTTTGCTGGTGGCTGCCATGCGCAGAATCCAGTTCAGGCGGTGATTCTCAAAGGCTCCCCCTCTCCGACTGCGGGTGCGGTGATAGCTGCCGTAACCCTGGCTGATGTACTGAGATGCCAGATGGGGAGGACCGGTTGTGGCCATGCTCGCCTGTGTCTGGGCCAGATACGAGGTTCCCATAGTACCCACCCTTCCGTCGCACCAGTCCTGGCGGCCCAGCCACCGCAGGCAGTCGTGTCCGTCCTCCGCCTCATTTATGAAAGGCTCAAATTCGCCTTCGGAGGCATGACGGCCGCGCACATCCTGAATCACGCAGGCGTAATCTGCCGAGGCAAAATACTCTCCGACTTCGACCATTGCATCCGATGTCTTGTCGTAGGGCGTCCTGAGAAGTACAGCCGGCCAGCTGTAGGCCTTTGTCGTCTGCGGCAGATATATGTCGGTGGACAGCTTTACTTTATCTCGCATCGGCACCATCTGGTTGAAGTGACGGTGATTACTGGGCATGGTAGGCCACCTTCTTTCCAAGAGTGCTTGGAGACTTGTGCAGCCCGGCACCGCCCCGCCCCGGGCTGTGAGCCTCGCTACTTTGGATGTATCCTGCGGTGGGTGAGCCGGCCGAGCCGGTGGGCGTCAGGGTGCTGAAGGGACGCTTCTGTGTTCTGCGCCTGTGCTGCACGCCGCTACCCTGCCGGATTGTCCTTGCTCTGCCTCATGAGCCAATCTGCAGTTCCGATCTCTTTTCTCATCTTGAGTGTGTCTATGCGGTTTTCAATATCCTTTTTTGCTTCTTGTGGGTTGAGCGACGGGTCGTGAGACTCGAGGAAAAGCTGGCAGGGCAGATCATCGCACAGGCCGCAGTGCTGCAGGTGGTTTTCGTTGACGCAGCAGTCGTAAAGCGGACAGACCTCAAGGTCCAGCTGCTTTACCCAGCCCGGTTGACCCTCCACCGACATGCATCCCGTGCAGGGGTTCTCAGATCGATACTCGCAGATTCCGCAGTACAGACCGCACACCGCCGCTTCGTCTCTGTTGCTCATATCACACCTCCCGAAAGTACCGCTGCGGGGCCTGTCGCTTCGGACGGCAGCAGCGTTCTATCACTTCCAATTCGCTCCGGCGGCGAGATCTCCTGCGCTGGCAGGGACCGAAAGGAAAAACAGGCAGGTAGGGTCAGTCATCCGACCTTCTGGGCGATGCCCTTTGCCCGGGCATTTCCCCGCTGCCTTTGCTCTGTCTCCGCAGTCCGCATCACCTGATAGCGCTTTGGGGTTGCGGTGCGGATTCACCGGCATGTAAAGTGCATATACGATGGATAAACGCAAACAGCTGTCCTGCCGGCGGATGATTCCCGTTACTTCAGCCGGTCAGCTGCAAGACAGGGAGGAGCAGCCGGATGAACGATGACCAGACAATTACGTACCGGCTCAAGGTGGAGCTCGACGGAGCCTGCCCGGAGGTATACCGCCTGTTCAGGGTAGATGCCTGTGTTGATCTTGCGGCGCTTCACCATATGCTGCAGCTTCTCATGGGCTGGAAGTGCCAGCACAGGTATGCTTTCGTCCAGGGAGGCAGTAGATTCGGCGACCCTGAGTATTCAGAAAATGATGCGGCCCAGGTGAGGCTGGTCGATGTTCTTTCGCAAGTAGGCGACAGTATAACCTACATATATGATTTTGACGATGATTGGAGACACACTGTAGCTTTGCAGGAGGTGGACAACCACCCACAGCCATACCCCGAATGCACCGAGGGCAGCGGGGCCTGCCCGTGGGAGGGTTTCGGCGGAATCCGCAAGTACTGCCGGCTGCTTGGTGCGCTGAAAGATGAAGGTCACCCCGATTACCAGGAGGCCCTCCGGATGCTGGGTTATGACTATGACCCAACCTGGTTTGACCGCCGGGAGGTAAACCGTCTTCTGCGTTTGCGGTTTTCAAATGACGATTCGGTGCTGTGTCTGCAGCGGGTCTTCGATGAATTTCTGCGGGATGAAAAAAAGAGGCTTGCCAACACAACATACCGACGTTACCGAAACTGCATCGATACGCTGCGGGTGGCTCTAAACAGCTACGGGTTCAATCACTCGACAATCTCCTACAAAGAAGTACGGTCAGCGGGTTCAACCTTCTGCCAGACCGCCCATCCCGACACCCTGCTCAGCTACCTGCCCAGCTTTTTTGGCTACTTTCTGCCCAGAAAGTTCGAGGCTTCCGAAACAGAAGTCCGCCAGTGCGGAACCACCATCCGCCGGCTGCTTCAGTGGATGGGGCAAAAGGAGATCCTGTCAGAACAGGAGGTAAAAAAGTGGCGTACCCGGGTGCTGCAGATGGCCCGAGATGGACGTCAGGCCGCCCGCGCTGGTTCATACTGCCGATACTGGCCGGCCATTTCTCCCGCCGGCCGACCGGATGAAGTGATAGAGGACCTGGTGGCGATAGTAAAGACGGGACCTGGCCGATTGAAGCTGACAGCTCCGGGCACAGAGAGCGTGGGCTGGGTGACGGTTCCGGCCCGATTTGCCCAGATGTGTACCGAAGGTATGGAGCTGGCGGCGGAGCTTCAGCGTTTTGGTGACCGTTGGTACCTGACAGACGTGTGGACGGTATTGCCTTAATATCTCTGCTTCAGACGGCACAGAAGCTTTTGCATCAGGCAGTTGAGGTGGGCGGTCGATGTTTCGAGATTCGGTGGTGGTCTCAATGAAGAAACACTGCAATCAACGTTTGTGTCCGTACGGCGGCGGAGGTGGTTGGTATGTCCCGCGGTGAACTCAGATTCATTCCCCTGCGCGGCATGCCCGAAGTGCAGCAGGGGGCGGACCTCAGCGGGTTGGTTTTCGACGCCCTGCAGTCGCAGGGCGTGCAGATTTCTGATGATGATGTGCTGGTGGTAACTTCCAAGGTGCTGGCTAAGGCACAGGGCCGGATTGTCGACTACAGCCAGGTCGAGGCAGGACGGAAGGCCCGGGCGCTGGCGGAGATAGTCAAGCGCGACGCCCGGGAGCTGCAGGTGATGCTGCAGCAGGAGGCGTCATTCATGGGGGCAGTCCGGGTGCGGGATGCCCTGCGAGAGGCGACCGGACACACCACACAGTGGTCGTCCGGCGCGAAGCAAGCCCTGAAGAGAATGCCTTACCTGCTGTTTTTCCGCCTGCCGGATGGCAGGGTGTGTACTGAGGCGGGAATAGATGAATCCAACGTACCCGGTGATCACACCATATCGCTGCTGCCCCGCGGGCCCCACCGAAGCGCCGAGGAAATGGCGGCCAAGCTGGGCGACCTGGGCGGCGGCCTGCGGGTTGGGGTGATAATAACTGACTCCGAGATCCGTCTTTTGGGCAGGGGAAGCCAGGATATCGCCCTGGGATGGTGGGGGCTTCGTGAGGTGCGGGGGAATTTCGGTCGGGAGGACCGCCACGGCCTCCCCAAGTTCGGCGGTGTGGACAGCATAGTGGACAGTATAGCGGCAGCCTGTGGTCTGCTGATGGGACAGACCGACCAGGGTATACCTGCCGTGCTGGTCAGGGGGCTTCCCCGTCACTGCTTTTTGGAGTCAGACAAAGGCGCCGAACCTGCCGGTTCTGACCTGGCTCGCATGACCACCCGCGGCATTTATCAGCTTATCTGCACCAGGTTGAGGTGGAGGCTCAAGCTGTTGAATCCATTGTTTCGCTGAGTACTGCCGGTAGGTGGAGCGTCGATGACTACACAAGATCCCCTCCGGCAGGAATTACCGAAGGCGGGGAGAATTACTCAGTTGACGCACTCGGCGGACAGGCCACCGCTTTTCATATTCCGGCGCAAAAATAAAGGGACGACCGAACAAAGAGAGGGATGACATCATGAATACAGACGTTCTGCTGCCGTGGGTTATCTCGATGGGAATGAGCATATTAGGAGCTGTAGTTGCCCTGATAGTCGGTCTGAAGGTCATCGGCTGGCTGACCCGGCTGGTGCAGCGGAGGATGCAGGGGCTGGATACCGATGAATCGCTGCGGTCCTTTTTGGTATCGCTGATAGGGATAGGGCTGAAGATCCTGCTGGTTATCTCTATAGCCTCGGTGCTGGGCATGGAAATGACTTCATTTATTGCCGTGATCGGCGCTGCCAGTTTTGCCGTGGGTCTTGCCCTGCAGGGCAGCCTCGCCAATTTCGCCGGAGGCGTTTTACTTTTGATCTTCAAGCCCTTTGAGACGGGCGACTTTGTCGAGGCCGCCGGCTACAGCGGTACGGTGCAGGAAATACAGGTCTTTCACACCATCCTCAACACGCCGGATAACCGTCGGGTCATCATTCCCAACGCGAATCTATCCAACACTGCCACGGTCAACTTCTCGGCCAACCCGACCCGACGTCTGGATTTTCGTTTCGGCGTCGGTTACGAGGATGACATAGACGCGGTGAAAGCGGTGCTTGCCCAACTCGCCGAAAAACACCCACTCATTCTGGACGACCCCGCCCCGCAGGTCAAACTTGCCGAGCATGAAGACAGTGCGGTTGTATTTTTGCTGCGCGCCTGGTCCCGACGAGAAGACTACTGGACAGTGCATTTTGATATGATGGAAGAGGTGAAGCGGGCCTTCGACCGCGAGGGGATAAGCATTCCCTATCCTCAGATGGATGTGCACATGCAGGGGGAAGAGGACTGAACCCCCTCCCCGAGATGGTGCCCGACCGAAAGGGCCCTTCGCTATCGAGCAGGAGTATCCCTGCCGTCTGGGTATAGGGTCTCACCGCGGGGCAGGAGGGACGCTGACTGCGCCCCGAGAAGCAGGGAGAGCTTCGGTGGATGGCGAATACCAGAAGATGCATCGCGAACCTTCGGGCGATATTTTGCTTGGCGCCGCAGACCCCGCATGCATCCGTTCATCTGACCCGCACAGGTGAACCGCAGAAGGGATGTCTGTACACAGGCCGGATCTGCTTTGGAAGGGGGAGAAGGTATGCTATTCGCTGCGCTAATGAAGGTGAGGGCGGGTACAGAGCAGGAGAGAGTAGCCCGTCGTCTGAAATGGGATGTCCCCGAGGAGATAAGTGTGGTTGGGGAGTACTGGCTGCACACATCTGAGCCCGAAGTCCTTTTGATATTCGAGGCTGACAGCTTTTCCGCCATGATGCAGGTAACCTCGGACTGGAGCGATGTCTACCATGTCGACATCTTTCCGGCCATCTGTGCCGAAGAGGGGATTCAGATGGCCGAACAGATGCAGAAAGAGTCAGAAAAAAGCGGCATGGGTTTTTCAATGAGGTGAAAGCGCCAACCGGCGGCTTCCGTGCAGTACCGGGGCTGCCGGTCTGATTTGCACAGGCTCTGCTGTCGGTTTTCCGGATGCCTTTGCCAGGCATCTCCCTGAAGGCGCCGACGAAGGCCTTTTCCTCTCTATGTTTCTGCTGAACCCTGCAATAATTCCTTTTGGCCCTACCTGAGCTGTTCGCTGAGGTTGCGCCAGTGCCTCCCAGCTGGTGTCGAAATATTTGCCGCACAGTTCTGACTGGGTAAGTTGTCAGATATACATGTATACAGGACAGGCCCTCCCTCGTTTTCCGGTGGAGGCAGATCCCAATCAGAAGGAGGATTTACATGCCCAAAAAACAGTCAGTTGCTGCAGTGGTGTTCGCAGCGGTGCTTTTGTTGATGGTTTCTCCTGCTGCTTTTGCAGGAGCCTCCGGCAGCGCGGCGGAGGCAGAAGAACCTCAGGAGTTTTTGGTGGTGCTGCAGCAGAGCGGCATTACCGATGAAGATTTGGCGGATATACGGCAGGTGGGCGGACAGGTGCTCAACACCATCCCGCAGATCGGAGTCGTGGTGGTGAGATCCCATCATGATTCTTTTCAGCAGGCAGCCGGGCAGCTTTGCTCTGTGGTTAAGGTTGCCCCGAATATCATATGGGAGATGGAGTCTCCGGTGAATCGGGTCGCCCTGGATGAGTCAGCACCTGAGCAGGCAGGCGACAACGATCTTTACGGCGGCCTGCAGTGGGATATAAAGCGGTCGGGCGGAGTGCCGGAGACGTGGGAGATGGAAACGGGCAAAGGAGCGGTCGTTGCCGTACTGGATACGGGAGTGTACTACCATCATCCGGACATAGAACCCAACTACCTGTACGGCAAAAGCTATGTGGTGGACCATACGCATCCCGACTACGGTGAGGTCCCCGCTGAGGATGAAAACGACTACAGCGGCCACGGAACCCACGTGGCAGGTTCCATAGCCGCCCCCACCCAGCAGGGACGCATAATCGGAGTGGCCCCGGAGGCGGGCATCGCCAACTACAAGGTTCTGACCAGCCACGGTTACGGCTACGCCTCATGGATTATCGAAGCCATAGTCGATGCCGCCGACGACGGGGTTGACGTGATAAACATGAGCCTGGGCGGCTGGCGGATGATGAATGAGCCTGACGACGTCGCCGGGTACCTTGCCTACGCCAGGGCCACCAGTTACGCCTGGAGACAGAACTCGCTGGTGGTGGCCTCCTCAGGCAACTCAGCGCTGGATCTGGCCAGGGCAAGACCGGCCTTTCACGTCCCCTCGGCCACTCCCATGGCGGTTTCGGTCAACGCCACCGGTAGTCTGGATGAGCTGGCATCTTACAGCAACTACGGCGCCTCTGACTCCCGGATTTCGGCCCCGGGCGGCGGAGATGCCGACATTCCCTTTTCGTACTGTGTCAGCGCCTACAGCCCGCTGGGAGAACTGGAGGGAGCCATGTATGTGTGGATGGCCGGCACCAGCATGGCGGCACCTAAGGTATCTGCTGCCGCCGCCCTGCTGTACGCGCAGAATCCAGGCATCGATGTATCGCAGGTCAGAGGCCTTTTGTATCAGACGGCAGATGACATAGGACGCCGCGGGTTTGACTACCGCTTCGGACACGGCATCGTCGACGCATACCGCGCTGTCACCCGTGCCAGGTGACAGAAGCTGTCCGGGACGGGTTGGATCCGGAGCAGGCCTGCTGGGCGGTGATGTAATCTGGCTTTGAGCGTGGCGGGGCCGGCGTTATGCAGGATGCCCTTGCAGCCGCCGGGCTGCTGCCTGGTGCAAAGGCGCCGGCCCCCACTGCGCTGATGAGCCGAAGCAAAAACCCCTTTCCGGTCCGCGAGAAGGGCGGCCTGCGGCCCTGGGTGCGGGCTGTCGGAGAAAAAGTATGACATACGGCCGGGGCCCTGGGCTGATCAGTCGCCTAATGGCCCTCCGCGGTTAGAATCCGCCCGGATGATGCCTTCTGTATCAGGCAGACACGATCAGCTGAGAGTCGTTTTGCTCAAAGGACAAACACCCCACGCAGCGGCTGGCCTCTCCGTATGTAGGCAAGCCACTTTCCTGACCAGCCACCAGAAAGGATTATCCAGGTGCGGCATTCTCGATTCCCGTCAGATCTGACCCACCTCTGAGCACGTTCTGACCGTTTTCTGAGGGGCATATGTTTCAATTGACCTATGCTGTACCGGTTGCAGTGCCTTTTTATGTCCTGGCAGGAGGTTTTGGGCAGGATTTGGGCGATATCTGTGGCCCGCGATAGCCTGGCCTCCGACGGTAAGGTGGTGGCTGCGCCGGTCGCGCGGGGGAGCCGAGAAGTACCTGTCAAGCAAACACATGGCGTCGGCTGTTGGCACCACAGCACTTTTGCACCATACATAGTTTTTCAGACAGAGATAATCAGCCGCATCCAGTACAGAAGGAGGAGAAATGGACAGCAATGACCGACGTTTTTCCTTTGATGTGGGCAGGTTCGAGTGCCTGACCCTCAGCGACGGCGTCCATACTTATGAGGAGCCCGCAGAACTGCTTTTCCCCGGCGCTCCGAAAGGCAAGCTGCGGAGGGTATTGGCTGCCCATGGGGTCGACATTCAAAAGTGGCGAACGTGGCGAAGTTCGTACAACTGCCTGCTGGTCAACACGGGGCAGCATCTTTTGCTGGTGGATACCGGTGCCGGCGGCGGTCTGGGCAGCGGTACCGGCAGGCTGATGGCGAACCTGATCAACGAAGGGATATCTCCGGATGACGTTGATGCGGTGCTGCTCACCCACGGGCATCCTGATCACATAGGGGGAAACTTTTCGATCTCCGGCCAGCTGTCGTTTCCCAACGCCTGCTTTGTGATGATGCAGGAGGAATGGAATTTCTGGACCTCCGGCGGGGCGCAAAGATTCTATGTTGAACCGCCAATGGATGATATCAGGCAGCTGCTGCTGGAGTCGGCCAGGGCAAACCTGCCGCCCCTGCAGGACAATCTCCTGCTGCTTGACCGTGAGGTTGAAGCGGTGCCCGGCATACGGGCGGTACCCGCACCCGGGCACACGCCCGGACACATGGTCGTGTTCGTAGAGTCTGAAGGGCAGCGGCTGCTTTGCACCTCGGATGCGATCCTTCACCCGGTGCACGTAGAGAAACCGCAGTGGTATGCCGCAGTTGATACCTCCCCTCGTCAGTCAGTGACCACCCGTCAGAAGCTTCTTGCCAGCGCGGAGGCGGATAAAATGCTCATGTTGGCATTCCACTTCCCCTTCCCGGGTCTGGGTCGGATCGACAGCAGGAAAAGCGGCTTCCGCTGGCAGCCTTTGTGATAAGGATTAAGCAAAAGGCCCGGGTCTTCTGTGAGCCGGGCTCAAAAATAGTTAACCGACCGCCGGCAGCACAGGCCCCAGGCGGCTCGTCTGCGCAGTTGTGCTTCAGTCAATCTCAAATAAATGTCTACACTTGACAAAAGAGGCGCCCATCCTCTTAAATACGTTACAATAGATGAAAATGCAAAGAATATAATGTCGATTGCGTTCGTCTGCTGCGGATTTGGCGAAATGGATAGGGGAAACCGTCATCACAGGTGCTTCCGATACGGAAACAGAGCCTGCCAAAAAGGATGCTCACGCATACCGCCTTGCAGAGGACCCTTCACCTCTCTCCGGTCAACGATTGACGAACACACTGGTCACAGATTCCTTGGTCCTGACCGAATGAGTACAGTTTTCGAATAGGTTGCAACGGCTCTGCCTTGTGGGTCAGCGGCGATACAATGCGCGACAATCTACTTTGTGTATTGGTTTTATCTGGGGGTAGGGGAAATGCAGGAAAACACCTTTGTGGACACAGTGCTCAGTGGAATGTCGGAAGTAGTTTTGTATCAGGATGTTGAAGGCAGAATCCTGTGGGCCAACCAGGCGGCAGGGGAATCGCTTGACGTGTCACCGGAGGAGCTGACCGGGAGATACTGCTACGAAGTACGGTTCGGCAGGGATTGCAGGTGCGAGGAGTGTCCCGTGCCCGGGACTCTCCATTCGGGAAAGCGGCAGGAAGGAGAGATGACCACGCCGGATGGCCGCCGGTGGCATGTGCAGGTGTATCCGCACCGTCCTGAGGACGAAGGGCAGATTGCAGGGATCGTCGAAATCAATCGGGATATAACCGGGGCGTATCAGGCGCGTGACCAGCTGCGTCAGGACAGAGAACAGTTTCAGCGGTTAGCCGAGTCGGTGAAGGCAATACTGTGGGAGTACAACATAAAGACAGACTCCTGGGACTACGTCTCACCGCAGGCGGAGAATATTTTGGGATACCGCCCCCCCGAGTGGACCGACCTTCAATTCTGGGTGCAAAATATACATCCTGCCGACCGCGGGTGGGCGGTTGATTACTGTATGGAATGCACGTCGCGCGGAGAGGAACACACCTTCGAGTACCGCTTTTTGAAAAAAGAAGGCGGCGTCGCCTGGCTCCGCGATGAGGTCAGCGTTGAGCTTGACGATGCGGGGAACCCCGCTGTTCTGCGGGGTTTTATGGTGGACATCACCCAGAGGAAAGAGGCCGAGCGGGCCCTTCAGGAGAGCCAAAAGAACCTGGAAGTTACCCTGCGGTCCATTGGTGACGGGGTAATAGTGACCGATCAGCAGGGCAGGGTGGTCCGGATGAACGATACAGCCGAGCAGCTGACCGGGTGGCTGCACCGGGAGGCACATGACAAACCCATCGGGCAGGTCTTCCGGCTGACTGAGACCGCAAGCGGGCAGTCGCTGCAGTGCCCGGTGAAGCGGGTGCTGAAGCAGAAGGTGCTGCAGGAGGTCCGGTCGGATACCACCTTAATCAGCCGGGATGGAGGGCAGCATCAGATAACCTGCACAGCGGCCCCAATAGAAGATGGAGAGCAGTTCCTGGGTGTGGTTGTTGTCTTTTCCGATGTGACCGAGCAGTACCGGATAAAGCAGCGCCTGCGGGAGTCGCAGCGGCTGGTTCAGTCGACTCTCAACTCGCTGAGCGCCCACATATGCGTCCTCGATGAACAGGGAAACATAATCTCTGTCAATCAGCCCTGGCTGGAGTTCGCGGTGGAAAACGGCGCTGATCTGCAGAAGGTGCAGGTGGGGGTCAATTACCTGCAGGTCTGCGATGAGGTCGAGGATGAGGACCGGGAAACCGCCAGGCGGTTTGCCGACGGCATACGTTCGGTAATGCGCGGTGAGCGCGAGTTTTTTGACCTGGAATACCCATGTCATTCGCCGGATCAGAAGAGGTGGTTCGTGGGGCGGGTGACCCGTCACGTGGGCCAGGACAACGGCTCAAGCCGCGTGGTGATCGCTCACGAGGATGTGACCGAACGGCGGCTCGCGGAGCAGAGGCTGCGGTTCCTCAGCTTTCACGACAGCCTGACCGGCCTGCGCAACCGCGCCTATCTGGAGGAGGAGATAAACAGGCTGGATGTAACGCGGCAGCTGCCCATCAGCATCATTATGGCTGATGTTAACGGCCTAAAGCTGGTAAACGATGCCTTTGGCCACGAGCAGGGGGACGAGGTTTTGAAGAAGGTGGCACAGATCCTACAGGAGTCGTGCCGGCAGGAGGACATAATTGCCCGCTGGGGAGGCGATGAGTTCCTCATTTTGCTCCCCGAGACATCATCTGCGCAGGCGCAGGCCATCTGCGACCGGATAGCGCAGGCCTGCGATGATGTTTCCCAGTCGGATGTCCCCGTATCAATTTCCCTTGGGTCGGCTACCAAGGAGGAACCAGGGCAGGAGATCTATGAGATCCTGCAGGAGGCTGAAGACACCATGTACAAAAGGAAGCTGTCAAAAAGCAGAAGCACAAAAAACGCCGTTCTGACCACCCTGCTTCGTACCCTGGGGGCCAAAACCCACGAGACCGAACAGCATGCCTGGCGCCTGCAGCAGATGTCGCTGCGGCTGGGGGAGGAGCTGAGCTTGCCGGCCAGTGAACTGGACAGGCTAGCATTGCTGGCGTCGCTTCACGACGTCGGCAAGATCACCATATCCGAGGACATACTCACCAAACCCGGGTCCCTGACCGAAAAGGAGTGGAAAGCAGTTCGGCGACACCCGGAGATCGGCTACCGCATAGCCTCGTCCACCGAGGAGTTTGCCCACGTGGCCAACGATATACTGTCTCATCACGAACAGTGGGACGGCACCGGGTATCCGCGGGGCCTGGCTGGCGAGGACATTCCCCTGCTGGCGCGGATCGTTGCAGTGGTGGATGCCTTCGACGCCATGACCAACGACAGACCATACAGCGAGCCGGTTTCTGTTGGAGAGGCGACCGCGGAGCTGAAGGAGTGCTCAGGCAGTCAGTTCGATCCCGAGATCGTCGATATGTTCTGCCGGCTGATAGAGCAGGGGGAGATTGATGTTGGTCGGGGTTGAGGAGGAAGCGGCTGGTAATGCGGCGGAGCAACTGCCCGCGGGGATTTGATGAGTCGGATGAGATTTGCCCTGCCGGCTTTGCACTGTGAGTGGTCTGTGAGGGAAGGGACAGGTGTTGTTCATGAAGCAGGGTGATTCATCGTTACGCAGGTTGCGTCAGGAGGTTGCTGAAACGCTGCGGATTTTTCAGCAGTATTATCATGATCGCAATGACGAAAAGGCACATAAGCTGGCACAGCAGCTTTTGCCCCAGGATTGTGATCTGATAATTGTGGGCACCAGTGCTTCTCACCGCGGCGGTTACGAGTGGTGCGAGGGGAAAAGTCAGTGCCTTGATCTAATCCGGCAGGACTGGCGTTCGTGGGGGCGGCTGACCATTGATATAGACGGTGCCCACATATCCGGAAAAGACGCGGTGGCGTGGGTTGCTGCGGTCGGAATTTTGCGGCGGACTGCAGCCCAGGATGACGACTGCGCCGGCTGCCGGGTGCAGCCAGACGGCATCGAGGATCTTCCTCTGCGGCTGCAGAAGCTGCTGAAGAAATCGGCGCCGGGTCCTCCTCACTCCGAGACTGAAGAATTCAGATTCTGGAAGCTGCGGTGGTCAGCCGTGCTGAGCAGAGAAGATAGCGGCTGGGTGTTTCGGCAGATGCACTTTTCCTATCCCGGTTTCATCGACACCGGATAAAACTGGCTTTTTCCCTTCGCCTGCGGCCCAAAATCCGCGGGTGCTGGTAGGTTCAATCGACGTCAGAGGAACTTGCTGCTTCCGACCCTAACATTGCGCCTGCCCCGCGGGAAGCTCACTTCTGTCCGCCGCCGGGCATATGATATGCACATGGTGTGATAAATACTTAACACAGGGGGGTGGTAAGATGATGAGATCTAGCCCCCTTCGGTACCTGAGTCTGTTGGGCTGCTTGGACTTTCGGGTCTGGTGATCGGCAATACCGGTTTTTATGGTTTCTTTGGCTTTTTTTGGCGTCGCGCGGGCTTCAATGAGATGACGCAGGATGAGGATTCATAGTCCGGTTGACCCCGAAGCTGCGTTGCATCTGGCCCTTTTGGGAAGGATCTGCAGCGGCACGTAGAACACTATCCACGCAGGGTAAAAATTACACATGTCACAATCCAAAACCCACAAGTCGGCTGCCGCTTTGCAGCGGCATACCGGGATGCAGTCTTGCGGAGTTGTAACGCAGGTAAGGAGTCTGATGCGCGCAAACCCGGGATGTTTCCGAGAAAGCAAGGATCATGGCTGAGAATCCTGGTGGACGCCATCGTCAACATGCGGGAAGACGGGGCGATGAGTACGGTCAGGGAACTGCTTGATGAAAAAGAGGATCCACTCGGGATACTGAAGCAGTGCGGAGAAGCCATGGACATTGAGGGAGAGAAATTAGAATAAGGAGCAACATGTCACCTTGGACGGTACCCAGAACTACGGTGCCCAGCTGATCCAGCTGTTCGGATCCCAGCCGGAGAAGAAGCGAATGCTTCCTTCTCGGAACTGTTATGGCCGGCGAGATCTTAGACAAGACCCGCAGAGCCGTTGTCAAGTTCCTGTCGTATTCCCCCTGCAAATGACCTTCGCTACTTTGACCGACCTGGATGTGCTTGCACTCGGCATAGCCCTATTGACTACCCGGGAGGTGGTCCGCCTCCGCTGTCCACCTCACCGGTTTGTCCTTTTCATCCTCAGGTTTGGGCGTGATTCACAGACAGCATCCCCTAGGAAACAAGGCCTTCTCCGGACACCCCTTCGTTCTCAAGCAGTAGCGAATGAGCCTGCAAGATAGATAAGATCAGCAATGTCATTGTCGAAAATGTCCGCTGGGTGTAAAATGTTTCTACTTGGTGTGTGCAGGCTGCACGTAGATGCTTGCGCAGCCTGCAGGGCTGAAGTGTCTGTGGCCGGACGAGCGGGCACCGCCAGGATATCGATGTATTGATTTGGAGGGGATGGAATGACTGGCGCTCCAAGGGTGGATGAGTCGGGCAATTCCAATGTAATGCTGCAGAAGACGCAGAAACGCATAGAGAGGCTGCACGAGGTCGTGCTGCAGATGGAGGGTGCCGCTGACGAGCAGACGGTATACGAAATGTGCGTGCGGGCGGTAGAGAATATTCTGCACATCACAAAGTCAGTGGTTTCGGTTTTGCGTGACGGAATGTTGGTCCCGCAGAGCACTTCAGCTGGCGTGCCGGAGGATGGGATCGCGTCCATACCGCCAGACCGCGGCATTATCGGCCTCACTTACAGCACCGGCGAGACCTACATCCTTGATGATATGCGCAGCGACCCACGTGCGGAGCGGGTCCTGCCGGAGTACAGATCTCTTCTGAGCGTGCCCCTCGGTGACATCGGCGTGATTCAGTGCGTCTCGGCGGAAGTGGGCGCCTTCAGCCGGGAGGATTCGCGGCTTCTGGAAATTCTGGCTGCACATACGGCTGCGGCTATCGGACGGATAAGGAGTCAGGCACGCCTGCAGCACGAGCAGCGCCAGGCGCGACGCCTGGCTTCCCGCTACGGGGTCATACTGGAAGGTATGAGAGATGGAATGTTTCTGGCCGAACCGGTTTCAGCGGGCGACTTTGTCCTGCGGGAGGCCAATTCTGCCTTCGAGCAGCTGTTCGGCCTGCTGAAGGGTCAGGGTAAAGGCATGCCGGCTTCGGACCTCCTTCCGCGGGCCGACTACAGCGAGGTGTGGGAGCATTTGAACGCATGCTGCCAGCAGCAGCGGTTTTTGTCCTTTGAGCTGGAAAGGCACTGCAAAAAGGAGCCGCTGTATCTTACCATACAGCTGGCACCAATTGTTGAGGACGGGCAGACAGTGCTGATAGCCGGTTCAGTCGGTGAGCGAACCGCCGAAGTGCAGGCCCGCATTGCCCTGCAGGAAAGCGAGGAGAAGTATCGTACGCTGGTTGAAAACGCACAGGATATGATTGCTATCGTGGAGCGAGACCGCTGCGTTTACATCAACTCAGCGGTGGAGCCCATCCTGGGTTACCGGCCGGAGGAGGTTGCAAACACCAGGTGGATGACCTATGTGCATCCGGCCGAGCGGGACCGCCTGCAGTTTTTCGATCAGGCCCGCAGCGGCGGCGGCAGCATTCCCGGCACCTACGAGACTGTCCTTCAGCACAAGGACGGCAGTTCGGTGCACATTGGAGTAAACGTCAACGCAATAACCTATCGCGAGGACGGCGCCAGTCTGCTGATAATGCGCGATATCACCGGCCGCAAAGAGGTGGAAAGGAAGCTTCGCTACCTCAGCTTCCACGACCAGCTTACCGGACTGTACAACCGGGCATACTTCGAGGATCAGATGTCGCGCCTCGACGTACCCCGGCAGTTTCCTATTACGGTAGTTATGGTGGACATAAATGGCCTCAAGCTCGTGAATGACGCCTTTGGTCATGCCGAGGGAGACAGGCTTTTGCAGAATGTGGCGGATATCCTGCAGGGGGCCTGCCGCGGTGAGGATATACTGGCCCGGACCGGAGGGGATGAGTTTGCCATACTGCTGCCCCGGACTTCTGCGCAAGTCGCCGATGCGGTAATCGCACGGCTGCGCTTGAGGTGCCGTCAGCAGCAAGACAAACCCTTTACGGTGTCCATATCGTTGGGAGCGGCAACCAAGGAGGACCCAAGCGAGGACATCTGGAAGCTGCTCAGCCGGGCTGAAGAAAGGATGTATCGGGACAAACTGCTTCAGCAGGACAGCGCCCGATACTCAATAATTCAGTCGCTGATGTCAGTGCTGGAGGAAAGGACCAGCGAGACGTCAGAGCACGTGAGGCGGCTTCAGTGGATGTGCACAGCACTGGCGAAGGAGCTTGGTCTCTCGGAGAATGAAATCAGCAAGCTCGAGCTGCTGGCGCAGCTGCACGATATTGGCAAGATAGCCGTGGCCAACTCTGTTTTGCTGAAGCGCGGCCCGCTGACCGCTCAGGAGACAAGGGAGATCGAGAGACATCCCGAGATAGGTTATCGCATAGCCCGCACGGTGCCCGAGTTCGCCCCGGTAGCCGAGGCGATCCTGTGCCATCACGAACGGTATGACGGCAGCGGCTATCCCAGGGGTCTTGCTGGCGAAGATATTCCGCTGCAGGCGCGTATACTGGCGCTAGCCGACGCCTACGATGTGATGACGCATGATCAGCCGTACCGGTCGGCCATGAGCAAAGGCCAGGCGATCGCAGAGATATGCCGAAACTCCGGCAGCCAGTTTGACCCCGCGGTTGTATCGGCTTTCCGCCGCATCGTCGGCGAGTCAGCAGAGTAGCTTGTGCTCAGCTGGCCGGTGCCGATATCCCGCTTCTGAGGCCAGACTGCACTGCGGTCAGGTCGCCAACCGGCAGTGATAGCAAAGACAACTCGGCAATGCCACAGCCTGCTGTGTGGCGGTCAGCAGGATGGATAAATGCCCTGCAAACTTCACCGTTTGCGGGCTGTATATGTCCGAACCGGCATCCGGTATGATGACTCATGACAATCAGCCTATCTGCCCTGAGTTGAAAGCCACCTTGTTTATCTGGCCCTGCAACTATGAAGGGCCCTGTCGGGCAGTCGGTGCTCACCGCTTTCTGATGTCCAGAACTGAAGTGCCCTTATAGCATCCCACCAGTTGTCCCGCATCTTTGGTAAGTAGGACCCCGGCCAGCAATCGTGCCTTGAGGCTCATGAGGGTCCGATACCGCCAGCCGCGGGGGTGCATTATGGGTGCCCCGAGTGGCTGTATTATGAGCCAGGTCGGTCCATCCAATCGTGGTTTTCCCGCCCGGCTGCCCGATGAGGCAATCTGCTTGGAGCAAAGGCCAGCTGACCTGTGGTGCGAACCTGCACTCCGAGTTCATGGAATGAATAACGATGATAACTGCAGCTGTATTTGACCAGTGCTTGACAACAGGGAGTGTTTGGGCGGTATTCTGTTTCTACATAATGATATTAGCGGTTATAATATTAGCGGCTGGGGGATTTCAACCCTCAGGCAGCCGTTGGGTACAGGTTCCTGACATCATTTTGCTGCGAGGTGGCCTTCATGCTCAGCTATCCGCGTCCATTTACCGGGCAACCGCACAGGATGCAGCAGCAAATACACGGTAACGACGCTGCTGATGAAGGCGGTCTATCCCCTGCAATCTGCAACACGTATGGCTGTGCCCAGGCAGGATGCGCTGCTCGGCAGGGAGACTTTGCTACCTGTCGTTGGGGATTGGAGGTTTGTGATGAACGGTGAGCAGGACATCATGTTTGAAGATGGGCAGTTGCGGCGCTATAGTCGTCAGATGATCCTCGGTGAAGTCGGAGCGCGCGGACAGCAAAAACTGTCAGAAAGCAGCGCCCTGGTGGTCGGGGCAGGCGGGTTGGGTTCACCAGCTGCCATATACCTGGCTGCGGCCGGGGTGGGAACAATCGGCCTGGTTGACAAAGACCGCGTGACCCTGGAGAATCTGCACCGCCAGATCCTGCATAAGACCGCAGATGTGGGCCGAAAGAAGACTTCGTCGGCAGCCGAGCACCTGCTGAACATCAACCCGGATGTTGAGATAGATATTTACGACTCATTTTTGAACCAGGATAATGCCAGGGGCGTGATTGAAGGTTACGATGTGGTGGTAAATGGATGCGATAATTTCCCCACCAGATATCTGTTGAACGATGCCTGCGTCTTGATGAGAAAACCCCTCGTCGATGCCAGCGTTTTGCAGTTTATGGGGCAGGCCACTGTGTTTGCCCCCGGTTTTGGCTGTTACCGCTGCCTTTATCCCTCACCGCCTCCTGCTGATTCTGTGCCCAGCTGTTCTGGTGCGGGGGTGCTCGGTACGGTACCGGGTCATATGGGGACGCTGCAGGCCACCGAAGCGCTCAAACTACTGCTGCAGATTGGCGAACCGCTGCTCAACCGCATGCTGGTATATGATGCTGCAGGGGGCATGTACACAGTATTTGATTGGGAGCGCGACCCCGACTGCCCGGTGTGCGGAGACTCGCCGACGGTCACCGAACTGATCGATTACGGCGCATTTTGCGGGACTGCACCACCCGCGGAGACAGATGATCGACAGAAGCTTCCCGAGTCCTTCATCGACAACAGGAGTCAGTGGGAAGTGAGCGCCCGGGACATCGTCCCGTCCGTGCACGACGGCAGCTGTCTTTTGGTGGATGTACGCAAAAAAGTGGAGCGAAGGATTATCAGGATACCGCAAAGCGTCCATGTCCCGCTGTCTTCGCTGCAGCAGGGAAAGATGGATAGGGTTGCCGGGGTGCTTGAGGATAGCTCCTGCGCCGTCGTCTACTGCCAGATGGGAGTGCGCAGTGCCCGGGCTACCTACTTTCTCCGCCAGCAGGGGTACAGACGGGTATACAGCCTCCGGAGAGGCATCCTGGGCTGGATGAACGGCGGCGGTGATGTGCAGAGGGGATGGGAGGACTGAAGAGCCCGCCCGCTACTCCCAGGCGACGGCCCCGGCTTTTTACCGCTGCACAGACAATGGCGGACAGCTCAGATGTCCAAAGAGGATTTGGCCTTCAGACAGGCATTGGGCCCTTTTTTCAGCCCATGCTGCTTTCCTCAGAGTCAGTAGGCCTCTATCGGGTCAGCTGACGGTTTGCCCTTATGCCGTCAGGCCGTTACACTGTTTATGATCACATGAGGTGTGTCATAAGCACACCATTTTCCGGGATGGCCTGACTCATGGTCGTCCTGGTAGCAAACTGGGGGTATTTGTGATGCGCCGAAAGACCGTGAAGTGGGTGGTGGCTATCCTGTGCGTTGTTGCTCTGGCTGGCGCCAGCATCGCGTGGTATGCGAGACCTGCTGCTGAGCCCGAGGCCGCACAACCCGGCGAGGTTGTCGCGCAGGTCAACGATACAGAGGTGACCGCCGGCCAGCTGCAGATGCGCATGGAGCAGCGCAGAATGACCTACGCCATGCAGGAGCAGCCCATTACAGACGAAGAACTCCGGCAAGAGGTGCTGGATGACATAATCGCAGAAATACTTCTGCACCAGGAGGCTGTGCGTAAGGGCATAGCGGTAGATGATGACGCAGTAGAAGAACAGCTTGACGCTATGGCCGCCCAGTTCGATGATGAAGACCAAATGCAGGAGCAATTGGCGCAGCAGGGAATGACTGAACAGGACCTAGAAGAACAGATCAGAATACAGATGAAGGTGCAGGGTGTCATCGACGAACATGTGGAGGACCATCTCGACGAGGAGGACCTGGAAGTATCTGAAGAAGAAGTAGAGAGGCTTTACGAGGAGTACGCAGAAGAAAGCGACGACTTTCCTGATTTCGAGGAAGCCAAACCGTACCTCCGGGAGGAGATCCTTCACCAGCGCAAGCAGGTGGTTGTACAGGAGCTCGTCGACGAGTTGCGCGCGGAGGCAGATATTGATTTCAGCCCCTGACAATCCCAGTTAAAGATACCCGATCGCAAGTGGGCGGCGCCCGGTAATGAAACCAGCAATTGGCTGGAACACTAAGGGGTGCCGTCCCGTCACAGCTTATGTGACGCTGCGATGTACCAAAAAAGAGACTTATCGATCGGAGGGATGTTATGTCAAAACGATGGATGATGTTCGCCCTGCTGGCAGCTGTTTTTGTATCGGTACTTGCCCTGGGTGGGTGTTTTGCCCGGGAGACAGAGCCTCAAGAACAGGTGCAGCTGCCGCAGCAGGCCGAAGAGGTTGTGGTCGAATTCTGGGATGCTTTCTGTGAAGACGACCACGAAACCATGCAACAGCTTATGTCCCAACAGATGGAAGACGACCGCCAGCTGAGCCTGCAGGTGCTGGCCAATAGGCACCACATAGGCCATGATTCACCTCTGCTTCAGCGGTTTAGGGAGCTTTCCGGAGTGGTCAACACCTTTGATAAGAAGGGAGAAGACCACTACAGCGTCGTCGCACGGGTCAAGGGGCATCCCCAGCTCACCGCCGAGCAGACAACCCAGCTGAAGGGCAGTGCTGCCGAACGCATCTTACAGCTGGCCGGGGATGATGAGGTGGTGCATTTTTCCCAAGTGTTTTCTCAGGTCCTGGAGGAGCTCGAGGTGGACTCCGGTCACACCGACATCCAGATGCAGCTTGAACGCGTCGATGGCGAATGGCTTGTCGGCAGCGTGCCGGATGCCGGGGCAATTTTTTCCACCTTTGCAGAAGGTTTTGAAAAAGCTATATGCGACCCCGTTTCTGAGGCGTTGATCCTCGCGGATGATGTCCACCACATATCAGGTGAATCATCGGTGATGGTGGATTTCTCTGACCATGAGGTTCGTACCGAGGTCAGTTTGCTGCCCGAATGCCTGCTGCCGGACGCAGAGATTGTGTTGGCCGATGGCGAACACCTTGAGGTTCAGCCCTTGATTGATGCTCTTGCCGAACATCCCTTCGACTGGGACTCGCTCCGTGAGTATCTGGACATGGGCCCGGCTGATTTCATCCACCGCGGCAGATTCGAGTACGATTCGGAAGAGCGCACGCTGGCGGTTGTGCTTACCCGCAGGTATGCGGTGGCCACCATTGACAGCGCTGTTGGGTATGTGCGGATGGACGACAGGCAGGCAGAATTCTTCCAGATTATCCGCGGTCCGGTGGAGCATCTGATGTGGTCGCCCGATGACGAGTACCTGGCCTACGGATGGACTCAGGCGGGTAAGGGTGGCGTGGATGTCGGCGTTTATCACTTGGCGACGGATGAACACCTCAGCTTCCTCAAAATGGCGGACATCGAGCATCTACCGGGTCAAATTACCAGCATGCAGTGGATCTCTGACGAGACTCTTCAGTTTGAGGTAACTGATGTCGATGAGGAAGTGACCACCTGGGAGTTGAACGCTGAAGAAGGTGAGCTGAGCAGCCGGTGAGGGTCAGAAGATCGGCTGGACATCAGCTCACCTAAGCTGCTGGTTAGCTCCGGTCGGAAAACAGCAGCTGTCGGACAGCGGGGGCCTTCTTCAGATACTTAAGCAGGAAGGTGTAGACCGGAGTGATTATGACCGCTTCGAGGATGCGGGGAGGGACCGTGACTGCCCGGCTGAGACCGAAGAGTGACTCCTGAAAATATGGCGTATAGAGTACGGTTATCAGCACCATGGGTATCAGCACAGCAACGAACAACGACGCCGTGGAGGCCTCTTCGGGATGGTTTCGGTGTGCTATGTTGATAGCTAGTCCGGGAAGTATTCCGGTCAGAGCTGCCCCGATGGTGAAGTGGGGCATGTAGGCTCCCATGGGGCTTAACATGTAACCGACGACGTCACTGATACCTCCTACCAGTCCACCCGCCAGGGGTCCCAGAAAGATTCCGGCAAAAATAATGGGTAGCTTTCCCAGCCCCAGCCTGACGGCCTCAACCCCACCTATTGCGAGACGAACTGACAGCAGGCGAGTCATTACTACACTGAGGGCGCAAAGCAGCCCAACCCTGGCCAACAAGGCAGCATTCAATCTTTTCTCAATAGCAATCTCCTCCAGACAGAACAAAAGTTTGCCGTGCAGATCAGTTATCACGCTGACTAATATACTTCACCGAGCCCGCTTGATGCAAATAGGAGAGAAAACGGCAGCAAACAGTGTGAGGGCAGACCCGGCGGCGGATGGGTGCGCCACGATGTTTGCCGGTCCGACCCGGACAGGCTGCGTTTTTGTGATTGTCCGGGTCGGAGGCCGCAGTTTAAGTCACACAACCTGCGGGACTTTGGGCAGCATGCGGGAACCGGCCTGTACTGCCCACGGTTCTCCATCCTCATCGAAGAAAAACCGCAGCGTTGTGGTGCCGCGCTGCTCGTCCTTTACAACCAGCGTGCATCTGTCGCTGGCCCGCACCGGGTAGGTCTTGCCGCGGGCCTGCGCGACAACGCAGTCGTCCTCAACAAATATTCGCACCTTTCCGCCTTCTTTGGACTGGTAGACCCCGATGAATCGCTCCAGCTCATCGCGGGAGGCCTCGTAGCACGGTTCGGTGCTGCGTTCGGCGTCCAAAGGCAGTCCGAGGGCCGTGTTGACTGCTCCGAGCCATATTCTTGCTGCCGGTGCTCCCGATACGTTGGTCAGTACGGCTGCTGCTATGCCCTTTTCGGGAATGAACCCGAAATTGGACGAGACCCCGGGTTGCCCGCCGCCGTGTTCCACCAGGGTAACGCCGTGGTAGTCTGCAGTTATGCGCAGGCCAAAGCAGTAATGACTGTTGCGTCCCACCTGGTGCACGGGTTGATACATCCTGCGAATATGTTCGCTGCCGATCAACCTCCGGCCATTGAACTCACCTTCACTTATGTACAGCCGGCCGTATTTGATCAGATCGGAGACGCAGGAGCGCACACCTCCCCCAACCTCATAGGTACCCAGGTCGGGCCAGTCCGGGATGCTGAATTCATCTTCATCCTCGTTGTAGATATACGGAACGCTTACGTTTTCGAATTTCTCGATTTCCTTGAGGCTGTAGGTTGAGCGGTTCATCTGCAGGGGATCGAGTATCCGGCCAGTCATGGCCCGTCGATAAAGCCTGTCCGTCTTTCTCTGTATGATGGCGCCAAGCAGCAGAAAGGTATCGTTGCAGTAGCTGAAGTACTCGCCGGGTTCTCCCAGCAGCTTGTAGCCTGCCTCCGCCAGGTAGGTCAGATGTTCATCGAAAGTCTCGATCTCCTGCCGCCTTTTCATTGGAGGCAGTCCGGTAGTGTGAGAAAGCAGGTGGCGAATCTTGATCTTCCTCATGTCGTCCACTCCGCGCAGGCTGAATTCCGGCAGGTGGTCAACAACCGGGTCGTCGACACTGAGTCTGCCTTCATCGGCTAGCTGGCTGATGGCCAGTGCGGTGAAAGACTTGCTGACAGAAGCTATGCCGAAAATAGTCTCGGGGCTAACCGGACGCTGATTCTCTCTATCCCGGACACCGAAGCCGCCGGAGTAGAGGGTTCTGTGGTTTTTGCTTATGGAAACTGCCGCTCCAACAGTGTGGCTTTCATTCATCAGCTGTTCGGTGAAATCCTCGAACCTTGACCAGTCTGGTTCCGTCAATGAAAACCCTCCCTGCCGTGATCGTGGGTGGTGCATGCATTTTATCTATGTGCTTTCGTCAGACCGGACGCAATTCCTGCCTGATTGGCTTATACGCCCGAAGCAGCCAGACGGACAGCAGGAATAGTCGGACTCCGCATTTGGGGTCCGCTGGCGAGATAGTGATCTGCTGATTGGTGGTTCGGGCCGTCGGGCGCCAGTGTATATTCCCCGGTGCTGTTGGAGGTACCTTGAGGCATCACCCCTCCGGTATCACTGAGAAATTTTTGATATACAACCGAAAACCTGCTTCGTATCGTGAGCAAAGCGGCCTTTTACCCCCTCAGTGAGCAGTCAGTCAGGATTCTGCAGAGCCGTCGGATTCAGCAGGGGTTTGAAACAAGGTGCAATA
Source organism: Clostridia bacterium (assembly GCA_003551215.1). Classification (GTDB taxonomy): domain Bacteria; phylum Bacillota; class Sulfobacillia; order SLMV01; family SLMV01; genus PUMD01. The sequence continues at coordinate 30,572 of PUMD01000137.1, read as the reverse complement.
ATGTGTTAAAGCTTTTAGGGGTATCTTTTTGTAGGCACGTGGTACTGGCGACTTCAAGATGCTGGTGTGTGGTTCGGAAACGGGGCATCACAAGGCAGGTGGGATGCGGTCCTTCCTTTGGGTAGAGGGTCCGCCATTCATTCAAACGGAGCAGGTGTAGATTGTGAGGTTCGCGTCCTTTGCCGCAGGCAGGATGCGCTATGCAACCCGTGCAGTCGGCCTATAACTCTGTCATTGAATCGGAGGATGAGGGGCAGGGGATAGGGTCAGAACGGTGAGGTGGTCGATCGAATCGGTATCCTGTGCACAGGGACAAATCAGCAGGCCACAATCGATAACCAGAACCAGCAGCATCCTGATTGGGACAACTCTGATAGGCGTCATTTGTCGGGTGATTATCGTTCGCAGGGGTTCTACAGATTGCGGGAGAGGAAGGCCATCTGACCATTGAGCAGATCAGCCCCCCAGCCGGTTGAGCGATGCAGGTACGGTTCGCAGGTGCACAGTAATATGGGGGTTCGGTGAAGGGAGACTTGCAGGTGCTTTTTCCGCGGTTATTGCTGTTTTTGATCTTGTTGGGCCTTTGGCTGGGACTGACCGGTCATGTTACCTTGATGTCTATTGTCTTGGGCGGGTTCATCGCTGCTGTTGGTGTCAGGATATTTGGCCGTACTGTCTGCGGAGAGAGTTCGTCCCGCTTCAGCCTGCGCGATATCGTCGTTAAGTGCTGGAACCTGGTGACCTTTGTCGGGGTGTTTTTTTACGAGGTGTTTTCGTCCGCTGTTATGGTTGCCCGTTATGCTTTTCGGCGGGATTTCTCCCTGCAGCCGGGAGTGGTAAGAATACCTACCATTCTTGAGAATCGAACTGCTATCGTAATTCTGGGTAACCTGATTACCCTCACCCCAGGGACCCTGACTCTGGACTACAACCCGGAGAAAAGCTGTTATTACGTACACTGGATTCACGTCACAACAGGCACCGATGAGGAGGAAGTCAGGGATCTTATTCACCAAATGGAATCACGCCTGAGGAGGATAATGCAATGATTGGTTTTGCCCTGCTGCTGGTGGTTCTCAGCGCGGTCACCTTCTACCGGGTACTGGTTGGACCAACGGTAGCCGACCGTATAGCCGCCGCCGACGCTATTGGAATAATGGTGGCGCTGATGATGGCCCTGCTGGCGGTGCACTACGAGTTTTATCTGTTTTTGGATGTGGTCTTAGTCTACGCAGTGCTGCTTTTCGCCGATGTGATGGTCTTTTCCAAATACTTCGAGAGGGGCGAGCTGCATTGGTGAATCTGTACCTGCTGCAGCACATTGTCGCCTACGGGCTAATATCTCTGGGTTCCTTTTTCTGCCTGACTGCTGTCGTAGGCATACTTCGGTTTCCTGATGTCTTTACCCGCTTTCATGCCGGGACCAAGTGCACCACGGCTGGGGCAGTTTTGCTTTTGACCGGAGTCGCTGTGTACTGCTGGACGTGGCCGGTGACAGCCAAGCTTGTCCTGATAATCCTGTTCATGCTCATGACAAATCCCATATCCACCCACTCTATTGCCCGTGCTGCATACCGACAGGGGATTGCGGCCCCTGTGGTAACAGTGGATCAATACAAAGAAGACCTTGAACAGACGAGAGAGCTTTCCCATCAGGCGCCAAAAGTGCAGGACCGGCAGGGCAGCTAAATTAGCAGGAATATCAGGACTATCAGTCCTGCGGTTATTACCATCAGATGCTCCTGAGTGTGGCCCGAGGTCTTATCCGCCAGCTGCCTGCTGAGGTAGGTGTGTCCATGCAGCAGACGGGCGTACAGCCGGTCGACATCAGCGGGCCTTGACGAGGTGCCTACCGCAGCTACCGCAGAGCGAAGCAGGGCGAACAACGCACCCGCCAGCAGCAAGGGGAGCACCGCCTCGAGCACTTTCACCGGGCTGTAGACCTCTGCGAGGGGAGGAAGTCCATGCAGGGCGGAAAGGGGTATGGCCCGGTAGGCGAGTCCGGCGGTGACACTCAGGGCCGCCAGCAGGGTTGCGGGAAGATAGCGACCGGGTGAAACTGGTCTGAGCGGACCGTCCGAACCGGAGCCTGGGGCGAAAAGCCGCCAGCTGCAGCGGATCACTGATACTGCCATCAACAGGCCAACGACAACCAACCCCCAGCCCAGCGGAGAAACCGCCTCTTTCAGGACGGCTTTGGCCGGAAAGCTTCCCACCGGCGGAGCTCCCACAAGGGCCAGGGCCCCAACCACCCACAGACTGCTCAGCCAGGGCATCCTGCGGCCTATTCCCTGCAGCCTCGGAAGGTCTTCTCCACCGGCAGAACGAACTGCGATGCCAGCAGTCATAAACAGAAGCATAATGTAAAGAACTTCATTGATCAGCAAGGCAGCAGCTGCGTCAGTATGTCCGGTTCCGATACCGACCATTACGTGGCCGCTTCCCGCTATCAGCAGGTAGCAAAGCAGCCTGCGCAGGTGGTTGGTTCGGAGGGCCATAATCGCCCCGAAGGCTGCAGTGGCAAGCCCCCAGAGGGCGATTGCCTGCGTTCCGCCAAAAAAGCGGAACATGCCGTAAAGGCCCAGTTTGGTGGTGAATCCCGACAGCACTACGGTGGTGTGCACCGGCAGCTCGGGGTAGGTATCGGGCAGCCAGACGTGAAATGGCATCGCTGCAGCTTTTATGCCGAAAGCCAGCATAAAAAGCGCAGCAGCCGCAGGGACTGGCTCGCCCAGGGCGAGGGATCCGGTCAGCCCGTACTGCACCGAGGCGGCGAGAAAAAGGCTGGCTCCGGCTATGATCTGCGCCAGCAGATAGCGGTATCCTGAGGCAAGCTGGATTTCGTCTCTACGGTATATCACCAGCAGATACGACGAAAGGGCGGCCAGTTCCCAAAACACCACAAATCCAAACAAGTTCCCGGCGGTGACCGCCCCAAGGGCGGAGCCGATATAGGCCGCCGCCACAATCAGGCCGAGCCTGCGCCTGGTGTTTAAGTAGAAGAAGACCAGTGCAGCCGCACCCACCACCGAGAACAATGTGACAAAAACCAGGCTCAGTTCATCGTGTGGCACAAGCGACTGGCTGAACTGAAACAGGTGCATCTGCAAACCCCCTCAAAACAAGTTCAATGCGGCAGCTCTCAGGACAGAAAGCAACCCACCGTGCAGCAAAAAAGGAGCCACACAGCCCACAGCAGCTGCCGCCAGCACCAGCTTCCTGACCGTCGTCAGGTGCTGCATGTCAGTATCAGCAGTGGATTCTTCGCATCTGAGAGAAAATAGACTGCGGTAAACGCGGCCGTAATAAAGCACAGCCATAGCGGTGCCGAGAGGTACGAAGAGGGCCGCGTGCCAAAGCCCCTCCTGTATGGCGGCGGTGGCCAGCTGCCATTTGCTCATGAAGGCACCGAAGGGTGGAATTCCCACCAGCGCCAGCGTGGAGACGACAAAGACTACTCCAGCGGTGGATACCCGCTTCTGCAGGCCCTGCCACTGCTGTATGTCCTGACCCTTTGTTGACATGGCCTCAGCCGACAGAAAAGCACCGCTTTTCATCACCATGTGGTTGAGCGCATGAAACAGCCCGGCGGTGACGCCAGCGGCTGTGCCCACCCCGAACCCCATCACCATGTAACCTGTGTGGGCAATACTGGAGCAGGCCAGTATGCTCTTCACATTGGTCTGTCCAAGGGCCAGCGTGTGTCCTCCCAGAATGGTTACTGCTCCTGCTGCCAGTAGGGCAGGTTGCAACACCCCATGTGAACCAGGGGAGGTAAGGGTGAAAAGAAGCCGGGCCAGCATATAGATGCCCGTTTTGTTTACCGCTCCCGAAAGCAGCGCGCTTACCGCCGATGGGCTGCCGGTGTAAACATCAGGCAGCCATCCATGGAAGGGGATCACGGCTGTCTTGATGCCCAGCGCTACTGCAAACAGAGCTATGACCACAGCCTGCAGGTTGGGAGCGAACCCAGCGAACTGTCCGGCGACGATGCGCATGTTCAGCGAACCGCTTGCACCGTAAAGCAGCATCACCGCCAAAAGGAACAAAAGACCGGCGACGATACTGAAGACTATGTAGCGCAGCGCAGCCCTGATGCCCTTTTCATCCCTGTTTACCGCCACCAGCGCCACGGAAGAAAGGGAGGTCATCTCGATGAATACGTAAAGGTTGAAGAGGTCGCCGGTGAGCACTATGCCTGTCATCCCGGCGGTAAGTATGGATGCCAGCGTGAAGTAGCTGGTCGAATCTGCTGCCGGATAGTCGGCCGAATACACTGCGACCAGCAACACGCAAAAGGCTATTATTGCAGCGAACAAAACTGCCAGCACATCAACGACCAGCACGATACCTACCTCAGGGTGCCAGGCAGCCAGACGGTATTCCACTGTCCCCTGCAGCGCAACCTGCCTGGCCAGGGCAGCGACCAGCGCAAGCTGTACAGAACTCGCCGAGACAAATCCCACCCGGGCAGCCCGAACGGAGAAGTACTTCAAAATTGCTGCACAGAAACCATACATAAGCGGTACCACTATGACGAGAATGGGCAGGTGATCGATCATCTAATTTCCCTCAGTTCGTCGAGATCAGTTGTGCCGTAGTGCCGGTGCAGCTGGACTATGAGGCTCAGCATCAGCGCAGTGGTGGCTGCCCCGATGACTATGGCGGTAAGGGTGAGCGCCTGAGGGATGGGATCGACTATCTTTGCGGCGTCGGGGGCCGCCGGAAACAGTATGGGCGGCCTGCCGCCGGGTACGTATGCCATCTTCACCAACAGCAGCAGCAGGCTGGCTTCCATTATGTTAAAACCGACCACTATCTTGATCAGGTCGGTTTCCGTCAGTACGCACCAGAATCCCAGCAAAAATAGTCCCAACATAATCAGGTGGGCGAAAGTCATGCTTACCCCTCCCCTGATTTCTTCTTAACCATGCTGAAGAAAATCAAAGACAGTCCTGCTGCCACCTTCATCCCCACTGCCGCATTGAGCCAGGGGATGTGTCCTGCGCTGACCAGCTGACCGGGGGTCCCGCCGGGAAATCCTGCTGCCAGATTGGACAGAAAGGGGTAACCGGCGAACAGGGCCACAGCACCAACCAGCAGCAGAGCAACGGCTGCAGCCGATTCCAGCGTCTTTTTCGCGTCGTATTCGATGAACTGGCTTTCGAATTGGGTCCCGTACACTATGCACATCAAAATGGTCAGAGTGGCCCAGATGGTACCTCCCTGAAATCCCCCGCCGGGTGATATGTGCCCGTGGCTGATCACGTACAATCCAACAATCAGAACAAAGGGAAGCAGCAGATCTACGCTCCTTTTGGCCATGGACGAGAGTCCCTTGCCGGCCAGCGGGACCTGCCCGGGCAAAAAAAGCATCATGATCCCGGCGACGGCAGTGAAGATAACCGTGCTTTCACCCAGGGTATCGAAGCTGCGGTAGTCGAACAGTACCCCGGTGACCAGGTTGACTGCTCCGGTGTCGTCCATTCCGTGCTGAACTATGCGGGCAGGGGCTTCACCATGCAGAAGGCGGTACTCTGCCTGAGGGATGCCGGATAGGGCGCTCAGCAGGCAGGCTCCCAGAAGCAGCATCAACACCAGAGCGACGGCTTTCTTCATGACAGACCTCCTTCATTCAGGTTCGGACTTTGCACCTGCTGACGTTTTACTCAGCGTCACCACAAAAAAAGAGGTTATGAGGCCAGCTCCGACAACCGCCTGAGCCATGGCCACATCGGGTGCCTGATACACCACAAACACTGCCGCCATCAGAGCACCGAACACACCGAGTGATATTATTGAGTTAAGTATGCTGTCGAAAAATACTGCAGCTGATGCCGCGCCCAGCAAAAACACCAGCAGTACTGAGATAAGAGCACTCTCCATAATTACACAGCTCCATGCTTTGGATTTGTGAGTGTCATTTCGCTTGCCATGATGATTTTATACCAATGCCTGATCTGGATCTACCGCGATCACGACCAGACTTGCGCTCATCCGCCTGTCCTGTTTTGTTTATCAAACGACGAAAATGGCGATGGTGAAGAGGGCTGGCTGGTTGGTCCTGCGCAGAGAGGATGGACCGCTGTGCAGCACTGCTTTTTCACATCCCTATTGTCAAAAGTGTCCCACCGGGGGTGGTTGTTGGGACGCTGCGGGGAGGAAAACGGGATATGACGTCCAAGCAGTTATCAGGGCCTTTGGGATTTGGTCCGGGGCTGCTGTCCGGAGGGCAGCAGCGAAGCTGGAGGTTGCAGGTGCGTTGACTGATGCATGGGCTCGTTGGAAGGAAAAGAGTTTTAAGCTCACATATATATTCTCCCGGGAGGTAGTCACCTATGCAGATGACCGGTGCAGAAGCAGTCGTACAAACCCTGACAGAGCAAGGCATAGACACGGTTTTCGGGATCGTCGGTGCCCACACGATAGAGATCTACGAAGCTCTGTATCACAAACAGGACGACATCACCCACATCACCGCGCGGCACGAATGCGGGGCGGGTTTTATGGCTGATGGGTATGCCAGAGCCGGCGGCGATGTCGGGGTATGCCTGGCCATCACCGGCCCTGGGGTGACCAACGCAGCCACCGCCCTGGCCCAGGCTTATTCCGATTCATCTCCTTTGCTTTTGATTACTTCGCAAAGCGAGAGTAGGTTTGCCGACCAGTATGTCGGGGCTCATCACCAGCTTAAGGACCAGCTGGCGGTCACCGGAGGCTGCACTGCTTACAATCAGCGGGTGGAGGACCCCCAGCAGGTACCCCACGCAGTGGCTTCCGCCATAACATACCTGCGCAGAAGGCGCCCGCAGGCGGTGCATATTGAGATACCGACCGACGTTCTTGGGCAGAAGGCCGAGATGAACCTCAGCCCTGACGTGGACATGGAGGTGTTGACTCCGTCGCACGATCACGTGAAGCAGGCTGCTGACATTCTTCGTTCCGCCCGCAGGCCGCTTTTGTGGCTGGGAGGTGGGGCAGCCGGGGCTTCTGAGCACCTTACCCGCCTGGCCGAACTACTTGGTGCGGCTGTCGTGGTGACCTGTGCGGGAAAGGGGGTTGTGCCGGGGGACCATCCGTTGAACCTGGGGAACCACCTCCGTTCGGAGAAGCTGAAGCAGTTTGTCGCCTCTTCTGATGCCGCTTTGATAGTGGGAAGCCAGCTGGCAGCATCGGAGACTTCGTCAGGAGAGATTGATTTTCCCGCTGATACGGTGCGGGTGGATGTGGATCTGAGCGAGAATAGATTCTACCGGCCGCGTCTTCAGATCAGAAGCGACGCAGGGCTGTTCGCCCGCCAGCTTGTGGATGTCCTGTGCAGCCAGCAGGGTGACCCGGGTGCCGGGGACGAATATCGGAAGGAGATCGAGCAGCTGCGCGGCAGTCTTTTGGACGATGAGCCCGAGGCGCAGGATCAGCGCAAGATCATAGAGGTTCTGCGGCAGAACCTTGGTGATGAGGACATACTGGTGTGCGACATGACTGTACTTTGCTACCGTGCTTCAAGTGAATATACAGCGCGAAAGCCGCGCAGCTTTTTGTTCCCCCGCGGGCTGGGTACGCTGGGCTGGTCGATGCCGGCGGCGCTGGGAGCCAAGCTGGCCCGGCCGGAACGGCGCGTTCTGTCGGTCTGCGGCGATGGGGGATTCCTGTTCACAGCCTCTGAGCTGGCCACGGCGGTGAAGTACAAAATTCCCGTACCGGTGTTGGTCCTCAACAACGATTCTTACGGAATGGTGGCAAGGATTCAGAAAATGCGCGGCAAGCACGAGTTCGGCACGGACCTGACCAACCCGGATTTCGTCGATCTGGCCCGGTCTTTCGGCGCCCAGGCTCAGCGAGTCAACACACCGCAGAAGCTGGATACCAGGCTGCAGGAGGCCTTTTCTGCCGATGGTCCCACGGTAATCGAGATGCCGGTTGATTTCTGAACAATAAAGAAACTTACTGCTGGTGTTCAGTGTTGGGTCCGGAGGGAGGCAGTTTTCGTCCGGACCCCCTTCTGTCGGCTGCAGCTTGGTGCCTTTGCAGCCGATCAGGCTTCCGAACCATGCAATGTGTTGTCTGTTGGTTTGCTGTCTTCAGCAGACAATGAAAAGGGGATGATGCTGCCCGGCTGGTGAAAATACACTCTCGCCTCCGGGGCAGAATCGGGCTCTTTTTCAGCGGGTGGTGGCACTTTGCCGCAATCTACTGAGCAACCGAAAAAGCTGGCTCAGCGGTGCAGTATCTGGCAGCGCGGACAGAAGTAGGCGGCGGAACTGCCAACCTTTTCTTTTTTGATCGATTCGCCGCAGCGCGGGCATTCCTCGCCCTCGCGGTAGGCTACCTGAAAATGCTCAAGCCTTCCCGGGTTTCCGTATATGTCGCGCTCGTAGGCAATTCCCGAAAGCTCTACCGCGCAGCTCAGCTGCCGCTTCATGCCCCGGTACAGCTTCTGCAGCTTTTCTTTCGGTATGGCCGGCACCCGGCTGCGCGGGTGGATCCCGGCAGCAAATAGCATGTCCTGCACGTAGACGTTGCCTATCCCGGCGATGAACTTCTGGTTCTGCAGCAGAGGCTTTATCTGGCCCCGTCTGCTTTGCATAAGCTGCATGAATCTGTCCTCCGTCAGCTCATCATCGAGTGCGTCGGGACCCAGGTTCGCTGTGGACCGGTGCGCGGGCATTTCGTCATCTTTGACCAGGTGAACGTGTCCGAACCACCAGAATTTCAACGACAGGGTACTGCCGGAGGAAAAAATCAGCCTGACCTGCGGCTTCTCCCCGGCCCTATTCCAGCGAACATCAGCCCCCATGCCGAGATTGACCAGCAGTTTTCTGCTGCCGCTCATGTGAACGAAGATCCATTTACCTGTGGGGGTTACCCGCCGGATGCGGGCACCGGTCACTTCATCCCCGAACTTCTCCGGCGGCACATTAAGGCATTTTTCCTGACTGACTTCCGCTTTTTTGATGATTTCATCAGCCATTACCTCATTCAGCTGAGATGCCATGGCGTATATTTCCGGTATTTCGGGCATGTTTTCCTCCCCGGTGAAATTTGGGCGGCCGCGGGGCAGCGGACACTTCAGCTTCCCGGCCCGGAGTCAGAGGTAAACAAAAAGCACTCCGGGCTGGCGCCACCCGGTGCCTTCGGATTTCAGCATACACCGGTTTTGCTGAGCTGTCGATATGCGGGAGGCTGTCCGGCTCCCTACCGTCGCCCGTTCATCATCAGGCTGGCGGCGGCTGCGGTGACAGGAATGCACAGTATCAGGCCGATGCTTCCGGCGAGTATTCTGACCAGCTCGGTGGTCACCGTCTCCATGCCCACGATCCTCTCAAGGGGAGTCCGGTGGGCGGTCAGCAAAAGCAGCAGGGGAATGGCGCTGCCGGTGTATGCCAGGATGAGCGTGTTGGCCATGGTGCTCATTATGTCCCGGCCGACATTCATACCCGCGGAAAACAGCTGCACTCCGGTGATGCGGGGATCGGCGTTTTTCACCTCCTGCATGGCTGATGAGATGCTCATCCCCACGTCCATGACAGCCCCCAGCGCACCGATAATCATTCCTGCGAACAGCACGCCCCGCAGGTCGATCTCCGCTCCCTGCGGAAGGTGGGACAGAACCTGCAGATCGTCTATATCCATCGGGGTAAGGGCAACAGCACGACTGGCAACGGAGGCAAGGATGCCGGCTGCCACAACACCGCCGGTCGTCCCGATGGCTGCGGCCAGCGTCTTGACTGTCAATCCACCGTTGATTACCAGTGCTGTGGCTGCTACTGACGCACACACCAGTACCGAGGTGGAGACAGCGTCGCGGCCAGCCAGCAGTGCAGGAAGCAGAAATCCAGCGATACCTGCAGCAGTGATAAAAAGGGTGAAAATAGTGGTGATTCCCTTCCAGCCGCCCACCAGCACCAGCACCATCATAAAGCCCAGCAGGAGATAGGCCAGATTTCGGGTGCGGGCGGCAGCATCCGGTGAATACTGCTGTCCGGCCAAAGCTGCAGCCTGGCTGGCTTCCGCCCAGAAAAAAGCCCTCGCAGGATGGTTTATGCTGCCATTTCTGATGGGCCCGGGCTGCCCTTTTTGCCGGTCTGCAGCTGCAGAAGGCCTGTCCACCGCCAAAATCCACAGAGACGCCGTTATAATCAACGCAGCGATCGCTACACTCAGAAGAATTTTTTTGCTTCCGAAGGCTTTCAATCCTCACAACCCTTTCAATACTCAATCACCGCACGCAGCAGCACAGTTACCAGGCCTGCTCCCTGCACATATATGAGGTCACCGGCAGGATTTATGCAGAATTCCCAGGACTATTTTTTTGCCGCGTTGGTTGTGCCTCATGCCGCAGGCGGGTAGTCGGGGGCGTGATGGCGTGCCCCAATATGCGATTTCGGTGCTTCATTTCAGGTGCAGATCTTTTGGCGATGAGCCCGCTTAACATCAGCTGGCTTTGGTCCAGTATATTCCATGATTTTTCTGTTACATCGACCGTTTTTGGCGGGATCCTGCTTGAAAAATGGCGCAAACCAGGCTAAATTAAGGTAATCGAATAATGCATCGCCGTTGACGTTCAGCCCCCCGCGGACTGCATCCTGGCGGGGGGTTCCGACGTCTCGAGAGCGCCCTGAGGAGGCGCTGTGGGGGCAGGCCAGTCAAAAAAAAGAAGGGAAAATGACAGATGAAAAGAATCAGGATCAAAAATGCAGCGCTGGCCGTAATCGCAGTTATGGTTTTCGGGTTTATTTCTCCTGTGGCTGTGTTGGCCAACCCCGGCCTGGATGTTGCCGAGTACTTTACTGATGCTGATGGATGGGAGGACGCGGTTTTCAGCGAGGCTGCCTACTTCCTGGGGCATGCGGGCATATTCCGGGGAGACCAGCAGCACAGGCTTTTGCCCTTTGACTGCTTCACCCGCGCTCAGATGGCGGCAGTCCTGACCAGGATGAAAGGGGAGTCCCGGCTGGCTGGTCGTCTTGAGACGGGCTCTACCAGCTGGGATGATGACGCTGACATTCCCACCTGGGCCCGCGGTTATATGGTGCTGGCGCAGGCGCGCGGATGGTTTGAAGGCTATCCTGACGGTACCGTCCGTCCCAACGAGAACCTGTCTTTCGCCGAGATAGCCACCCTGCTTGCCCGGGTCACTGATAACGCTCACCTTCTGCAGGGGCCGTGGCCGGTCAACGCCATGATCGCCGCCGAGGAGATGGGCCTCTTCGAGGACGCAGAAACCGCCTACAGCGACCTGGATATCCTGCGCGGAGAGATGGTTTCGGCCACCTTCCGGGCAATGATGACCGCCGGCAGGCTGAAATTGCAGGACCGGGACGGAAAAAGCCTGGAGACCGAACCCCTGATGGCGCGTCACCACCGCACAAGCTGGAACGCCTATCACGAATATCGGGATGTAAAGGAGATTGTAACGGGGCAGCTTCTGAACTACTATCCAAGGACCGAGCGCATCAGCATCGACGGGACAAGATACGATGTCAGGTTTGACGAGGATTTTTCTCTGGTCGTCAACCAAAATGAGATCAGCTTCACCAAGGCAGATGCCATTTCTGCCCTGTGGGATCTGATCGAAGACTACGGTCTGGTTGACGAGACTGTAACTGCAATTTTTGACGATGGTGCGGTGGTGGCAATAACCGCCATGCTTGACACCTACGCAGATGCCCTTTTGAGCAAGGTTGAAGTCGATAAGGACGAGGATGATTTCGGGTTCATTACTGTCGACGGCAGAAAGCTCGCCGTTGACGACGATACAGAAGTCTGGCTTGACGGAAAACGGGTGAAGTTTTCCAGACTGGGTAAGGAGTTCGCCGATTTTCAAAAGCGCTGGGCTGATGAGCCTGCCGCGGTTGCCCATGTTCGCACCTACGACAATGCGGTTGATTCGGAAGTGATATGGGTTTCGGTGAGCATAAGCAATATCGTCGAGGGGGAAATCGTGGGTACCGGTCGTGACCTCGACGGTGCGTTCGTGCGCATCAAGCTGGCCGACGGTACTACCCGAAAAGTCCATTACCGCGATATCGACAGACCCTCAGGTGAGGCAGCTTTGCTGCTGGACAGCACCGGAATCGCCCGCGTGCTGCTCACCGAGCCGGCACCGGTGGACAAAAGGGACTACTACGCCCAGCTGGATTCGTACGAGGAGACTGCCAGGCAGCTGACCGTCATATTTATCACTGCCGACGGTACCGATGTGACCTTCAAGCTGCACAGAGATGATCACAAGGCTCTGATTGAGGTCATCCTCGAGGACCTCGCGGTGGGAGACATCGCCTACCTGCAGACGGACAGAAGCGACCTGACCGGTGTGACAGCCGGTGACGCCATGCTGATTCATTCCGGAGAACTCACCCGGGTGCGGGCCACCTACATCAGGGTTGACGCAGACACCTATCCCTTTGCCGAGGCCGTGTTCGCCTTCGATGAAGACGGCAAGCGGATCGTAACGGGTGGACTTTCGGTCGGGGATTCGGTGGAATTCGGCCTGGATGCAGAAGACAGCGTGGGGTATATAATCGTAGTTTCTGACTGAAGGACAAAGATAGTGCTGCACAGCAGGGGGGCCGCAGGGAGCACAGCGGCCCCCTGAGATTGACTTGGTGTGCGCTGCCGGAGGCGAAGGCAGACTGAGTGGAGTCCGAAATAGGCGGTGGGTAAAGAGGCGGGCGCCCGGCATGCAATGCGGCGCTGCCCTCCGGACGGCGGGTGCAAGGGGAAGGCTGACTTTCGCGGTGACTACGGGCTGGCGGATTGCAGGTCGGAAAAATTGCATGCAACCTCCTTCAAAATGTTGACGACCTGAGGAATTTTGTCCTCCATCAGTCGGTCCCGGTTGTCCAGCGAAGTGTGCATGCGGCGAGTTCCCAGCTCATCGGACCCGGCGCTGCTGAGGGTGGTTGACGGTATTTTTGCCGCTAAAAAGGATGCGCTGTCGCTGAATCCCACAAAGCCCGGCGGCATGGGTTGAAGTTCCTCTCCCGTCACCCGATGAACTGCTGCCCCCAGGATCTCGTTGAGCCGCCTGCAGGTATCTAACTGGCGCAGGAGGTTTCCGTCCTCTGTCCAGTAAACATAGCCGCCCTCCTGAGCGACAAATTCCAGGTTAATATTGAAGACAGGATGCGATAGCCCTTCTGCCAGGCGGTCATTGACGTAAGCCCGCGACCCCTGCATATTCAGTTCCTCACCGGCGGTAAAAAGCAGAGTAACTCCGGTCTCCGGCAGGTCTGCCGCGGCCAGCTCCCCGGCCAGGAGCATCATCACCGCCACCGAGCCCGCGTTATCCACTGCCCCGTCGGAAGGCTTCAGCACAGAACCCCCGCCGAAGGCGAAGCCAGCTGTCAGCCAGTGAAGCGACAAAATGTAGATAATCGCCCTCTGCAGAACATCGTGCGTCGAATTCACAGACGACTGCACGCTGAACATGCGCCATCGGAGGCCGGTTACAACAACCCAGGCAGCCGCGGCAGCTGCACTGAGTCCGATGATGAGACTGCGCTGGTGATGATCAAAAGGCTGAGTTTTTGAATCGTAATGAGCAGAGAAGATAAGCTCCCTTTTCATGTCGGAGGGATGGAATTTGACCACGAGATTTTCGGCATCGACCTGGTAAAGGCCGCTGACTATCGGAATGTGTAAAACCAGTTCCGCGACAATCACCGCCACCACCAGGGGAAGGGCAGCCGCAGCCAGCGCCTTATGCGTCAGCGCCAGGTAGGTGCACAGCACCGCCGAAATTACAATGGTAAGCCCGAGCATCGGCAGCATGCAGGGGCGGAGAAGGAAGCTGTGCGTGTCCACGGCTATGTTTTCTTCCTGCAGCCGGCGGCGGATAAATTCGGCCACCTCAAAGAATGCTTCGCTGCCGTTTGGCCTCGGCAGCACGATTTCGTCCAAAATCGCTGAATGTTTCATCGGTTGCGCTCCCCTCGGGCGATGCTGAACGTGCGATTTGCGGGCCCGGGCCCGCCCGGCTGAAACACGCTGGTGCAGCTTCAATATTATACCACACGCCGGAGGTGGTAGAGCCACAATTGAGAAGCGGCAGGGCGTGTGATACGGTCAAAGCAGATGGTCAGAGAATCCCGCTGATGCAGCAGGGCATACTGTGCAGACCTACATTGGACGCCGAAAGGGGCCACTGTGAATGGCGAGCAGCGTACAGGCTCGGCTTTAGCCGAGCATCTGAAGAAACTGTGCGACAGCAGGTTCAAACCCCTGTTTGCTGCTGCGGATCTGCTGTGGGTCGCCTCTGTGGTATGGTTCCTGGCGAATCATCACATTGTCGCAGGTTATCTGTACGTTATCGTCCTTGGCCTCAACCTGACTGCAAGCTACCTGATACCCCGCCTTTTTGACGAACCATTCTTTGGCAGACTCAACCGCTACTACGTATTTACCCGGAAGCAGCAGCACAATGCATGGCAGCCACCAACTCTGCATTTCGTGCCCCTGCTTTTTCCCTACTGGATAGACCGAAGGGTTCTTAAGAAAAGCAGGCGCGATGCGCTGCAGAGGCTTTACCGACGGACGGGGGAGCGGGTCAGCTACGGCAACACCCTCACCCTGCACCGGGTAAATGAAGAAGAACCGCAGGCCGAGTACTGCGGGGCCATGAGCAAATCATCAGCAGGGGGCGTCCTGACCTTTGCCGGTACGGTTTTTCTGAACGTGCTCAATATCAGAAACTACCGCCATCTGGAAGCAACCAGGAAGGTATACCAGCTGTTTTTCAACCAGCTGGGCAGGTACCGCTACACCTGTCCGACCGATTAACGGGTTGGCGCCTGTGCATTGTCACGGGCCGACCCGGCTTCTGTCCAGGGGGCCGGGCCAGCAGAGGCATCCGCGTCAGTTCGGCCAGTAGGTTACCGCTGCAGGTTCAAGGGTGGCATGAATTTTCAGCAGCCGGGGCAGGTCAGGTAATGAAGCCATGTTCTCAATTGCCCCCAGGATGCCACATTTCGCCTTGCGGGTCACCCGCGCCGCCCGGTGGCTTCCTACGCCTTTGCCGGGGGCTCGGGGCGTCCATTTCTGTAGGCGATGAAGCCGCCGGCCAGGACCAAGAGACCGGCCACCAGCCAGCTGAGCTCGTAGGTGCCGGTTACATCTGCCAGGTAACCGAAGGCAGGAGGAGCCAGGGTGATGCCCAGCCTGACGAAGATCAGGCAAAAGCCCATGGAGATACCCGACCTCTCTTTTCCGGCCTGCTCGGATACAGCGGCGTAGAGGATGCCGGGGTAACCGCGGGCTGTGGCACCGGCCAGAAATCCCATCATCACCAAAAGCAGCGTTGAGGCCTGCGGAAAAAGCCGAAAAGACAGACCGAAACTCATAGCTACCAGGGCTATGCCTGTGCTCAGAAGCAAAAATCCCTTCCGCCTGCTGCCTGCGAGCAGCTTTTCGCTTACCAGGCCCCAGCCAGGTCTTCCCAAAACGCTTCCCACCTGCAGCAGGGCAAAGCTGAGTCCGGCGAATTCCTCGGTGAAACCGTGGTCGAGGTGAAGAAACAACGTGAAGTGGCTGGCTACCGACCCACCTATCCCGCCGAATATCAGGCCCAAAAAGCAAAGAAGAAGCATTCTGCGGTCGGCTACCAGGCGCAGAAAATCCTCCCGCAGCGAATCCAGGGCGGGGAGGCTGCTGTGTTGTCCGTCAGCCGGTGCGGATTCCTCATCGGAATCTGATGGGCGGTGATAAAAATGATGAATGATGCCGGCTGCAGTGAGAATCAGGGCGC
The DNA here is from genome assembly GCA_003551215.1 of Clostridia bacterium. Lineage (GTDB taxonomy): Bacteria > Bacillota > Sulfobacillia > SLMV01 > SLMV01 > PUMD01. The sequence continues at coordinate 14,824 of PUMD01000137.1, read as the reverse complement.
CGGCGGCTACCGCAGCCGTGCGCCAGCCGAACAGGCCGGCCAAAACAGGAAGCGAGCCGGCACCGATGACTCCGCCCAGAGCCCAGCCGGTGGACATGATGCCCATGGGGGTGCCCCTCTCCGATGGGGAGAACCAGCGGGCCACGCCCTTGGCAGCCGCCGGCGAGACAATGCTGAAACCCACGCCGCAGACGGCAGCCAAAGCGAGTACCAGGGCAAAGGACGGGGCGAGGGCGTGCACAGCCAGCAGGACTCCAATGCTGCCTATTCCTATGAGCATCCCCTTTTTGGCACCTATGCGGTCGGCAATCCAGCCGGTGAAGACGGACAGACAGGCAGAGACCAGGTACAAAAGAGATGTGTACATGCCGATTACCGCCCGACTTACCTCGAATTCCGCCTGCAAAAAGGGAAAAAGGGAAGCAAAGCCGGTGCGATAGAGGCCGGCGCTCAGTGTGACGGTGGTTATCATGATCAGGTGGCTTATGCGCTTTTTGCTCGAGATCAGGCCCTTGAGCACCTGATGAAGATCCTCCCGATGCTGCTGTGACGAAGGCAGCGACCTGCACATCTTTGTCCTTTGCACTTGACTATAACAACCTGAAGGCGGTGCGTCGAGGTTTACCAGCAAGTTTATCCTCTGGTTGGGATTCCCGGGCCAGGAGGGACCCGTCAATTCCCCCCAGGAGGTACAGCAGTCGCCGGATTATGGTTGGTCGGCGGCGAGAGTGCAGTGGTGGGTTGAGCCGTGGGGATGTCGCCGCGCAGGTTGTGTCATGCGAAAATATCGACCTGTCGGCGAATAAAGATGGTGAGAAAGGGAGGTTGAGTAAAATGGCCAAAATCAGAGAGGTACCGCTGACAGAAATCGATCCTGAAAGCACAGTCAACGTCAGACGGGCGGCCGTGCAGGAGAATGTAGATCGGGTCAAAAGATCCATTAAGACGCACGGCTACTGGCAGGATCAGCCCGTAACTCTGCGCCCCCATCCCGATGAAGACTCCCAGTACAACTACGAGTACGTGACCGGCCAGTGCCGATTCAAGGCATCCGCACAGCTGGGCCTTGACAGCATTTTTGCCCTGGTGGTCCGGCTGGATGATGATGAGGCGCTGCGCCGCTCGTGGGGTGAGAACGAGGCCCGCGGTGACCTGAGCCCGTCGGATCAGGCCTACTGGGCGGAGAAAATATTCCGAAAATACGACGGTGAAGGCTACACCATGTCCGAGGCGCTGCAGAAGGCGGCAAAGTGGCTGGGGGTTTCTCTGCAGACGCTGCAGCGGTATTACCGGTGGGCATTTCTGCCCGCGGAAGTTCAGGAAATGATGGACCAGGGAGTCCTTTTGAAAAAGCATGCCTCCGCCATAGTGCAAAACACCTACGTGAGGCAGTCGTCGTCGGGCGCAGACGACAGCACAAAGCGCATGATCGACCGGGCCGAATGGATAGTCGAGCTGGACCGAAAAAGCAGGGATCTGGCCGCCGAGGCGATGGAGAGGCTATCCGCCACCGCGTCCATCGCAGAGCTGGCGCAGTACGTGAGGGAGAGGAGATCGGAAAAGCAGCGCACGCTGCAGTACCGGATACCGCAGGAGCTTTACGAAAACCTGCTGCAGTACGGCCGACAGAGGGGACTGCAGGAGCCCGAAACTATAGTGAGTCACATAATCGCCGACGCAGTGCAGGGGGACTGAGCTGAATGGATATCGAGCAGGCCAGACAGATCGTGGACGATTACTCCAACCATAATATCCCTAAATTGCGGAGGGCCATCGACTGTCTGCTGGGATGCTGTGACAACTACCGGGCGATAGCGCGGCAGGTGGAGCCCTCCGCCTCCACCATAAGGAAGTACCACAGAATCGGTCAACTGCCAAAAGGGGTCCTTTGGCAGCTGCAGAAGGGCAACCTTCCTCTGGGCATGGCTCATCAGATCTCCCGGCTGGACTCAATCGATGACCAGTGGTTTTTGGCCTTTTATGTGGTGGACCTGCGGGACGAATCGTTTACCGTCGCGGACTGCCGCGACGTGGTAAACAGGGTGAAGGATTCGCAGCTTGCCGTCAGGCAGGTGTTGGCAGAGCTGACCGGCGAGACCTTCGATGCCACGCAGCCGCTGGTGCTGCCGGTGTCCTTTGATTTCCGCCTGCGGCTGGCTCGCGCTGGCTGGCAGCGGCAGCTGCCGTGGGAGGACCTGTGCTACGCGGTGGTCAGAGGCTGGCTGAACAAGCAGGGTGCGCTGAAAAAAGCCGAGAAAATTCCGAAGGTCATGACCTACGTCGAGTCGGTGATAGAGGAGCTGAAGAGCTGGGATGTATGATGTGTCAGACAGCGGGGGACATCCGGCCCCTGCTGTCCCCAATTTGCAGGGGAGCCATCTATCCTGGGGCCCTGCACTGGATAAGTTGGGGTTATTCATCTCAGCCTGGTGAGAACTGCTTCCGGTGATTTTTCACTCCAATTTACTTTCAGGCGAAACGAATTTCGGATTCAGGCAGGAATCCGGCATCTCAGGTGAGAATAGGTAGAGTGATAGAATGGTTCAACCACTTGACCATACGACCAGCAATCCTGACATACAGCAACGGGATGCAGAGGGAGGAACTACAGTGCAGGGTCGAATCACCACTCGAGCTGAAATAAACATAGATGCGCTGCACCACAACTACCGTACGGTCTGCGATTACGTTCATCCGGCCGAGGTATCATTTGTGGTCAAGGGCAATGCCTATGGACACGGAGCTGTCATGACGGTCAGGGCGGTCAGAGAGGTGGGCTGCCGGCGTTTCTGGGTGGCTCATCTGGACGAAGGAATTCAGCTGCGCCAGGCGGGTATTGATGACTGCGACATCCACGTGCTCGGTGGACTCACCCCAGGCCAGCTTAAGGTGGCGCTTGAGTACGACCTCATACCCTTTATACCCGATGTCGACCGGGTGTCAGCCTACGACGGGCTGGCCGCGGCCGCGGGGAAGGTGGGACGCTTTCACCTCAAAGTAGACAGCGGCATGGGCAGGCTGGGTCTGTTTTCGGATGATATACAGCGCTTCTGCGACGAGTATGAGCGCTGCGATAATATCCGGCTTGAAGGAGCAGGAACCCATGTGGCCGCACCGAAGAACCCGAACCCGCTCAACGAGCTGCAGATACGTCGGTTCACAGAAGCAGTCACAAAACTGCGGAGGCGCCTGCCGGAGGAGGACATCACGGCGCACATGGCGGCGAGCGTCCCCCTGGTGCGGTTTCGTCAGATGCACCTGGACATGGTCCGTCCCGGCAGCCTCATATACGGGCTTTGCCACCTGGCCGAACACCCGCTTGATTTAAAACCGGCGCTGAGCCTGAAGACTTCTGTCGTTCAGGTAAAGCAGGTGCCTGCCGGCTGGAACGTCGGCTACGGGGATAACACTGCCCCCACTCCCCGCACGCTGGCCCTTTTGCCCATGGGTCAGGTCGACGGAATGACTCCCACGCACGGCAGAAAGAAAAACGCCGAAGTCCTGATAGGCGGCCGGAGGTGCCCGGTGGTGTCTATCGCGGCCGATCAGATGATAGCCGACGTGACGGGCCTGCAGGGAGTTGAAGTGGGAGATGAGGCGGTAGTGATAGGCAGGCAGAAGACAGAGGAGATCACCGCCCGGCAGCTGGGGCTGCAGGCGGGTTCGAGCTACGGTGAGATCCTCATGAAGATGTCGCATAGAGTGCCCCGCCTTTACTACTCAGACGGTAAACTGGTTGGGACGGAATCATTACTGGGACGCACCTGCACCGGGAGAGAGTGATACAGTTGACAAAAAACACCTGGTCTCAGCAAGAATACATAGACCTGCGCAGCGATACCACCACCCAGCCCACCGACAGCATGCGGGAAGCCATGTACAGCGCCACCGTGGGGGATGACACGCTGGGTGATGACCCCACGGTGAAGGAACTGGAGGCACTGGCGGCTGACATGTGCGGTATGGAGGCAGCTCTTCTGTGTCCCAGCGGAATGATGGCCAACACCCTGGCAATGCGGATGCTGACCGGGTTCGGAGACAAGGTCTTTTGCATACGCCAGCACATGTACGGTTCGGGAGTGTTTGCCGCCACATCGCTGACTCCGGTGTTTCTTCCCGTAAGCAAAGGACATCTGGTCTGGGATGAAGTGGAGCAGACTGTTGACAGCTCTGCGTCGCTTTTGTGCTACGAAAACACCTACAACGGAGGCGGAGGCGTGGCCGTAACCCCAGAGGAGACCAGACGGCTGAGGCAGCTGGCCGATGATGCGGGCATTGGCCTGTATCTCGATGGAGCGAGAATCTTCAACGCTGCCGTGGCGCTGGACTGCCCGGCAGACCAGCTGGTCTCACCTGCGACCATGGCCATGTTCTGTCTGTCCAAGGGCCTTTCCGCCCCCATCGGTTCGTTGCTGCTGGGGCCCGAGGATCTGATTGATGAGGCCCGCAGCATGCGTCATATGCTGGGTGGCTCAATGAGGCAGGCGGGGATCATAGCCGCGGCGGGAATAGTGGCGCTCAATGAGCAGATCGACCAGCTGCAGCGGGACCACGCCAACGCAAAGAAGCTGGCCAGAGGGCTGGCTGAGCTGCCGACTGTTGAGCTGGAGATTCCCGCAGAAGAAGTTGATACAAACATAATTTTCTTCCGAGCCCGTCCCCCCTGGACCAACCAGCAGATCGTGGATGCGCTGGCGGAGGAAAACATACTCGCCCTGGTGCTGGGAGAGCGGATCAGGGCAGTCACTCACCGGCACATAGATTCCGATGACATCGCAGCCGTGCTGGATGTGCTGCGCGGACTGAACCGTCCGGCACATTCTCAGCCTGCGCAAGGGAGGTCGAGTTGATGCCATTTGGATACACGGGTAAGATACTGAAAGTTGATCTCAGCAGAGGCGAGATAGAAGTAGATGAACCGGAGGACAAATTCTACCGCAAATACATGGGCGGCAGTGCCCTGGGAACCTACTACCTGCTGTCAGAACAGGACCCGGGGGTGGATCCGCTGGGGCCGGAAAACCAGCTGGTCTTTTCGCTCAGCGTGCTCACCGGAGCCCCCCTCAGCGGCCTGTCGAGGTTCAACGTAACCTCCAAATCACCCCTTACCGGTGCCATCGGTGATTCGCAGGCGGGAGGGTGGTTTCCCTCAGAGCTCAAGTTTGCCGGATTTGATGCTGTAGTTATCCGGGGGCAGGCGGACAGGCCGGTGTACCTGTGGATACATGACGGTGAGGTGCAGATACGCGATGCCTCTCACCTGTGGGGCACCGATACCCTGGAGACCGAAGAAGCCATCAGGGAAGAACTGGACGATTCCGGAGTGCGGGTGGCGGCCATAGGTCCAGGCGGAGAGAACCTGGTCAAGTACGCCTGCATCCTCACCGAAGGCAAGTTCGCCGCCGGCCGGACCGGTATGGGTGCGGTGATGGGTTCGAAGAAGCTGAAGGCGGTGGCGGTGCGCGGGGATAGGTCTCAGTTTGAGATGCACGACCGGGATGCGATCATGAAGCTGGTGCGGGAGACTCCATCGCGCCTGGAGGAAAGCTCCCTTTCGGCGATTTCCGAGATGGGCTCCGCCCTGGGGGTTACCGGCTGTCAGGCGGGCAGCATGCTGCCCACCCGGAACTTTCAATCGGGCGTATTTGACGATGCCGAGTACCTGGGAGGAGAGCACATTCTCTCCACTATCCACACCGGCAGGCGGGACACCTGCTACGGCTGCGCGGTTCACTGCAAGCAGGTAGTGGCTGCCGACGAGCCGGTCAAAGTGGACCCGAAATACGGGGCGCCGGAGTACGAGACCCTGGCCATGCTGGGTTCTAATCTGGAGATAGGCGACCCTGCCGTGGTGGCACGGGGCAACGAGCTTTGCAACCGCTATTCGATAGATACCATATCCACCGGAGCGATGATCGCCTTCGTCATGGAATGCATGGAGCAGGGTATCATCTCCCCGGGGGATATCGGCGGAATTGACCTGCGCTTCGGCGACGGAGAGGGTGCGCTGCAGCTGATAGAGAAGATCGCCCACCGCGAGGGCATAGGCGACGTGCTGGCTGACGGCTACGAGCGGGCGCTGCAGGTTACAGGTGATGAGTCAGAACCGTTCGCACTGCACGTCAAATGGAACCCCTTCCCCGCCCACATGCCGCGGGTGAAGCGGTCTCTGGCGCTGGCCTACGCCATAACCCCCTTCGGGGCGGACCACGTATCTTCCTCGCATGACCCGAGCATGGCACCCTCTGGGTCGATGGACAGCATGTACGCGCTGGGAATACACGAGCCGCGCGATGTGGAGAGCATGCAGGATAAGGCGCGCTTTTTCTACTACACGCAGATGCAGTTCAGCATCTACGACACCCTGGAGATATGCGCCCGCGCCTACGGGCTTTTCGGGTTTGGACTGCTGCCCGACATTGTGGGGGCGGTCACCGGCTGGAATGCCACCACCTGGGAGCTTATGAAGGCAGGAGAGCGGCGCTGGAATATGATGCGGATCTTCAATGCCCGGGAAGGATTCACCCGCGAGCAGGACATTCTTCCTCCGCGCATGTTTGAGCCGCTGACCGGTGGAGACTCCGACGGATTCGCGATTGCTGAAGATGAATTTGAAAAGGCAGCTGATGAGTATTACGAGATGGTGGGATGGTGCCGCGAGACTGGGCTGCCCACCGATGGAAAAATTGCCGAACTGGGCCTGCAGTGGACGCAAAGTCATGAGGATGACGGCGGCGGGGAGTGAAGCGATATCGAGGTTGAGGTACAGCTCACCGGGCCGTTGGCCCTGGTGGCGGGCGAGAAAAAAGTGAAAGTCAGGGTTCCATCGGGGGCGGCGGTCTCACAGATCGCCGGTGAGGTTGCAGATGAGCTGGGGCCCGAAGCCCGCAGGATTATTTTTGACCAAAGAGGGGAGATGAGGCTGGCAGCGCTGGTAAACGGTCGCCACGTAGAGTCAGAGAGACAGGTTGCCGAGGGGGATACCGTTGCCTTCATAGTACCGGTATACGGAGGAACCCATAACACTGAAGCAGAACCGTACTCAGATGCATTTATCCCCAGGGAGGGAAGATAAGCATGCTTAGGAGATGGTCAGTTGTAATTCTGGTGCTGATGCTGGCGGCAGCAGTGGCCTTTGCTGGCTGTGCGCCGGAGGAAGTGGAGCCCGTCGACCCCGATCCAGACGAGGATGTAGAACCAGACAAGTACGGTGGAACGCTGCGAGTCATGATCGAGGATGAACCGCCGCATCTGGATGGAACCACGAGTCTGGCGCGCCTGACCACGACGGTCACCGAGCCCATGCACGTGACTCTGCTGACCTACAGCGAGGAGCTGGAACTGGAAGGCTACCTGGCCACCGACTGGGAGGCGGTCGACGACACCCAGATATACTTCGAAATTGAGGAGAACGTCTTATTCCACAACGGCCGCGAGCTGGTAGCAGAGGATGTAAAGAAGTCGGTAGAGAGGGTGCAGGACCCGGAGATAGGTTCTCCCTTCGCAGAGCACCTGTCGGCCATCGAGGATGTTGAGGTCATCGATGATTACAGTTTCTATCTGCATCTGGAGGAGGCCTACGGCCCGCTGTGGGAATACCTGACTCAGTTTCCCATATACCCGGTGGAAGAAGGAGACTTTGAGACGGAACCCGTCGGAGCGGGACCGTTCAAGTTCGTCGAGTGGATAACTGACCACAAGATCGTCATGGAGCGGCATGAGGACTTTTTCAAAGAAGATATTCCCTATCTGGATGAACTGGAGTTTCTGTATGTGCCCGAGTACAGCTCGCAGGTGGGTATGCTGGAGGCGGGAGATGCAGACGTTCACCTGTGGATTGAGCCGGTGGACGTGCCCAGGTTTCAGGCCGACGACGATTTTGACACCATCGGCCGTGATCTGCTCGGCTTTTACTATCTGGCGTTCAACCTCGAGCGTGAACCCTGGGATAACCAGGAGCTGCGGCAGGCCATTCAGCTGGGCATAGACAAACAGCGGGTCATGGATACCGTGCTTGACGGCTACGGTACCGTTGCTGATGTTTCTCTGGCAGAGGAGACTCCCTGGTTCAGCGATGAGCTGACCTTCGATAGGGATGAGGAGAAGGCCCGTGAGATCATAGAAGACCTGGATATTGACTTCGATGACACCCTGCTGGTTCCGGACACCCCCATAGAAGGTCCAATGGGAGAGGTAATGCAGCAGGAGCTGGCCGACCTGGGCATAGATGTGGAGCTGCGCAGGATGGAGGTCTCTACCTTTGTTGATCAGGTGCTGACAGAGGGTGATTTCGGGATAATGATCTGCGGCTACACCGGTGCGGGAGACCCCGACATCCTTAACTACCGCCGCTTCCACAGCGAAGGCGCGGCCAACATCACCAATTATGACAATCCGGAAGTCGACCAGCTTCTCGAGGGTGCGCGCAGGACCTATGACATCGACGAGCGAAGGGATATGTACATTGACTATTACCAGCACATGCTGGAGGATGTACCGGTCATACATGTGTTCCGCACCGCGCGCTTCATGGCGGTAAACAACCGGGTGCAGGACATAATATACAAGCCCAACCTGCGTTACGAGTTCCGGCATGCCTGGTTGACTGAGTGACGATAACCTGGTCTGCGCCTCTGCCCGCCGTCAGGTGGGCAGGGGCGGTTACATAGGGGATTGCTGAATCGATGCTCTGGCATATCGAAAGGAGAGCTTTTTTATGACGGTTAAAGTGGGAGTTGTCGGACTGGGTGTCTGGGGACAGGTGCACTGCGATGTTTACGACTCACACCCGCAGGCCCAGCTGGCGGCGGTGTGCGACATCGATGCCGAGCGGGCGAATGAAGCTGCAGAGCAATACCAGTCACAGGCCTTCTCTGATCATCAGAGCATGCTGAGCGAGATGAATCTGGATGCGGTGGCGGTGGCCACACCCGATTTTGCCCACCGCGATATTGCTGTTGATGCTGCTTCGGCGGGTAAACACCTGATTATCGAAAAACCGCTGGCCACTTCAGTGAAGGATGCAGAAGACATCCAGCAGGCGGTGCGGGATGCTGGCGTGCTGTGCATGGTTGATTTTCACAACCGATGGAACCCAATGTTCGTTTCGGTATATGATTCCCTGCAGAACGGGGAGCTGGGCGAGCCGGCTCACATGTACATCCGGCACAGCAATACGTTCTACGTTCCCAGCGAGATGCTGTCCTGGAGCAATCAGTCCTCGGTTGCGTGGTTTCTGGGGGCCCACTCGGCGGACCTGGCGCGGTGGCTGGCCGGAAGCGAACCCGCGCGGGTTTCCTGCGTATCCCGCGAGGGAACCCTGCAGAGCAAGGGAATAGATGCCCCGGACTTCTTCCTCACCACCCTGGAATTTGAAAACGGTGCTGTTGCGATGCTGGAGAACAGCTGGCTTTTGCCGGACAGCCTCCCGACTCTGGGCGACTTCAAGGCGGAAGTGGTGGGAACAGACGGGGTTGCCTACGTGGATCACACAACCAACCGGGCGGTGCAGATATTTCACAAAGAGGAGACTCTGCCCGGAGTTGCATCGGGCAATTTCTTCCGGGAGAGCATCCGTCATTTCGTCCAATGCGTCGCCGGCGGGACCGAGCCCTCGGTTACCATCGCCGATGGTCTGGCAAACACCCGCATAATCTGCGCCATGCTGGAATCTGCCGAAACGGCTAAGCCGGTCGACCTCTGAAGATGCGACACGTGGGATGAACGAACCTGAATGCGACTAGGGGTGTTGTAAATGTGGGCATATCTGGGACGACGGATTCTGATCCTGATTCCGACGCTGATTCTGGTCAGCATCATTGTGTTCAGCGTCATACAGTTTATACCGGGGGATCCGGTGCAGGCCATGTTCGGCATGGATCCTATGCCGGAGCAGATAGAGCAGGTGCGCCGCCTGTATCACCTTGATGAACCGGTGCCGGTACAGTATCTGCTCTGGGCGGGGAATATGCTGCGGGGAGATATGGGTGAATCAATTTCCCGCAGGAGGCCGGTGGCGGGCATGATCGCAGAGAGGCTGCCGCGTTCCATGCTGCTGGCAGGTGCTTCCATCCTGGTTGCACTGGTCATGGCCCTACCCATTGGGGTGATTTCAGCTGCTAAACAGAACACCTGGTGGGACTTCACCCTGTCGGCCGGGGCGCTGGTTTCGCTGTCAATGCCTGGTTTCTGGAAGGGTATTCTCGGGCTTCTGATCTTCAGCGTGATGCTGGGTTGGTTCCCCACCTCCGGATGGGCGCCCCTGCGGGAGGGCATAGGTACGGTGCTTTATCACCTCGTTCTTCCGTCCCTGGCTCTGGGTACCGGGCTGGCTGCGGTGGGTGTGCGCATCCTGCGTTCTTCGCTTCTGGAGGTGCTGCGGCAGGAGTACATCACGGTTGCCCGTTCCAAAGGCCTGACCGAGAGAGTAGTCCTGTACCGGCACGCTCTGCGCAACGCCCTCATCCCGACCATAACTATAGTGGGGATGCAGATCGGTTACCTGCTCGGAGGCAGCATAATTATTGAGCAGGTGTTTTCCTACCCGGGGATGGGGCTGCAGCTCATCCAGGCTTTGACCGCGCGCGACTACCCACTTATTCAGGGACAGATCCTGATTTTCGCGACATTCTTCGTGCTGGTCAACCTGGCTACCGACCTGCTTTACGGGGTGATTAACCCGAAGATTCGCTACAACTGACGCAGCAGTTGATCATCGGACAGGGAGGGAAGTATGAATGTGATGAATGTAGTTAGAGATGCATTCTACAAGGTCAAGCGCAACAAAAAGGCTGCGGTCGGGGCCCTGATCACCCTGTCGGTCATACTGGTGGCAATATTGGCTCCAGTTATTGCGCCCTACACTTACCGGGAGATGCACGTCGGGGAGCGTTTTGAGGGGCCGTCGCGGGAGCACCTGATGGGCACTGATTACTACGGACGCGATGCCTTCAGCCGGGTGGTGTACGGGGCGAGAATTTCTCTGAGCGCTGCGCTGACGGTGGCGCTGTTGGCCTCGGTGATCGGAGTGCCGGTTGGATTGGCCTGCGGTTACTTCGGCGGGATCCTGGATACGGTGGTGATGCGGCTGGCCGACGTCGTCTTCACCTTCCATTCGATTCTGATGGCGCTGCTGATAGGCGCGATTATCGGGCCGGGACTGCGGACGGTGACCATCGCCCTGGCCATAGTCTACTCACCGCAGGTGGCCCGGCTCATTCGCGGCGAGGCGCTGAGCCTGCGCGATGAGGAGTTCGTCGAGGCGTCGCGGGCGGTGGGGGCGTCGCCGCTGCGCATCATAGTCCGCCACGTGCTGCCCAATTCGGTGGCCGCCCTGCTGGTGCAGTTTTCCCTGATCATGGCCTTCTCCATCCTGGCGGAAGCCGGGATCACCTATCTGGGATTCGGTACCCAGCCGCCGGCTCCAAGCTGGGGCCTGATGCTGGAAGGCGGCCGGAACTACATGAGGCAGGCTCCGCACATCTCGATCTTCCCAGGTGTGGCGATAATGTACACCGTGGTGGGTTTCAACTTCCTGGGTGACGGTCTAAGGGACATCCTGGACCCCAGAATGAAAGGTGCCCAGTGATGCCGCACAGTATTGATGTTCTGATTAAAGGAGGAGAAGTGATCGACGGTACGGAGTATGCTGCACCTCGTATGGCTGATGTGGCCGTGCGCGGGGACCGGATCGTACGGGTGCAGCCGGACATCGACTGCAGTCAGGCCGCGGAGGTGATCGATGCGCGCGGTTCGTTGGTCACACCGGGCTTCATCGATACGCATTCGCATGCTGACCTTGCGCTGTTGGCTGAACCTGCTCACCGCGAGAAGGTCACCCAGGGGGTGACCGCTGAGATACTGGGGCAGGACGGCATATCCTACGCCCCCCTGTCCCCGGAGAATCTGCGGCAGTACCGCCGGTACAACGCTGGCTTAAACGGCGACCCTGATCTGCCCTGGGAATGGACGTCTGTAGCTGAATACCGGAGGCTTTATCACCGCCGGGGGGCGGTTAACACCGCTCATCTCATAGGGCACGGACCCATCCGGCTGGAGGCGGCGGGCATGGAGGATGTGCCGCTGACAGGGAAGCGTCTGGACCGGGCGCTCGGTCTGCTCGAGCAGGGACTGCAGGCGGGAGCTGTGGGTTTTTCCACCGGCCTGAGCTATTTTCCGCATTTTTGGGCCGATACGCAGGAGCTGGTTGACCTGTGTGAGGTGGTGCAGGAGTACGGGGCCGTCTTTGTCATTCACCTGCGGACCGTCTTCCGGGGAGAGAGATTCGACCCGGTACAGGAGGCCTTGCAAGTGGCCCGCAGGACCGGAGTGAAGCTGCACTTTTCCCATTTCCGCACCGGACCCCGGTCCGCCGGGAAGGTCGATGAGAAGCTGGCGCAGCTGGATGAGGCCCACCAGGATGGGGTTGATCTGAGCCTGGATCTGTATCCCTATCCCCAGGGGGCCAGCCTACTTTTGATGCTGCTTCCACCCTGGGCCAACGAGGGAGGTCCCGAGAAGCTCCTTGAGCGCCTGTCGGACCCCGAAGTATGCCGGGAGATGGCCGGGGAGATCGAGGCTCCAGGAAGGGCAGGCAGCTGGGATGAGATGGTGCTCAGCAACGTACCGTCCGCCGGCAACTGCGGCCTGGTTGGTATGACGGTGGCGGAGGTGGCGCGGCAGTGGGGTCTTTCTCCACAGCTGACGGTGTGTCGCCTGCTTTCTGAGGAGGAGCTGGCGGTTGGCTTCTGGATTGCACCGCCCGATGAGGAGACCTGCCATCAGCTGGCGCGCGATCAGCTGCAGATACTGTCCAGGCCGTACGCCATGGTGGGAAGCGACAGCATCCACGTAGGGGATCATCCGCACCCGCGAGCTTTCGGTACCTTCCCCAGATTTATTGGCCGTTACCGGCGCCGGTACGGGGGAATGACTCTGCCTGAGATGGTGCACAGGATGACGTCGGCCGCTGCGGACCGCTTCAACCTGGCCGGCCGGGGAAGGATAGCGGTGGATGAGTTTGCTGATATTGTTGTGTTTGATCCGGACGAAATAGTGGATCGCGCCAGCTACCAACAGCCAAAAAGAACCTCAACAGGCATAGAATGTGTTATCATTAATGGTGTAGTGGTGATGGAAAACAGATGTACAACTGATCAGACTCCCGGCTATGCAGTTCCTCGGCCGTGAAGTATTACTGAGGTCCGGTTTTCGGGGGTTTTAGGGAGAGGGTGATCTCCGCTGGCAGACAGCAACCGCGATACGGGGCTTGGTGCCATACAAAAAAGCAGCCTGTGTCAGCAGATTGTGGCCAGGCTGCGTCAGTACATCAAGGACAATGAATTCGCTCCCGGTGCCAAACTTCCCAGTGAAAGGAGGCTGGCCAGGGGTCTTGGCGTAAGCCGTAACTCGCTGCGGGAGGCGCTGCGCGTTCTGGAGAGTCACGGCATTATTACCGTGAGGCAGGGACAGGGTACTTTTGTCAGCTCAATAAATCTGGACAAGGTGGACCGGTCGCTGGATCTTCAGACGATAACCTATGATTCAGGTACTTTACTCGAGCTGCACGAGGTGCGGGAGATGATCGAGGTGCAGGCGGTAAGGCTGGCGACAGTCCGCTGCACCGAGGATGAGCTTGCTGAGATGAAGGACATTATCGACAGGACCAGAAGCAAACTGCAGGAGGGCGAGGTTGTTTTGGAAGAAGACATGAGCTTTCACGCAGCGATCATCAGGGCCACCAAGAACCGGGTGCTGATGCGGCCTTACAGCGCGGTGACGGACCTGCTTTACGAGGTGCGGAAGGCGGGGATCATCGTCAGTGAGGGAGAGACAATGGTAGCCGAGGCTCATGAGAAAATCTTGACCGCCATGAAGCAGGGAGATTCGGACGCTGCGGCGGCCGCCATGCGGGACCATCTGCACCGGGTGCGCGACGATGTTGTCAGAGTGTTTGATGTGCACAAACAGAAGGTGAAGACCTGATAAATGGTCCTTTGATTTTGCTGCCTGGGGACAGGCTGCTGTATTGAATGACATGAATTCTTTTTGAGCATAAGCTCAGAAAGACCCCCTCCCCCGAGGCGGAGCCTACTTCAGGGTCCGCCTCGGTGAATTTTGGATTCCTCTGACATGACTCCGAACGTATGAAGTGATGTGACTCCTGGTTCTGGTTCGCAGATGTGTTGCAATGCTGAAGGCCGATCGTGCGCGAGTCTCCTGCGCTGGTTGGAATCATTTTACCATGAGACCTGACCTCCTCGCTGGCTCCCAGACAGCAACCTGTTGGTCGTTTCATTGAGCCTCTCTGACTTACGATGTCGGCGACACGATTTGCGGTGGTATGAGGGGCAGGAGCATCCCATCCCTACTCATGGGCGTCATAGGGGGATGACGTAGCAGGGATTTGGAGTGGTCCTGGGTGTGGGCTGGGGTGAGTGTACTGCCGCTTGTACTGATAGAAAGTGTTCTATTCAGACAACTTGAACTGTTTTTGGCTGGTTAATTTGCACAAACCCCTTGTAAACCTGACAGCAATACCGTACAATGACAATGAAAAAATATCTAGATCAATAGGGGCGAGTCGCTTGAAAGCGACAAAGGCAAACGCATCGAAAGGTGCGGACGCAAAGTCACAGGTCTAAAGCCTTACGGCTAAGACGGCTGGACCGCCGAACTGGGAGGGCTCGCCTATTTGTATGTCTGTGCTGTAACTTTCCCAGTTTGCTCACATTACGCTCATCAGTATACTGGCGTGGCCCTGTCACTTTCGGCGAGCAATCAGCTCTGTCAACCAGCTCATCGCAGGTGAAGTGCAGATGTCCCG
>PUMD01000170.1 GCA_003551215.1 Clostridia bacterium | reverse complement strand
TGGACTGACGCCGGAAACCAGCCGAGATACAGAGAAAACACCAGAATAAGGACCAGCCCCAGCCAGAAACTGGGCATAGATATGCCAAATAGGGCCGCGATCATGCTGGAATAATCTATAGCGCTGTACTTCTTGACCGCCGATAACACTCCAATCGGCATTGCAATCACAACAGACAGGATGAAGGCCGTCAGCGTCAGCTCGACCGTGGCCGGCAGGCGCTCGGCGATCATCTGGGTCACCGGTCTACCGGTCCGGAATGAGGTGCCCAGATCTCCCCTCACCGCACCGGCAATAAAGTCGACAAACTGCACTGTGAAGGGCCTGTCGAGCCCGAGCTGTGTTCTGACTCGGGCCAGCTCCTCCTCGCTGGCGTGCTCCAGGCCGACCTTGATGAGGGCAGGGTCGCCTGGGGTAATAAACGCCAGAGAGAAGACGAGCAGAGATACACCAAGGAGTACCGGTATGAGGGTGAAACATCGGCGAATTATGAATTTATACACTGTCGCAGCCTCCTACAGATGAAAGATCGGCCAACTCCGGCCTCCCGACGAAGATCAAAGGGAGAGCCGCAGCAGAATCACCGCCGCGGCTCCGCCTCGGGAAAACTATTTGGACATCCACACGTTAACAAACGGTGTTTTGAACAGGAAACCTCCGGTGAAGTAAGGCTTCATATCTTCAACGTAGTCCCTGTAGGCGAGAACGCGCTCGTCGTGGTATATGAAGACGCCGGGAGCATCTTCAACGATTAACTGCTGTGCCTCGCGGTAGATCTCGGTGCGCCTGTCGATGTCCGGCTCCACTCGCCCTTTGTCCAGCAGCTCATCAACCCGAGGGTTCTCATAGCCAAACATGTTGAACTGATCTGACGAGGAGTGGAAAGTGTTATAAAGCAGAGAATCCGGCTCAACGTTAGTGGTCCATCCCACTCTCAGCATATCGAAATCCTGAGTAGTGAGCCGTTCGAGGAATGTACCCCACTCCAGACTCTGGATGTCGATTTTTACATCGAGTTCTGCCAGCATGCTCTGAATGAGGGGGGCCTCACGGTAAATTTCCTCTCCCTCGGAGATCATAAGCGTGGCCTCAAAACCATCGGGGTAATCCGATTCAGCCAGATAATCTTTGGCCCGCTCGAGGTCATAGCTTCTGCCCTCGAATTCCGGATCGTGAGCCCAGCTGGTAGGAGGAATCGGGCCTTCCGCGGGGATCGACGTGCCCGGATACACGGTTTCAATGATCCTTTCTTTGTCTATGGCGTGGGCAATTGCCTTGCGAACGTTGGGGTCGTTGAACGGCTCCCTGTCGGTATTCATTGCCAGCACGCGCCAGTTTGTGCCGGTGACGGTATCAACTTTTATGCCGGGCTCATCCGCCAGCCGCTCCAGCTCCTCGCCGGGGACCTCTGCCATTACCTGAATACCATCCGTCTCCAACTCTACTATCCTCGTGCTTACCTCAGGAATGGGGCGAAAGGTCAACCTATCCAGATAGGGCCGCCCAGCCCAGTGTTCAACGAAGGCTTCGAGTTCTGTGTAGTCGTCGACGCGGTGTTCAACGAAGGCAAAGGGGCCTGTACCGATGGGCTTCTCAGCAAACTCGCTGTCTCCGACTTCTTCGACGTAGTGTTTGGGGACGATATAACCGACTCCCAGGTCAGTCATAAACACCATGTTGGGCTCTTTCAATATGACCTCGATGGTGTAATCATCGATGATGTTCATTTCTTCAATCACCACGAAGTCGCCCCGGCGTGGTGAGCCGTAGTCCTCATCCTTAAGACGATTGAAGCTGAACTTAACATCCTCTGCGGTCATCTCGGTACCATCGTGGAACTTCACGCCCTCACGGAGGTAGAACGTCCAGACGGCACCACCCTCATCAATGTCCCAGTCTTCCGCGAGACCCGGCTGAAAGTCTCCGTCGAAATCCATGAGTATGAGAGTGTCAAAAATCTGTGAAAGGACCCGACCGCTGTACAGGTCGGTGTACTGACCGGGATCGAGCGTATCTACGTCAGCATTGTTTGCAACTATTATCTCTCCACCCACCTTCAGTTCTTCCTCAGTGGGCTCCTCAGGATCGTCAGGCTCTACCTCATCCTCTGCCGGAGCGCAGGCCATAGCCAAAACCCCAAGTGCAAATAACGCCGCGACGATCAGTGCCAGTCTTCTTTTGCCAACAGCTGACAGAAATGACATCTCTTCAGACTCCCTCCTTGGCTGTGTTTTGATTCATGATTATGCATAACTCTGGCAAATCAGCAGGATGCTGCAGCAAGGAACATAGATCACACACCAGCCGCGGTGTCCCCTCCTTACCGCTGCGACATAAGTGCAGGATATATACGCGCTGGACGCATCCTGTCCGCCAGGGAGGTTGAAAGGTTCTCCGCCATCCCCCAGGAGTGCGAAGTCCTCAGGTATTCCCCCCCCCACACAGCCTAGATGACCGTGATATTTTATCTACTATATCGAAAGACATCTCTTGTTTCAAGGCAGCCGCCGCAATTTCCTGCTCTTGGAGCGTAGACGTGATG
The DNA here is from genome assembly GCA_003551215.1 of Clostridia bacterium. Lineage (GTDB taxonomy): Bacteria > Bacillota > Sulfobacillia > SLMV01 > SLMV01 > PUMD01. The sequence goes on along the minus strand of PUMD01000170.1, from coordinate 20,006 downwards.
CCACTGCACCTTACTGCAATATCCGGCAGTTCACAGCCCCAGCAGGCGCGCCGCGTTCCCCTCGAATACGTCTGACAGCTGAGCCTGGCTCAATCCACTGACCCTGACCCGCTGGATCTCTACCGATGGGTGGTGGAAGGGAACGTCCGTACCAAACATGACCCGCCGTGGAGCCATCCGGTAGGCCTCCCTGATCTTGGTGTGCATGGGCATGCCCGAGGTTTCGAGGTATACGTTGGAAAGCTCGCTGGCCGCTTCGATGGCTGCCTGGATGTACACTGCGTGCCCGTGACCCATGTGAACCATGACAGTACTCACCTGGGGATGACGGCGCGCCAGCCGTGCTATGCTCCACGGAAGCGAAAACGGCGGATGTCCGGAGTGGACAAAAAGAGGAACGCCGAGCTTTGCGGCTGCCTCCGCTACCGGATCAACTGCCCGGTCGTCAGCAGCAAAGGAATGCATGAGGGGGTGTATCTTTATGCCAAAGAATCCGTCATCCACGTACCGTCGCACCTGCTCCACCGCCTCGCTGCCGTCCATCGGATTGACCCAAACGATGGGAATCAACCTGTCCGGATAAAGGCGGTGCGCTGTCCTGACCATATCGTTGTCGAGTGCACAGATTACGGTTTTCTCGATGCCAGACTCGGTCATAAGCCCGACCAGTTCATCGGCTTCTATGCCTACGTTAAAAAAGCTTCCGTAGTATCCGATATGCGCATGAGCATCGATCATATTATTACCTCCCCGGTTGCTCGTTGTGAGCCCTGCTGATTCAGTTCTGCAGTGTGCCGACCTTTCCTCCCTGGTCTGAGGTCTAACCGGCGCCCTTAGGCACAAAGGTTTTGTAAAAATTTTCAGACGAGGAATATGGGTTGCGTCTATGCTTCTGCAATGCTTCTGCATATAGAGGTTGACTTCTCCTGAGATTCGGAGTAAATTGTATTAACAATTCTGATAGCCACAAGGCAAAGAAGAGATGGAGTAGCTCTGCCCGGAGCTTCACATAACCAGAGAGAGGGGTCACCGGCTGCAAGCCCCTCCGTATAGGGCAGAACGAAATGGGTCTTGGAGCCACACCATGGAAGCAGGTGGGAGATTCTTCCCCCTGCGCCAGCGTGCGGGTGGTCCCCGTTACAGGACACAGAGCGGCCGGCTCAGCCGGCAAGCAGGGTGGCACCGCGGATACTGACCGTCCCTTCGGGGACGGTTTTTTGCTGGGAAAAGAGAACGTGATACGGGGGTATCAATTAATATGTATGATCTGAAAGTTGTCGTGGTGGACGTACTGGGGTTTTGCGATCAGCCTATGCAGGTGGGAGATTACTTTGAGGTACGAGGCGGGCGACTTTACATACCCGCAGACAGATACTTCTGCCTGTGGGCGATGAACAGCGTTCTCCCCATGCTTCCGGCCAAACAGAGACGTAGCGCCGAAAGCAACGACTGGCTGAAGCACACCAGCCGTATCAGCTGCCCCGATCCGGCAGGCAGGGTGATCATGCAGATTGAACACTTGGATGAAGGTTCCGGGTCCGAGATAACGACGGATGCCCAACCCATACTCAAAGGGATGTCCTCACAGGTCTCCTCGCCTGCAGAACCCCCGGCCCGCCTGCTCATACAGAGTCACCTGTGCACCGGGTGCGGTCGGTGTGTGCAGGTGTGCAGCAACCACCATGATGACAGCGTCTCACGGATAATTCCGTCATCACAGGAGGGTTTCGGCGTCTGTCGGCAGTGCGGGAACGCTCGCTGCGTGCAGGCATGTCCGTCTGGCGCCCTACAGCGGGACCCCGAGACTCATGCGGTGCTTATCGACGCGAAGAAATGCACCGGCTGCCTGCAGTGCGGGCAGGCCTGCCCTTTTGATGCAGTGATCTCCAGAGAAAACGGCCCCCCGGCGATATGCCACCTCTGCGAGGGCAATCCCCGATGCGTTGAGGTATGTCCTTCTGGAGCAATACTGTACACCCACGGTGTAGCAGAGCAACGCAGGCAGACAGGACGGTGATGGAAACAATAGCCGTTTGGCCTTAAAATATAGGTGTGAGTCTGATGCCATGCTGTCTGCTGAATCTGACAGCAATCCAACCTGCGGACTGTTACCCACTGCTGACCGGAGGAGTTACCATGTTCTCTTCAATCAAGGGCAAAACAGCAGCAGTCTGCCTCCTGCTTGTTGTGCTGCTGCTGACAGGGTGTGAAGTGTGGGAAGAAAACCCTGAAGTCCAGCAGGCAGTACAGGATTTCTGGGCTGCCCTGCAGCGAGGGGATCTCGAGGAAGCCGAGACCCGCCTCCTGCCTGAACCATCCACGCCGGCAGTGTGGGATGAGGCGGCACTGCCCGTCCGCGCCATCCTGAAAGAGACCTTCAGCAGCACCGACCTCAGAGCGGTGCAGGTTCTGTCCCGGGATGCAGAGCAGATACAGCATCAGGTACGGGGCGTGCGCACCGCGCGGATAACACTCAGGATGCCTGACATTTCGCCATATCAGCTGCAATCTCTGATCAGGTGGACCAGCAATCAGCTGTACCCGGCCAAACTGGCTGGGGTACCCGCGCAAAATTTCGGCCGACTGGTGGCCTCCCGAACGCGCGGTCTCCTGATAGAACAGAAAGCAAAAGATGTCAGATACGAAGCAGACGTTCAGCTGCACGGGACCCGCTGGGTTCTTGCGCCACCTGCCCTCCCCGAGGAATATGCTGAGCAGCTTATGTTGCTCAACTGCACGGTGAGCCGACACATGAAGCAGGCAGCCTCGCTTTCCGGCAGCCGTATGCCTACAGAAAGCGACTCGCACGCCAATCCCGCCCATGAAGGTCAGACTGTATGGGAGACAGCTGTACCTGGCAATCATTACCCTGCCTCATCCACTCAAACCACCAGGGGCCTTGTGGTTAACACCCAAAAGAAGCTGGTGCTGCTTGACGAATCATCCGGAGATAAGCGGTGGTCGCACCAACTGCCAGGGAAGCGGGATTTCAAAGATCAGCTGCTGCTGAACTCACACGAAGACTCCTTGGTGTACGCCATCAACTGCCCTGAAGCCGATTGCGCTCCCTCAGTTGTAGGCATAGACCTCAAGACGGGAGAAACAATGTGGCAAAGAGATCTGCTCGACTCCTCCAGCTGGCAGATAAAGGACATGGAACTCACCTGCGGGAAGGTCTGGGTTTCCCTACGGCGCAGCCCAGACAGTGAAGCTTCAGCCAGTACGCAGCACACCGGACTGGCCCTGTCAACCGATAGCGGCAAGATCATGTATCGATACTGCAAAAGGCTGCACCAGAGCTGCACTTATGTCTACTTGTACGACAGCGCTGAAAGGCAGATCATCCGCCGCAGCATTCCCGCAGGTGAGGTCGTATTCAGACAAAAGCTACCTCATTCAGAAGAAGAGATGCTGACACCTCATTTTTTCCAACCGGCTGGAGGTATACTGCTTTTTACGGCAGTTCACAGACGCGAGGATCATCTGCCCCGCTATCGCACATATGCACTGCATGCCAACTCAGGCGAGGTGGTGTGGGAGGCAAACGGTACAGTGATGGATGCAGCCGGTGAGACCGGTGTGAGTCTGCTGGCGGAAGGGCAGAAGGTCACACTGCGGAGAAATGAAGATGGTGAGCTTATGGCTAAGCAGCCGGCTGCAGATGTCATAAAAGGGGGGGTAGTTAACAATACCGCCTTTGCACTCGAGGGCAACCGGTTACACCTTTTTTCTCTGCAGGATGACGTCTCGTACCGTTACGTAGATCATCCCGGCCTGCGGGTCCATACGACAGATAATCAGCTGTATGTTACTGGAGAGGAAATGATTCGCTGTATAAATACCGAGACTGGGCAGGTTGCCTGGAGCATTGATCCTCCCGCAGACTCGGTGCTATCCATCTCTGCACTCACGGAAAACCGGGTGCTGCTGAAAACTGGCCGACCTGTAGATCATCTTCCCGGTGAGGAGAAACCCTTCTGGTCTGGCTACTACCTCGCCGACAGCACGGATGGAACCATCCTGGGCAAGATTTCTACCGCACGTCGCATGACCAACAGGGAGCCTTACGGCGGCAGCGTGCTCTTTTACACCTCCCAACAGCTGCTGGCGCTGGATTTGCAGTCCGGGGACATAAGCTGGACTCACCCCCTGGGACAGGGAGGCCTCAGCGGTGAGGCAATACTCGAGCTGGGGGCGGACGAAACCTCTGGACTGCTGACCGCTGCATATGGTCGCTCCGCTGCAGCCATCAGCTACCGCCCATACAGAATAACCGACGAAGAGCTGCTGTTCGAGCAACCGCAGAGCACCGTCGTAGATCCGCAAACCGGCAGCCCGCTTTTCCTCACCGATGCCGGTATTCCCCTGCTGCTGACTGAAAGGCGGCTGCTGCTTATGCATCCCGGACCAGACAGGGACACAACATTTGAGCTGGTAGGTCCCAGATGAGTCGAATCAATGGCGCCCGCCAGTTACGAGACAGCCAAACGGTCACAGGACCCCTACGAGAGCAGTCCGGCTTCGCGTAGCCTTTTCTCTGCTGCCGCCAGATCCTCGCGCCTGCGATAGCGCACGGTGTGAAGGTGAGACCCGCCAGTCAAAGACGACAGAAGACTGACTCCCTCATCGCGTACCGACTGCATAAACTGCCGGACATCCCGCCGGGAGGACAGCATGAGATTTCCCCGCAGCTCACCATAAATCGAATGCTCTACCACTACATCTATCACTGTCAGCCCGTTGTCGACCATTATATTGAGTTCTTTTTCCGTCTGCTCTGGAGCGTGCTGCACTGCAACAACGGCCTGCTGCTGCTCATAGAGTCCCCCGGGTAACAGGTAACCTCTTGGGGTGGCAATAATGTCGTGGTCTCTAGCCCGTAGCAGCGCCACGTCCTGTACTATCACCTGACGGCTGACCTCCAGCTGCTGCGCCAACTCCGAGCCACTGACCGGCTCAGAGGCAGCCTGCAGCAACTGCAATATTTTCCTCTGCCGCCCCTTGCTCATGTTATTTCTTCCCCCTCATCCACGCATCCGTGCAGCATAGGTTTAGTGCTGTCACAGACCCACGCCTTCTGATTTCGAGTCAGCGCAGTCCCTTTCCTGCTTATGCGACACAACTGCAGTGTAGCGTCCGCATGACTGACGAGCAGCATAAATATATATGGCTAGGTGCATCCCTTGCAGGACAACGAGGCCAAGGCACGGCTAGATCATCTGGGGAGGCGAAGAGCGATAGGAGCACCTTTTTTGGTTGGATTCTACCGACAACGCCAACCGAATCTCATCTGCGCCTACGGGGGCAGAGTGCGGCACATCTTTCGAATGACAAAGACGATTGCTGCCGACCTTTCAATTCCGGCTGCTCAACGACTGGCAGACCGCTTCCAGGTCCGCTATATCGAACCCGACGCCGCCGCCTTCCCACTCGATCAGACGGTACCCTGGGGAATTACGAGGATCATGGGGGGTGAGAGGTGTCCCTTTGCCACCTGGGATATTTCTACCGGCTCAAGCCAGACGGTGGCGGTCCTGGACACCGGAATAGAGCAGCAGCATCCTCAGCTGCCCCGGCTCGCCGGAGCCACCAATACGGTGGACGATACACCACCTGACCGCGATGACACCGGTCACGGCACCCATGTCGCCGGTACTGTTGCGGCGAAGGCATTCTGTCCGGGGGTCACCGGAGCTGCTCCGGGGGTCAGGCTGTACTCGGTCAAAGTGCTCGGCCGCATGGGCATCGGATCGATCAGCTCGGTAGCAGCAGGTATCGAGTGGGCAGCTGAACGAAATCTCGGCATAATCAACATGAGCCTGGGGACAACAAGATTCAGCCGGACGCTGCAGGATACATGTCAGGCTGCCTTTCGCAAGGGTTCTATGCTGGTGGCAGCGGCTGGCAACCGCGGTGCTGATATGCGACTCGAAGGAGAAGTGACTTACCCGGCCAGGTTCGAATCGGTGATCGCTGTGGCAGCCTCTGACCGGTGCAATCGACGGGCCGCCTGGTCCAGTCGGGGTCGGGACGTCGAACTCATCGCCCCCGGAGTAGATATCACAAGCACCGTACCGCCGGAGAACTTCACCTCCCGCAGCGGGACGTCAATGGCTGCTGCCCACGTCAGCGCAGCGGCTGCGCTGACGTGGTCGGCACAGCCCTCGCTGGATAACCGAAGCCTCCGTAATCTGCTGAGGCGGACTGCACAGAACGTCAACCTGCCGCCCAGACAGCAGGGTTTCGGTCTGGTTAGGGCTGATCTTGCGGTAAGGAAAGCTGCCAGCATGCAGATTTAACCATAACGCTCTCAGCTATACTCAAAGATTGAGGGCAAGCTGACAACCACTGCAACAGCACAGCAATGTGAACCTATACACTACCCGTAAAGAGCGAAAGAGGCCATGCCCTGTCAGCTGCAGCGGGTAGGCAGGCTGGCAAAGACGGCGATGAAGCCAGACCAATGACATGACATCAGCTACGGTATAGTGAAATGGAAATGCCCCCCGTCTGCAAAAGGCAGCTGCGGGGGGTACATCTACATCCCACACATCCAGTACGCCAGCTCGCTGCCGGGAGGTGTCCTATACCACGCTGGGCTCGTGAATGAGCTCTCCTCTGTCGAACCGGCCCAGGTCCAGCATGCTGATGTCCATATCCATATCCTCTCCGGTCATCATTTGAGCCATGAGCCTAGCGGTCATGGGACCGACCATGAAGCCGTGTCCACTGAAACCAACCGCCATGTAATAGTCTTGCAGCCCGGGTACGCCTCCCAGGATGGGCTGCGCATCCGGAGTTATATTGTACAGTCCTGACCACTGCCGGACTACCCGCAGGTCGGCAAGTGGAGGAAGCACGCTGAGCACCGAATGCGCCACGTGCTCCATGAACTGCCAGGATGTTTCTATGTTGAATCCCTTCGGCTCCGACGGGTCACCCAGCCCCAGTATGAAGCTGCCGTGCGGCGTCTGCTGGCAGTAGAAGCCGTGCTGAAAAGAGATAACCATAGGCTTTTGATATCTGTTTACCGGTTCGGTGACCAGGATCTGATGCCTCTCCGAGTAAACAGGGATCTCTACCCCGGCCATCTGGGCCACGGGACCAGAGTACGGTCCGGCAGCATTCAAGACCATCCCGCAGGATATGAATTCTTCATCGTCGGTGTGCACACCGCGAATCCGGTCACCTTCCACCTCGATGTCCGTTACCTCGGTATAGGTGCGGATATCCACCCCAAGGCGGCGGGCTGCCTCGGCGTAGGCCATGGTGGTGTGGAATGGATCTGCATGCCCATCTTCCGGACAGAAAGTCGCTCCCACCAGAGGTTCTGTATTTATGTGCGGAACAATCTCTGCCGCCTCATCCACACTCACCGTACGGGATGGCGTACCCAGACTGTTTTGCAGCTTTACGTTTTTGCGAAACTGCTCCATCTGCGAATCATCGAAGGCCAAAACGAGATAACCACCCTGATCGAACCCAATGTCGCCATCGTACTGGAGATCCTCGTTGAGGGACTCCAGAATCTTACAGCTGCCCCGGGCCAGACGTACGTTCATCTCGAGACCCCACTGCTGCCTGACACCGGCGCCGCAGCGACCGGTCGATCCGGCGGTAAGGTAATTCTTCTCGAATACTATCACATCGGTCATGCCCAATCGCGCCAGCTCGTACGCGGTAGCACAGCCTATTATGCCTCCACCTATGATTGCTACCTCAGCTCGTCTGGCCATTGTCCTGCTCTCCCCTTCTCTCATAAGCCTCAGCCAGCAGCCCCAGCTTCACGGGAATAAAAGGTGGACGAAATACCGGTACCTTCATATCCTCGAGATCCACCCCGCGGTGGGAAGCCACTTCCTGCATTATCAGCGGACGGCAGGTACGCCCCTGACAGGGCCCCATACCGCAGCGCAGAAGCCGTTTCATCTCCTCCACGTCGTCCACACCGGCCTGCAGCATGCAGCGTATATCTGCCAGAGTAATGTCCTCGCAGCGGCATATGATGATTTCTTCTTCGTTCACTGCTTCTCACCGCCCTCTTCGTCGATCACCTGATGCAGCGGCTTGATCGCCCGCACCTGCTCTACCAAATCCTGCGGAATAATCACCCAGATGACGGCTGTACGATCGAAAGCCCGGGGGGCCTGCACCCGATGCACGCGACCATACCCCGCCTCTTGTCCGGAACGTGTCATCAGCACAACTTCATCTCCGGCGTCCGGAAGAGGGGTGAACTCATGGGGCAGAGCCAGCAGAGCTTGTGTCTCAGAATGAGTCTCATCGATAACAAAGATGGCCAGACCGGGACAGGCGGCCACGCACAGACCACATCCGGTGCAGGCCTCATGGTCTATACAAGGCAGGTCATTTATGTCAGAAAACTCCTCTATTGCTCCCACCCGGCAGGCGTCGTGACAGGGATCGCAGGGAATCTCCCGGAAGCACTCGATCCACGCCACCGGACCCTGCTTTCGTCGCGTTTCATCCGGGCGGGCCCTCTCGATATCCTCGCTGCAAGCAATGCCGGTTCTTTTCAGCATTAGCAATCGCTCCCTTCTACCAGCACCTGCCGCAGCGGCTGTGCCTGCTGCATCTTCTGAAGTCCTTCCCGGATCTTCGCTCCGGTGGGACCGCTGCGCAAAGCAGCCAGCTCGTGGAGCAGTTCCTCTCTGCGCTGGCGATACCGGTCAGAATCCACGCGGTCGAGAGAGTGAGCACAGCCAAGCCCGGCCAGCCTACCTTCCATCATGGCAGAAGAGGCCTCTTCCACTCCGGACGCATCTCCAGCGACATACACTCCCTCTACTGTGGTCTGCAGGTCCTCGTCGCAAATGGGCACGTAACCGCCCAGCTGGGGAATCCAGGCCATGGAGCAACCCGCCTGCCACATAAGCTCCGCCAAAGGATTGAGCCCCACTGCCAGACATATAGCCTCGCAGTCGACATACTGCTCAGTTCCTTCAACCGGATCCCAGTCCTCGTCCAGCTGCATCAGGGTTGCACCCTCGACCTGCTGCTGCCCGTGAGCGCGCGTCACCGTGTGTCTGGTCATGATGGGCACTCCCAGACGCCGCACCTTCGATGCATGCACAGCATACCCACCTATATCGAAAGCAGCCTCAACAATCGCCACAACATCAACGCCGGCCTGCAGCAGCTGATAGGAAACTATTAGTCCAATGTTCCCTGCTCCCACCATGAGCACGCGCTGGCCGGGACGCACACCGTGTACGTTCATGAGCGTCTGAACAGCCCCTGCTCCATACACCCCGGGCAGGTCGCTGCCCGGGAAAGCCAGGAACCTTTCCGAAGCTCCGGTGCAGAATATCACTCTCTCGGGACGAAGCTTGCACCACTTTTGATCCTTTTTGAAAGTCAGCACTCCGTCGGGATAGTACCCGGCAACCTCGGCGCCAAAGATCATCTCCACTCCCTGTTCGGTGGCTTCTTCCGTCAGTATATCGGGGATGTCTATTCCGCGGACGCCTGCATGCTGAGCGCGAGAGCCGAAGAAACGATGCGTCTGCTTGATCAGCTGACCTCCAGGACCATCGTCTCGATCCAAAACTACCACTTCAGCACCAAGGGTAGACGCCTCCAGAGCAGCAGACAGGCCTGCCGGTCCACCTCCGACAACAGCTACTTCACATTCACGCATCCAGATCACCCTTCCCCTGCTGCCGCTCTATCCACATGCCCTCTCGCAGGGGCTCCAGACAGGTTCTCACATTTGCTCGACCATCCACCCGCATCAGGCAGGCCGAGCAGTTGCCGATAGCGCAGAAGAACCCACGGGGCCGCTCGCGCTCGGCGCTGTATTTCAGCACTTTCACCCCAGCGGCGTGCAGAGCAGCTGCCACCGGTTCGCCCTCTCGTCCCTCCAACGCTTCACCTTCGAAGTAGAACTTGACGCGCCGGCCCAAAGAAAACTGCAAGATCGGGTGCTGTTGAATCCTGTACTCTGACATAGACTCACCTCTCCGTATGCGAATGCGACTGATTGTCTATTTCTTCACGTACGCAGACGCAGGACCCATACCACCTCCTATCGCAATATGCACCTGACAGCAAGTTGAAGTCAACCTGACCGTACCACCGGCCGCCAGCAACGAACACATACCTTCCAGCCCGTACGCAGCGGGTCCTCGCCCCTTGACAATAATGTTCTTGCTGGTTGCCCCGCCCTCCTTCTGTGGACAGAAGCCCTGCCGGGGCAGAGCATGGATTCGGTCAGATCCAGCCCGCTTTGCGCCACCGAAACTGTGTGTGTAAGGTCATTGGGGGGAGTTGAGCCAAAAAAAGGAGGATGAGAGATCCCGACCCCTAAGTGTTAAAAAGTCGTCTTCTTTTTTTCGGCCGACCTTTTTCATTATAATACTCAAAGAGCTGATTGCTTCAGTGCACTCTCGTCGTGGAAGGGGCGGGCGACCTATGCTTCCCGAGCTAACCTTCATAAACTGGTTATTAGCATTCCTACCCATCATAGCGATTCTGGTGTTGATGATGGCCCTCCGTTTCAGCGGGGGCAAGGCAGGAAGTATAAGCTGGTTTTTGGCCTGCGGTGTGGCGCTGTGGATATTCGGCGCGGACCAGGGGCTTTTGGCCAGCGCCTCGCTGAAGGGCCTGTGGACCACGGTCTTCATACTGTACATCATCTGGGGGGCGATGACCCTGTACAACGTGGTTGACAAGGTGGGGGCTTTCGACATTATCGCCGACACTTTCACCCGCCTGACCGGCGGCGACCGCATACTTCAGCTTCTGACTCTGGGCTGGGCGTTTCCCTCCTTTTTGCAGGGGGTATGCGGGTTCGGTACCTGTGTGGCGGTGGCCTCCCCGCTGCTGGTGGGACTGGGATTTCCCCCCGTGCTGGCCGCAGCAGCGGCGCTTTTGGGGCACAGCTGGGCGGTGACCTTCGGTTCACTCGGGTCATCCTACGCCGCGCTGGTCAGCATAACCGGGCTGAACCCCGCCGGGCTAGCCCAGTGGAGCTCACTTTTGCTGGCGGGGGCATGCCTGCTGATCGGGCCATCCATATGCCTGCTTTACAAGGGGATATCCGGACTGAAGCACGGACTGGTGGCCTCGCTGGCCATCGGAGCAAGCATGGCCTCAACTACGCTCATAATTGCCAATTTCGTAAGCCCTTACATAGCCTCGGTTCTGTCCGGGGTTGTGGGGATGCTCGTCGGCGGACTGCTTTTGCCCCGCACCCGCTGGTACAGGCCGTCAGAGGAGGCCACTGAGGAACCTACGACAACAGAAAAAAGCTTTCACGTGGCCTTCGCACCTTACTACATACTGCTGGCGGTGGTGCTGGGAGTATACCTGACCCCTCTGTCCGACCTTCTGGACCCGCTGCAGATCGGTCTCCCCTTCCCGAGGACTGAGACGGCTTTCGGCTTCGTTTCTGAGGGGGTGGGGCAGTACGCGCCCATATCGATCCTGACCACGCCGGGGACCCTGATATTCGCATCAGTGCTGCTGGCGGTGCTGTACTTCAAAAAAGTGGGGATGTGGAAGTCCGGGCTGGGCGGCGAGATCTACCGTTCCGTACTGCGTCAGGCTGTCCCGGCGACGGTGACGGTGATGACCATGAGCATGATGGCCGTGGTCATGATGGATTCCGGTATGACCACGCTGCTGGCGGAGGGAACCGCCGAATTCACCCGCAGCGCCTATCCCATCATGGCGCCCTTCGTCGGCCTGCTGGGAGCGTTTATGACCGGCAGCAACACCTCATCGAACATCCTTTTTGGCGCCTTTCAGCGGGACGTGGCCTCCATTCTCGGTGCAAGCACCTGGATTGTGGCCTCGCTGCAGACGGCGGGAGCCGCGGTGGGCAACGCAGTTACCCCGATGAACGTGGCGCTGGCCGCCGGCGTGACCGGGGTGGTGGGCCAGGAGGGCAGCATCATCCGCAAGTCCATGGGATACACCCTGTTTATAACCCTGGTTTTGGGCCTGGCCGGCTACCTGGCAACCTATTACTTCTTTGCAGCTGTACCGTAAAAAATAAGAGGAGGGATGCTCGTTGAATTCTAACAGCGACGGCGACACGTTAGTGCAGAAGGTCGTAAAAGCCTGTGCAATCTCCGATGACAGCCAGGGTCTGCGGTGGTCAGTGGTGATCGCCTGGCTCAACTTTGCCTTCCTCTACTGGGCCATCACCACTGACTCGCCGACGGCAATCACTATAGGTCTGCTGCTGCTGGCCGTCTCCTGCGGATTGGGGGCCTACTTCGGTTGATGCCCGCTGGTCTGTACCTGCTGCACAGCCATCCGGGCAGCACCCATGACCAGACGGCGGCAGTCTATCTTCCTCTCAGAATCTGATGCAAACTTGCTGCGTTGTTCAGGGTCCTGCGGGTCATAACCGGTCAGCTGGGAGCACTCGGCATGGCCGTTTTCGGCCACAAAATCCTGAAGCAGTCCACCGACGACTTGGGTCGTACGCCGGTAGGCTTCATCATCATCGGCAGTCGTGCGCCCGAGCATCAGCCCAAGAAAGCAAACCGCTCCGGTTACGCTCCACAGCATCTCCCTGTCGAGCCTATTCCCCCGCCGAACCCGGTGCAGATGCTCACCGGGATGCCTGCCTCGGTTTCACTCCCCGAGGTATCAATGAGAGCCAGAAATACTGATTCAGCACAATTGTATCCGGAATTGAAATGTTCAGCGGCCCGGCGAGCCGCCATCTCCTGCCAGTTCTGTGTCACAGCAATCTCCTTTCAGTGGGCCTCCTAAAAGTGGCAAGCCTTACTCGTGTGTCAATGCGTCAATAGCCGACCGCAGGCGCCTGACCGCTTCTTCCACCCTGCTGCGCGGGCAGGCCAGATTGAAACGGTGAAAGCCCTCTCCTCCCGAACCAAAGCCGTATCCGGGGTTGGTGGCAAGGCGCGCCCCGTCAACCAGCAGGTCCTGCAGCTGGTCGTCGTCAAGGCCCAGCCTTCGCATATCAACCCAGACGAGGTAGGTACCCTGTGGTCGGATGGGGCGCAGACCGGGCATCTTCTCCACCTGGTCGCAAAAATACTCGATGTTGCCGCGCAGGTAGTCACAAAGCTGCTCTATGTAATCGTCACCGTGTCGCAATGCAGCCTCCATGGCAACCAAACCCGGCTCGGCCACTCCGCCCTGCGTACGCTGGGCAGTTCTGATCTTCTGCCGCCAGCTGGCATTGGGTACGATGGCGAAGGAGGCCTTCAGTCCAGCCAGATTGTATGTCTTGCTCGGGGCCATCAGGGTTATGGTCTGCTGCTGCACCTGGGGATCTAATGTGGCCAGGGGAGTGTGCGCCACGTCACCGACCAGCAGGTCGCAGTGAATCTCGTCGGAAATTATGGCACAATCGTTGTCCAGACATATCTCCGCCAGACGCTCGAGTTCCTCCTGCCTCCATACCCTGCCCCCGGGATTGTGCGGGCTGCAGAGCAGCATGGCGCGAATCCGGTGGGTCTTCGCCGGGTATCCCTCCGAGGTGGCAAACTTGTGTTGCAGATCGTCGAAATCCATACGGTACTGATTTCCGTCCAGGCGAAGCTGGTTTTCTACTATCTGACATCCGGTGTTGGCTATCGCACTGAAGAAGGGACCGTAGACCGGCGGCTGCACAACCACTTCATCACCGGTGACGGTGAGTGCGTCAATGGCTGCGATAATGCCAGTAACCACGCCCGGGGTAAACAGGATCCATTCCTTTTTCACCTGCCACCCATAAGCACGGTCCAGTCGGTCGATTATGGCCTGATAAAGCGACTCGGGAGGAAAGCTGTAGCCGAAGAGGGGGTGGTCCAGCCTGTCCCGCAGTGCCTGAATAACCGGTTCAGGGCAGGCGAAGTCCATGTCTGCCACCCACATATCCAGCACGTCTTCTCGGCCGAACAGCTGCTCATTTCTGTCCCATTTGACTGAATTTGTTCCTCTGCGGTCGATAGCCTGATCAAAGTCGTATTCCATGACAGTCTCCTCTCCTGATTTGCAACCACTGCAGTAGTTGAGTGTCGGGCAACCGCATATTCAGCCGCCTTTATCATCAGGTTCAGATTACAACAGACCCACCCAACACTCAACTGCAGTCCCTAGCAAGCCACCATTACAGGAAATGTCGAGGCCGCGCAGAATTAGAAAGGGTAAGCCCAATGATGAGAGAACATGCGGCACCCAATCATGGGGAGGGACAGTAAATGCAGGATGTTACCCGGTTTGACAGCTATCCCCTTTATCAGGACATGACCCGGATGCTGCAAAGCTTCCGGGACAGCTACCCGCAGCTTTGTGAACTTCACTCGCTGGGCCAGAGCCCTGAAGGAAGAGAAATGTGGATCATGCAGATCACAGCACCCTCTTGGGTGCGGCCAGAGAGCAAGCCAGGTTTTTACATCGACGGCAATCACCACGCCGGGGAGGTCACGGGTTCGGTGGCCTGCCTGTACACCATCCACCGACTGCTCAACGACAGCGAGGATGACCCGCGAACGGCAAAGCTGCTGCGGGATACCACCTTTTATATACGTCCCCGCGTATCGCCCGACGGCGCAGAAAAATACCTGACCACCCCGCATCACCTGCGCAGCGTGCCCCGTCCGTACCCCCGTTCAGACAGGCAGCCGGGTATCCATCCCGAGGATATCGATGGTGACGGTCATATAGCGCTGATGCGCATTGAAAGCCCTGCAGGGGAATGGAAAGCATCGCAGCAGGACCCGCGGATAATGCTTCCCCGACAGGACGACGAAACCGGAGGCACCTACTACCACGTGGTCCCCGAGGGCCGCGTGTACGGCTCCCCCGACAGCCTGCAGGTGGCAGACCATCGCTGGGGACTCGACCTGAACCGCAATTACCCGGCAAACTGGCAGCCGGAACACATCCAAAGCGGCAGCGGACCGTATCCGCTTTCCGAGCCTGAAACCCGCGCAACAGCCGATTTCCTGCTCGACCACCCCAATATCGGTATGATAATAAGCTATCACACCAGCGGACACTTCCTTTTCCGGCCGCCTTCTACCCGTCCGGCTGACAGTTTCTCATCTTTTGACATCGATATGGTCTACGGCGTGCTGGGCGACAGATACTCCAGCTACACGGGAGGACCGGTGCGGCAAAGCTACGACGAAGAGAGCCAGAAGGCACGTCCCGGCTCGCTGATGGACTGGGCCTTTCAGCATCTGGGTCTGGTCGCCTGGGTGCCGGAGCTGTGGAAGTGGGGTCATGACTACGATGATGACGGCCAGATATCCGAAGCTGACCTGATGAGGTGGAATGACGAGGAACTCGACGGCGAGGGCTTCATAAACTGGAGAGAATTCGATCATCCCCAGCTGGGAGCGGTGGAAATAGGCGGATGGAAAACCAAGTTCACCCGACAGAATCCGCCCGGCAGGTTTCTGCTTGACGAGATTCGACCCCACTACCACTGGTCCCTCTACCTGGCCGAATCCCTGCCGCGGTTGAGTATAGAGGATGTGCAGGTGCAGAAGTGGCCCAACGGCTCCTTCGGCGTCGCAGCCGTCGTCGGCAACCCGAGCCTTCTGCCCACCAATCTGACCAACCAGGCTCTGAGAACCGGGCGGCTGGCACCAAACGAAGCCTGCCTGACACTACAGGGAGGGAATATTCTCAGCGGATCACCCCGGCAGAAGTTCGATCACCTGCCGGGCCGCATATCACGCCTGATCCCCAGCATGTCGCGTCTTCGACCGGGAAAAACGGCGGCCGCCCCAAGGCAGCGCGTCGAGTGGGTGGTGGATGCCGACACAAGCTCCCTGACCATAACCGTGCAAACGCAGAAGGCCGGAACTGACCGCCGCGAGCTACAGCTGAACTGACGTCGAGGACTGAATTAACCGAAAGCGAAGGGAGTCGGGGATGGCAGTAAAGTGGTTTTTTCTGCTGCTGGCGGCAACACTCGCATCGATCTGGCTGCACGAGCTGGCTCATGGCCTCTCAGCTTACCTGGCCGGGTTTGCCGTCAGCACCGGCTTCAACCGGGTCGGTGATGCAGGCAAGAAACCCTCGCAGCCCGATTTCCGCCGGCGGCATTCCACGTATCGAAACCCGTGGGATCTGGGACCGGCCGTCACCCTGACAGCAGCGGTCATCTTCACCGCACTGCTGTTTGCAAACCAGCACCTGGCTGCTACCTCGCTGCTCGGAGCGCTGGCCCTGGCCAACAGCAGTCTGAGGCTCTTGCCGATGCTGATGGCCTTCGGCGGCCTGCTGTTCGGTGGGAATCTCGGACGGGAGGATGAAACCGAGCAGGCACACCTGCTGCAGCAGATTACCGGCGTCAGAGGTCTTCACCTCGTGCTTCCAGCCATATCCCTTCTGATCTCCGGACTCTGCACATTCATAAACATCCGGCTTCTGGCACAAACTGCAGCCCCCGAAATTGGCGGCTTCTGGGCTGCTACAGCTATGGGCCTCGCAGCGGCCATTGCCGCTTCGTTTTGGTTGGATGAACATTTTCGCATAGACTGGATTCCGCCGTGCAGCGGCAGGAAGAACGGAGCTGACTCCGACGAAGGATGTGTGTAATCTCGCCCCGCCAGATCCAAAATGGATCGCACCGTCTCAACAGTATCCCATAACAGAATGCTCGCCGGCGACCTCTCCGTGAGTGCTACGGTTGAGCCCTCGGCAATGTCTGGCCGCCTACCCACCCGCGGGCCATCTCTGGTCAGCCTCCACGGGTACTTGGTGCCTGAGATAATGTCGGTAATCCGCTCATAATCAGGATGCCACGCCCCGACAGGCTGACACCACCGAAGGGACGCCGGAAGAAGCGAAGGGGGCCCGGCTCCCCCCTCGCGAAATCCGACAGCCGTGGAAGTTATTTTTTCGGTATGCAGAGGTCTTCGCCGGGGAAGATGAGGGCGGGATCTGGTATCCAGTTATTTGCGGCCACCAGGTCATCTACTGATACGCTGTATTCTTTGGCGATGGTAAACATAGTCTCACCGCGTCTGACGCGGTGCAGACGCCTGTGAGGGCACAGCTTTTTGGCTACGTGTGGGATACACAATATCTGGCCAAACTGCAGTCGCCGCAGGTCAACTCCGGGGTTGGCCCGCTCGAGCTTGGACTCCGAGATCTCGAATTTGCGGGCGATCGACCGTCCCGTCTCTCTCCTGCGGGCGGCATAATACAGTCCGTCTTCACAATCCTTGTAGTCGTCATCATAGTTATCATGGTCTCTGGGTATGCACAGCTGTTCGCCGGGGTAGATCACATCCGGGTCGGGAACCTGCGGGTTGGCCCGAATGAGTCTCGACAGCGAGACACTTTCTCTGCGGGCAATGGTGAACATAGAATCAGTGCGACGGACCGTATACAGGCGGCGACCGGGACAGATTTTATCCAACACTCCAGGGATGCACAGTACCTGACCCACATCAAGCCGACTCAAGTCAACATCCGGGTTGGCCCTACGTAAATCTTCCAGACTGATGCCGAACTTGTCTGCTATAGACCGGCCGGTCTCACGCCGGCGGGCCGCGTAAAAAATTCCGTCAGGACATTTCGGCGGCTCCGGCGGCTTGACGGGTTTGGGTATGCACAGCTGCTCGCCGGGGTAGATCACATCCGGATCCGGAACCTGCGGGTTGGCCCGAATCAACCGCGACAGCGAAACACTCTCGCTGCGGGCAATGGTGAACATAGAATCAGTGCGCCTGACTGTGTACAGGTTGCTGGTCGGACAGAACTCCTTGGCAATCCCGGGAACACATATGATCTGCCCCACATCAAGCCGATCGGGGTCTACATCTGGATTGGCCTCTTTCAACTCAGACACTGTCACTCCGGTCTTGCGGGCAATGGAAGAAAAGGTCTCACCTCGACGGACGGCATAGAGCAATCCTCCTGGGCATTTCATGGCCTGAATTTCAACCTCCCTAGCAGACAGATGACGGCGGAATGCCGCCCGCGAGCGTCACGGCTCCGCGGGCCACCTGAAGCCGCACCCCTGCGCCATGCTGCCACCATTGTGGGTCCGGGGTGTTACTGTATCTCTGGACATAGTTCGGATTATGTTATGCATCCGGCAAGGTACCTGTGTCCCGTCACGCCACTGTTGTTGAGAGGCCGGGTAAGTTGCCCACCGACGCGTCCCTATCTGACAATTGCAGCTTGCTGGCTTGTGAAAAACTTAATGGTTTGCTTCGGATCTCGAACAAGATACAATGTGTTTGTGGTTGTTGACCACAGGTAACAAACAGTGAGGGGATAAACGTTACATTAGCATCCAGAGGAAGGGAATCTCTTACCATGCCTTCGCAGCCTCTAAAAGCAGAAGCAGAAGAGGAGCCGAAAGAAAAACAGCAGGAAGGAATCAGCAGGGGATTGCTGATAGTGTGTCTGGTGGTAGCCACCCAAATTGTGGCCATGATGACCCTCAGACAGATAACTCCTCTGTATCTGGAGAGCCTGCAGGCGCCACCTGCCGTCCTGGGATTTGCGGTATCAGCCTACGCACTGGTACCTCTGTTGATAGCCATGCCGGGAGGGTTGATGGTGGATAAAGTGGGATACCGCAAAGTGGTTCAGGTGGGGGCCTTGCTGACGGTTGCCTCCAGCCTGATTATGGTCATCCTTCCCCCAGTCTCGCTGGTAATAGTGTCGCAGCTTCTGGGAGGCTTTGCCAGCATTCTGGTAATCCTTGCAACACAAGCGTACGTGTCTAACCTGTCACCTGCCAGGCGTACGCGAAACTTTGCCATTTACTCCTTTTCCTTCGGGGTTGGCTTTCTGATAACTCCTCCGCTGGCTGGAGCCATAAGGGACGCCTGGGGCTTTGCCGTCTGCTTTGCAACCGCAGCAGTAGTCGGCGCCCTCGTCTGGGTGATAAGCACTCAGATGCAGCAGGTCGCCCCGGATCCTGAGGAGAAATCGGTGCAGCTGCCCGAAGCGATCAGACAGTGCAGAACCCTGCTTGAAAAGCCCCTGGTAAAGTTGGCCCTGGGGATAAGCATATGCGTGCTTTCCATAATAACCCTCAGAACCAGCTTCTACATACTCTACCTGGAAAACGTGGGCTTCACCACCACCAGTATTGGGGTACTGGTAGCGGTCCAGGAAGGGGTTGCGCTGTTGTTCCGTCCCTTTTTGCCCCAGCTGGCCGCACTGCTCGGACCGCTGCCGCTTATCGCCCTGTCGCTGACCATAGGAGGCGTGGGTATAGCGGCCACCCCCTACTTCACCCAGTTCATTCCCCTCCTGATCGCCGCCATGCTGCACGGAATCACCCCGGCCTTCAGCCAGCCGGTAAGCATGGTAATGATGTCCAACAGCGCCCCCAGCGATGCTCAGGGCATGGCGATGGGTTTCAGGCAGATGGCCAACCAGGCACCGCTGTTCGTGGGGCCTATTATATTCGGCGCGGTGGTGACCTATTTCGGACTTAAGGGAGCTTTTCTGCTGGCTGCAGGGGTGCTTTTGGCGGGGGCAGCAGCTTTGATGTATCTGCATTTCACCATGGATCAGAAGATAGTCAACATATAGCGGCCAGGCGACGGAAAGTCACAGCCACTCCATGTCGCCCCGCAGCATCAGTCTACTTCCTGCCTACGGTCAAAACCAATCATAAGGCAGGAGAACTCGTCGCTGCGGGCTGGGGCCAAACAGCAGGGCCTGTGCGCTGATGCATATGATCAGCCCACAGGCCGTGACCGCCGAATGCCTTTGGCCAGCGAAACCCCTCTGCCTTCCAACCGGTGCAATTGTGGTCAGGGATTGCAGTCAAGCTGTCTATCATTCACCGCCGGGATTCATCACCCAGCCGGCGAACAGCACGGTATCGGTCAGGTCGTCGTATATG
The DNA here is from genome assembly GCA_003551215.1 of Clostridia bacterium. Lineage (GTDB taxonomy): Bacteria > Bacillota > Sulfobacillia > SLMV01 > SLMV01 > PUMD01. The sequence goes on along the minus strand of PUMD01000170.1, from coordinate 184 downwards.
GCAAACAAAAAGGGCCTGTCGAGTGTCAACTTTTCGGTCTGCGGCATGGACACAATACCCACTTCCACCGATGTGGCTGCAGCCGCCTCGGCACCTTCCTCGTCCAGCTGCAAAAAGCTTTTGTGCCTGACGTCCTCCACCCACACGGCGGTCTCCGGCGCCGCCGGGTGCATGCGGGAAAAGT
>PUMD01000047.1 GCA_003551215.1 Clostridia bacterium | reverse complement strand
CGGCGCATTGCGTGGGCTTAGAAGATCAGGTGTGTGGGTATTCAGCGATAAAGATATACGCGAATGGAAAACAGAGCATGCGCCGGAGATAGCTCGCGCCGAAGCGCGCGAGCATCGGCGTGATACAGTAATAAAACCGACCCGCTCGCAGTGATAGCGGAGGATCCCCAGGCAGTGGAAGACAGCCGACTACACAAGGAGGTCAGCGATGATTGACGGAGGGAAATGGGGGCAATCACCTGCCAAACTGGAGACGTTTAAATGGTACGGGCCTCATCCAAGAATTGAGCTGTCGCAACAAGGAATTGAGATGTCGCAACAAGCGAAGGAGGAGTATAAGCGCGTGTTCGGAATGAATAAGACATCCGAGGAGCTTGAGCGCGAGAACGGCAAGAAAGGCGGCAGGCCGCGAAAGCATCCGCGCAAAGGAGGCGCGGAGTGACCCTCACTCCCCGCGCGCCTCACGAATAGCACGGCGGGCCGCGCGTAGCTCAGCCTCGCTTCGGATCCCGACAACCTCGGGCCGCTCGCCGCGTTCCTCCATTCGGCGCAGGCGATCGCGGGTGACAATAGTTTTGCCATGATACCGAAGCGCACGCCCGTCGAACTCAAGCGCCTGGTCGCTATCGTCGGGGGTTTCTTCCGGCTCCGGAAGCTCGCCTTGCGCCCAGCGGCGATAGTCACGGTAGCTCATCTCCGGGAGCTGCCGAAGCGCTTCCGCCTCCCCATGCCGATCGCGCGCAGATGAAAAAAACCGCAGCTTCGAAGCATCCTGATCAGCGCGAAAACCTGCTTTGTGCAACGCATCCTGGTATCTGATAAACGCATCGGCTATCTGAAGCATCTGGTAGAAATACCCGCGGGAGCAGTTGAGCCGCTGCCTGCTGTCTACGAGATATGCTTCAAGCGAGTTGTAGGAGCGCTTCCATAGCTGGTTGTCGGCGATATGCCATGCCGCCACAGCGTTTACAAGCGTCGCCGCCTCCCGCCAGCTGCTTGACTGCTGGAAAACCTCCTCAGCCTCCTCAAGCCGGCTGAACTCAGCGCGCGATAGCTCATATAGCGAGGTCGAAACTCGTTGTAAGTGAGTCGTCTCAGCTGCCATTCGTTGCCTCCTGCGTTTGTTTTCGAAACTCCCAAAACCGCTCGATGTATTCGCGAAACCGGCTGTAAAACCCAAGCTGTCGCACAAGCTCCGGGTGATCGTATAACTCAGTCATCGCAGCGCTTCTATGGCCGGTGAAAGCGCGAAGCACAGCGTCTGTTGCCTCCGAGCTCGGACGGAAGCCTGCGTCAAAGTATGCGGCGAGCCCCGCCTCAGCCAGAACCTCACGCATGCGTGTGTTATAGGCATGGCGTAGCGCGTGCGGGGTAATCGGTCGGATCCCGAGCGCGCGGCAGGTTGCTTGCAACGCATGCGCAGCGCTCGCAAGCTCCAGCACAGCTGCGGAGCGCCCGGGGAATACGAGCTCGCTTCCGCGGTGCTGTTTTACTTCCCGATGACGCTGTTTGTGATGCCTCAGTAACTCAATTGTCCACGCAGGAAGCGGTACCGCCCGTACACTTCGAGCTTTCGGTGCCGCGCGCCGGCCGTCGCGGTTTATAGTCTCAACAACCACAAGCCCGGACAGATCCCAGTGAATAGCGCTCCAGCGTAGCGCCCGGAGCTCCGAGGTCCGCAGCCCCGACGAGTAAGCAAGGGCGCACAGTACGCCGAGCGCTCGCCTGCGACCCCAGCGTGCGTCGAACACATTCAGATTAACCGGGAAAAGCGCCTCAGCTTCGCTCAAACCTGGAATGACGCGCTCGGTGTTTCTCACAACCGGAGGGCGGATGTCGGACGGAGAAAACGCAATCAGGCGCTCGCGGCGCATATCCTCAAACACAATGCGCATCGCACGGAGGATGTGACTTTTCGTCTGCGATGAGTAGTCGAGGCTGTAAAGCCACTGCTCAACGCCCGCGGGGGTTATCTCATCGGGTCGCAATCCACCGAAAGCCGGAATGATATGGAGGTCAAGCAGCGTGCGCTTCGCCTTGCGGTTGTGCTCGGTGATCTCACGCCCCCGTGCTCTCTCTCGGTTCCACCAGGGGCAATCAGCATCGGCGAAATACGGCGCAGCGAACTCTGCAAACGTGGATACCTCCGCTTGCTGCACCCCGAGCCCCGCCTGACGCTCGGCAAACCGCTTTGCTTCACCTCGAGAGCGCTGTGCGTTGCTTCCGACGGCAATGCCGGTGGATCGGTAACCGCGCCATCCGCGGAGCTTGTAGTACCAGTAACCGTTTCGGCGCCACAAGCTGTAGGGGTTACTCCTACGCGCCATAAGCCCGCCTCAATTCCATCGACATTCCATCGACACCGCTACACCGCCGGTGTTTGTGTTGCACCGCCAAAATCGTATAAACCCTGTCAGCGGCGAGTCTTACAACCGCGCCCAGCTGGATTCGAACCAGCGACCAACGGCTTAGAAGGCGGTTCCATGCCTCCCGCAGTCGCAGCGTGTCCCGCCGCGTCCCGCTGTAACCGACGTGTGTGTCAGGAGTTACAGTCGCGGCTCTGTATCTCGCGATACCGGCGCAACATAGCCGCTCGCTGTATTCCATCGACATTCTATCTACACTCATTGCCCCGCCCTCGGCGCATGCTCGCCGTTACTCAGTAAGCTCCGCGGCGATTTTTCGCGCCTGGTTTTTGTCCATCGAGTGCGCACCCACAACAACGCCTGCTGTTGAGGTAAGCACCAGCTTTCCGGTAAGCGTTCCGGAAACGTCCGCCCCGGTGATCGCGCTTCGCTTTTTCGTCGAAATATCAAAGCCGCCAAGAATATTCGCTTTGCGCCCGATATAGACGTTCTCAGGTGACACCACAATCGCAACCGGGCTTGATGCCCCGTCCTGCAGACCAATGCCGGCTGCGCGGATCTCGCTGTCCTCGCTCAAGTGCTCGGCGAAGCGTTTCCACACACCGCGGTTACCAAACCCCGGCTTCACACCGACTGCAGCAAGCTTTTCGATTAACTGATCATAGGTCATAGTTTCCTCCCGCCGCCATGAATTATTGCAAATTGTCTTCTGCGCTCCGATGGTGATAATGAATTAGAGTGCACGCTCATTCCAGCATGACTCTCTTTTTTCGGCGTCGTCGGCAATGCGCTCGCGATCGATGTAACGATCCAGGCCCATATCAATAAGAAACGCGAGAAAATCTTGCCTTGTTCCGTTTCTCCACTTTGTCTCCGCCTGCGCGCGCTCGACGCGCTCAAGGAGTTCTTGTGACATTCGTATTTTTATTGGTTCCGACCTGCCCATACTTAACCCCCTCTTTCATTCTAAGGCATCGACAACAAAAGTTCAAAACTTTTCCGAATTCCTGTTGACAGCGGGTCTATTGTGGTCTATTGTGGTCTGCATGACAAAGAAGAGTTATCAATACATGCCGGTTGCAGTTTCTGAGGCTGTGAAATCGGAGGTGCAGCGGATCGCAGCGGAGCAGCGCCGCTCAATGTCGCAGCAAGCAGCAGAGCTGCTTGAGATCGGGCTTGCGGAATACGAGCGCAGAATTGCCGCGGAGCAAAGTGTGCAGGACGGTAAAACACAGATCGATCCGGCCGAACTTCGGAGGTAACTCCATGGCACGAGCGATCATTCCTACCGACAGTCCAGATCTTCCCTCGGAAGCCCTTTTGTCACAACAAACCAGCTCCGGCCGCACGATCGGCGAGATCCTCACCGAGTGGGGATTCGGCGATCTGTTCGCAGGGCCAGGGGCGGCAAGCCGGAATACCACAAGCCGGGAGGACTGCAATGGCGAAACTCGTACAACCGAGTGAAGCCGCTGCATATCTCGGCGTCTCACGAAAAACACTGCGCAGGCTCGAGCTCGCCGGGCATATCGCGCGGCTGCAGGGCAGCAACTATTTCCGCGTTGCGGATCTCGAGGAACTCGCAGGCGAGCGCCGGCGGGAGAAAACGCCCGCGGAGCGACGGCGCGGGCGGTATAACGTAGGAGGTGCTAAATGACTCCAGACCCCGACTATTACGAACGCGACGGAGGGCAGGGGCCTCAATGGCTAACGCTGACGCGAGGCCCGCAGTTGAGCCGCAGTATTGCCGAGCGCGAGCGCACGCAGTACGACGCCGAGACGGTCGAGACGGTCGAGGCGATGTTTCACAACGGATACTCGAATGCTGAGATTGTCGCGTCGATAGGCATGAACCGGACGACGGTCTCACGTATCAAAAAAAGGCTTGGATTGAGTTGATCAACGAGGGGGCGCTCGGAGGTCGTCCGCCTACAAAGCCGGCACGGCGTAGGCGGCACGGGGGTTCAATTCCCCCCGCTTCCAGAGCCAAACCGCTGCAGGTAGCCATGGGAACGCCTGCAGTAAACGGACGGAGAAGCCAAGCGATATCCGTTGCAGGGGCGGTTCGAAAGCTGGCTGACGCCGGGAAAGACCGGGTGCGTGGTGAGGCCGCAAGGGTAAGGCGGCTGACGAATCGCAGACTGTACTGCGAGGTGGCGGTAAGAGGATACGGCCCTGCGTCTGACGGACAAAAGTGGGGAACGTCGCTCGAATGCCTCCTCCGGGTCAACGCCGGACACCGCGCAGACAAGCGGACGTGGCGGAATTGGTAGACGCCATGGTAGAGGGCACATGGATGGTTGAGGGCAAAAAAGCAGGCTCTCATAAAAAAGGGCGGAGTTTATGGGTGTGTGCCGGGGATTGCGGCTGTGAACCGGACAGGGCCGCCGTCCATCATTGCAGGTTCGAATCCTGCCGTCCGCAGTTTTTAAGGAGGCCACATGGACACTGAATTCCGAAACATAGCCGAGCGCCTGCACACAGGCGGGTTGAGCAAAACCGAAGCAGCGCTTGCGATCCACTTGTGGCAGCGCAGGAACGGCATAGCGGTTGCAGACATCCCGCGCGCGGCAGCGATCGCGCGCTTTCGCAGCGCCGCAGAGTGCGGCCTCGGTACACAGGACCGCACACAGGGCGGCCAAAGGAGGAAGCTGGCATGAATCGAGAAAAGCTTGCGCAGATCCTGCGTGACGTATCGTCGCAGTCGCCGGAAGCACGCATCATCCGAGCGGTGCTTGAGGATGACACATCGGGGCACGTCGACACTCCGGATGCGGTCAGGCGCATGAATGGGCTCGAGTGGCAGTTGTCGAAAGTGACGCGCGAGCGCGACGAGCTCGCGGCTAAGGTAGACTCGCTTCGGGCTCAAGTGTGTCGCTACGTCGAGGAAGCGGTGCGTTGGAAGGAAGCGCTTGAGTCTGCCTATCGCGCATGGGATCAGGTAGAGGAAGCGATCAACCCAGAAGACGGAGGGTATCGGTCATGAGAGATTACAAAGCGTTGCTTGAGGCGGGGTTCTACGCGCAAATCGAGAAGCTTCAGGAGAACGATCATAAAGGCGATTGGGACAGCACCGACATTGGCAATGTTGTTTCGCTCCTGCGGGATGAGGTGGAAGAATTAACCCAGGCAGTAGCCGACAAGTCTTACCGGGATGCGCGTCGAGAAGCTGCAGATGTAGCCAATTTTGCTCACATGATAATTTTTGTGTGTAACAAGCACCCGAGGGAGAAATCATGAACGCATTCCTGAGCGCCTTCACACAAGCAATTGGGGCAACGATAGTGCTTATGGTGGTGCTGCATTTGTGCGCCGGCGCGTTACTCGCCGTGGCACAGCTCGCCGACGAGATGCGCGTCGACCGGTGGCTTCGCAAAGCGTGGCATCACTGGCGGCGTATACGCCGGAGGATATTGTCGTGAGTAAGGAAACAACCATGAAACGAGAAGTGAAGTTTTGGGCCGCGCCAGATACGGAGCGCCTGGTACACACCGATGTTGGGCCTGCGATGCAATCACGCGCGTTACTGTCGATGTGCAGTCATGGATAGCCGAGCACGCGCCACGGTGGCTGGAGGAAGCATGACCGCAAGTCGCGACGAACTAATCAAGCACTG
>PUMD01000053.1 GCA_003551215.1 Clostridia bacterium | reverse complement strand
TTTTTCCGCTTGATATTCTCAGTCCATGCCTTTCTTCTGTCGCAATATCTGCCAAATGCGAATCATGGTTTTGTCTGATTGCATCCCAATCGTATGCAGTAAACATTCTTGCAATCTTTTCTCCCGCATCCCAAGCCTTTGCAGTACCCTGGAAACCACGGGTAACGGAGGTAAGCTCATTATTTGTCCCATCAATACCTTCATACTTAACGGTTTCCGCATCCTCATCTGTACCAATTACAGCTAGGTTAGGTGCGCTGGGGAAAACTGAGGTATCATTTACAGGTATAGTTGTTTGAGTATCAGTTATACTACTGCCCAATTCAGTTACAGGCGAATTAACCTTACCCGGGAACATTTCCTGTTGTGCCATTTATATCACTCTCCTAATCTTCGTCAACTGCAAGGTCGTCCACACGGAAAACAAACATATCACCTTCTAGGTGTGCCTCCGCCACCACGAGCAGGAGACACACCTACCTTTACAGACTTTTTCTTATCTATTTTCTTGCCCATCAGCTAGACCTCCTTAAACTTTCTCAGCAACAGTAATCGTAGCAACAATCGCATCCGTCCATGCAATCTCGAAATCGCCGTCTACACTAGACTCTGTGGCCTCGAAATCAATCTGACTAATCAGTAACTTATCCCCGGCTTCAGCCGCATCAACATATAACACGGCGTGCGTAGCATCAATCGTGCTGTTCTCCCACTTCGGATCATGCGTCGACTTCAATTCAGTTACACGACCTGTTCGTGTAATCGTATTATTAGCCGCTGGTAAATTCTGACCACCAGCTGTATAACCAGTCGTTGCAGCTTCCGTTACTTCAAATCCTGAAATATCTCCCCAAATCGTGTTCGTCTGATCCCAAGGATCTCCCGTATCGTTGTCCGAGTGCAGAAGTGCACACTTAATCTCGGCGTTCGATGCCCAGTTGAACCCTTGTTCTGCAATCTCTTGCATAATGTTACTATACATCGTATGCTTTGCCATTGTAATTCCTCCTCAATAATTTAATTTGCGTGGCGGCCCGCAGGAGGCGTCGACGAGCCTTTAAGCCCGAAGGCACCACACAAAAACTATGAAAACTCTATGGACAACTGACCTCTGTCTAGATTATAATTTGCCCACAGAACTTCTGTTCGCATGGTACTCTTTGTTTCCCTCCTGTTCATTACGCCACAAACAATATCGAATGAAACTTTGTTCCATCCTTCGTAAATCCTTTCATAAAGCTCGCAGTCATAGCCGCTTATAGCAGCCATACCCTGTATGTTACTTAACAACTCCGCCAGTCTGGCATGATCTTCTACTGTCATCTCTAAAGTGTAAGCCCTTAAATCATTACGGCTCTCGTGTGCATAAGGCGGGTCTAAATAAAAAAGAGTGTCGGGAGTGTCATATCTCTTAATGCACTCTAATCCGTCAAGGCACTCTATCTGTATGGTTCTCAGCCTACTGGCCACCGCCTCCAGGTTCTTTACGGAAGAAATAAAACCAGAGCTCTCGCTGGACATGCCATTTGTTGATTTTGTTACCGAATAAGACCAGTTACCAGGTGTTAGGTCTTGATAACCGCTCCATCCCTGCATCTGCCTTACGAATGTCCTTCTTGCACGCTCTACAGGGTCATCGGAAGGCTTTAAACACTCGATAAACTCTGTTCTGCTGTAAGGAGTTAGCTCTAACCTTCTCAAAAGCTCCTCTTTGTCATCCCTTAAAACCTTGAAAAAATTATAAATGTCGTTATTAAGGTCATTCCATACATCTATCTTTGACGGTTTTTTATTTAAAATAATGTTACCGGCACCGCCAAAGACATCTACAAATGTTGTGTGTTCGGGAAAATACTTAACTATCTGCTTCCCAATGTGAGATTTACCGCCGTAATACCTAAATGGTGGCCTCACCTTGCAACCGCCCCCTTAAATAGCCCTTTTCTTTTTAATCCCTTCCACCTTGCCCATCCAAGGCATCTCCACTTCTGGTTGATTGTATTCCTTAAAGGCCAACATCATTGCTGTAACCAAGTCATCGTGTTTAGCCTGTGTGGATGCGGAGTATTTTACCAGTCCTGATTTGGTCATGGTGTATTGGTAGTCTTTAAGCTCATTAATTAATGCTTCGTTATTAGGATAGACTATGGCCTTCTGCTCTATGAGCATTGCCAAATGGTTGACCATCTTTTCTTTTTCTTGGTTAGTGAAATAAATGGCCTCAACCTCGACGCCTTGCTTTTCCAATGATTCTGGCAAGGTTCCTCCAATTCCCGTCTTATCCATCACCACCCTCGCATAATTATAGTACCTAGACAGAACAACCATCTTATCAACCTGAGAAGTCCAAGGAACTCCTGTCCACTGATACACATTGACAGCCTGTCCTACGCTGTTCCTTACAACTATGCCGCTGTAATCCACTGCACGACCAGGGTCATACCCTATAGTATATAACTCACTTGCTTCTGCCTGTGAGCTTCCGTTATAAACAGCACAGTTATCGGCATACGGAAACACTGAGTTTCCTTCGGCTAAAAACTCAGCCTCTATCTCTTGCCTGTATATTCGGTCAGGATACCTTTTTCTTATCCTCTGCATATATTTCTCGTCGCTTGTTGTAAGATAGGGGTTTTTGTAAGAAGGAAACCTCCAACTCTCCCAATCCTCGTCATACATGGGGTCGTCTTTCTGTCCCCAACGGTACATGTTGTAGTAAAAGTTCCTTCCTCTCGGAGTAGAGTTTATTAAAGCCACTCCACCCTTACCACCAGGTCCTCTATCTGGTGACATAAGCCTCGTTTCCAGGTTAGCCCAAACCTCGTCAAGCCTAGATATTCTCGCTGCTTCCGTTATTAAAACTATATCCAAACCAACACCAACCAAAAGATCAGGGTCGTCTGCGGAACGAACCTCGATTATCCCGTCGTTAAGTGTTTCCACAACCTTATCTGTTTCCCAGAAATTAACAACCCATTCTCTAGGGAAGTAGTATTTAAGTTCTCTCCATGTCTGCCTGGCCAGTGCGAATGTTGGTGCAACTATCCACCCGTGAACGGCTGGCACTAAATCATGGCTCCTTTCCTCGGACAGCATTTCGCTTAACTTGTGTATATACTCCATTATGCAGCATCTGTCCTTGCCCCATCTGGAGCCAGCAGCAATTAATTTAAACCGTTTATCGCTTTCATGAATTAACGATTGACCTTCATGTGGAGTGTACTGTATTTCAGCCTTCATTTCCTTACGAGCCAACCTACTTCGGCATGTCTGACAAGTTTTATAAGCCGTATATTCTCTCTTTCTGTCGTTCCAATACTGGTCAAATGTCTTACCGCAGGTATGGCATGTTCCGTAGCGGCCTAAAGAGGTATCGGATATCCTCGTCTTTTCATCTCCATCAATGTACTGACGAATCTTCTTATCCTTCTTCAATACTAACACCGCCTTCTGATCCGTCAGTACCCTTCCAAGCAACCCTTAGTCGCATTTTACGCTTATTGCCGCCTCTCCTGTCTTCATCATAACCCAAGAGAGCCTCTCTTTTGTCTATGCTTATTCCCAACGCAACCATAAGGTCTTTAAGCCTCTTAGTATCTCCTTGTTCAAGCATTTTAACCACAGTTTTAGCCAGTCCTTCTTGGTTTTCGCTTATGGAATCCAAAATTGTAGATATAAAATCATCAATTTTATTAACATACTCAATGTCGTTATACCTGGCTTCCAGGGCTGCTTTTTCCCTCATTTCCTGTAATTGCCTAGAAACCTCCACCAAACTATCCATATCCTCATAAATCTCCGCAGTCTGGTTATTTTCGTCATTAATTGTCTTTTTTACCCTATCAAGCATGTTCATGTTTTTAGACATTGACATTACACCACCTTTATCGTAAAATTAGGTTAGGGAAAACCTGTTATTTAGTTATCAGTAAGGAGGTGATATTAGTGGTTAAAAACACTGAATACGGACCAACCTACAGTTTATCGGAAGTTTTGGATTTTTTTGGACTAAAAGAAGAATACGAAACTGACCAAAATGCAAGAATGCACATTATTCGCCAGATTAAGGGTGATGAATTTCCATTCCCTGGTATTAAAATCAGGAATAAATGGTACTTCCCGAAAAAAGCTGTAGACGAGTTTCTGGAAGGGTTTAACCCCAGAAAACACAAACCTCTCTGGCAAAAGAAAAGCCCCGGAAGGCCTAGAAGGTGGAACCCAGACGAGGTAGTACACTATAACCAACCCATACCCAAGAAACTGGACACCCTTTTCAATAAAGTAATTTACGGAATTAACGATTCTATACCTAACCCTATCACAAAGGGAGATTTTTTACGACTGGCAATAGAAGAATTTATAACTAGACGGCCAGAATACTTATCTCAAGAAGATTTGGAGGCGATTAATTATGAAGAATGATCCGTTTATGTTTTTCGGTTTTATACTTACCGTAGCGATTCTTTACTCAACTTCCATAGTGATGCCATTATTGGTTATAGTAATAGGAGCCGCATTCTTTTACTCCATTGCAGTTCTAATAGACATGCCAAGGAGAATGACAAAAAGATACATTAACGACCCTGATTAACCGCCCTAATCGGCGGTTTTTTTTACTCACTTTTAACACACTTTTTACTCATTTCTTACTCACTTCTTACTCACTTTTACACATTGCACACTTTTGGAAAATTCTGTTACTCATTTTTAACACACTTTTAACACACTTTTATGTTGCACATTTTTGGAAAAAATAACCATTAAACTCTACAACCGTTCGTACTATTATATTAGAGAGATTTATGGTAAAATATGTATTGGAAAATTCTGTTACTCACTTTTGCGTTTTTTACTCCTTTTTTGTTACACACCTAAATTTCGGTTTAATTTCCATGCCCTTGCCAGTACCCTCAAACCCTTCTCCTGACTAATGCCGCATTTTGCGGCAAGTTGCGGAAACTTGTTGCCTGAATCCAATCCAATCCAAGCCAATATATATAGTTCAAAAACTAAAGTTTTTAAACGAGATATTTTTTTAATTTCTCTAAAGTAATAACTTCCTCAACATCATCAATATCAAAATTAAACTTATAAATAGGAATACTAGATTCAATACAAACCACAACCTCTTTAACAGCCCCTTCAGACCTTCTCCAGTCAGAAGTTAACACAACAAGATCGCAACGCTTTAAAATCTCAATATATCCCTTTAAAATAATATCCTCACTACACGACTTAAAAAAAGCACTATTAGAATGAGGACATACCACCGCATATCCTTTAGCCCATAATCTCTTTGCAATATAACGAGATTTTAAAACATTTAAAAATATCCCAAAAATACCCCACCTACTCCTATAAGGACCAGCTACATAAGCAACCTCCATAAAAAATCCTCCCAGAGAACAGGTACAAGTATCATTACCTGTTCAGTTAGATATTCAGTGATGAGTTTTATAATTTCCTCCATGGTTTACTCCTCCTTATCTTTTATTTCAAAATTTAACCTTGAAAGGATTGTGCCGAGAGTACCAATGTCAACAGGTTCATCACCTTTCCAATGGCCTTTCGTAATCAATCCCTTCTTTTCAAGCCACTTCAAGCCAAACTCTTTCCATGCAGGAGCTTCAGACACATCAAACGCCTCCTTTAAACCCGAAGCAATCGCTTCAGCAGCTTTTTGTCTGAATTCAGATGTTTTAAGCAAAGCTTCTTCTTCAGGGTTAGAATGAAACCCTATCTCTACGATCAATGCTGGAGCTCGTGTTCTTCTGATGACCGAGTAGTAATCCAGCCCGTTGTCAAGGAGTCTTGTTTTTATACCTCTGTCATGTAAACCCAAAGTATCAACGAGGTGAGATTGTATTATTCCTGCAACTCTTTTAGCCTCTTCATCGTTGTTTGTGTAATATGTCTCAATTCCGTGGGCTGTAATTGGTCCAGCGTTGGTGTGAACACTAATAAAAAGATCCGCCCCCCAATTGTTTGAGATTCCTGAGCGCTCTTC
>PUMD01000132.1 GCA_003551215.1 Clostridia bacterium | reverse complement strand
GGGCCCTTCCACCGGGACATCAGGACAACCCGCCCAAGTACCGTCCGACCGGACACCCGGCCCTTATACCCGGCAGCATGGGCACCGCTTCCTACGTCACCGTTGGTACTGAGGCCACATCAGAAACTTACCACTCAGTCAACCATGGAGCCGGCCGGATAATGTCGCGCCGTGCTGCCACGCGCAAGTTCAGCACCACCGACCTGCGGGATCAGCTGGGTGATGTCGTATACGGCGGCGTTTCCGCCCGCCGCGTACTGGACGAGGCCCCCGGTGCCTACAAGGACGTAGATGATGTGGTGGATAGCCTGGCGGAGATAGGAATAACCAGAAAGGTTGCCCGTCTGCAGCCGGTGGCAGTGATCAAGGGAAGCTGACTGATATGAAGGTCGCAGATGGATGAAGACAGGAAAGTACGGGGGAGCACGGCAGCCCGGGCTCCCCCGTATCGCCGTTAATAAGGCGAGTTCAGATGTCATCCCGCAGGCCCATGACAGAGGCTATGTTGGCCGAGCTGTCCACAACCGGTTTGATAATATCCTGCGAACCTGTCATAAGACTGGTTACCCCCGGTCCGTGTCCCGCCACCACTGAGTTGCCGTGGATTACGATACCTATGGAGACGTGGCCCTGTTTGTATATGCGTCCGTGGCCGTGGTCGGCATCCATGATGGCGACAAAATCTCCCAGGCGCAGCTCATCCAGGCCGTATTCGGCAACCGTCTCATCATCAAACATGGTTATATCGTAGTCTCCCCGGTAGACGTTGTCTCTTCCCAGCCCGGATCCCATTACGGCAGCCGGCACCTTCTTGGCCACCGGAACCTGCAGGCCGTCTTCCTCGGCTATATCCCAGTTTTCCAAAAGAAAAGGAGAGGTGTTGAACAGTTTGACATCAGAATAATCGGTCAACTGGAGGCCGACACCGAAGGCTTTGATAAGGATGCGGTCTCCGGGGCACATCTCTTCCATGGCATCGGGTGTGAAGTCAACCATTACCCGCTCGGCCCCGCCGTGCTTACCGGTCACCGTGCCGGTTTCACCCTCCGCTTTACCAGAGACCACCCGCGCCTCATTGCCGACGGAAGCCAGAACGTTCAGACCCCCGTTGGGGCCGGTGGCGCGGTTTTCCTTGGGGTGCCGGATGCTGACCGCTGGCTCGACGTGGTCGGCTGCCCAGTTTATCGCTGAATCACCTACGCGGACGTTGTAAGTTACGCCTGACGAACCCACCAGCACTACCGGCTTGCCCTCGGTGGTTATGCGGTAGGGGCTGCGGCCGGCAGCCGGGTGGGCTATTTCTCCCATTACCGATATCTTTACCAGCTTATCTGTGTTGGTCTTCAGCAATAAGATCAATCCTTTCATGGTAAATGACTGTAATGGTGTTGCCGCTGTACTTGTTACTTTACATCGTCACTTTGCATTTTCCTGCTGGATGGGATGAATTGATGCGTTCGGTAATCGGGGACCGGAGCACGCCCCGGGGCCGATAGCAACAGATTCATGGGGACGCATTAAAGATCATCGCGGTTTCTGTCGATACAAATAACTGAGGTGTGCTGCGTGGCACGCCGTGCTTTGAAAGGTAAAACCGATACAGGGACCTGATGCTGCTCTGAAGCGGGTAATCAGCCCAGCCACAAGGCGGTTACGGCCTCGCCAAACAGCAGCATTACGCCAAAGCCAAGGGCGAGGAAGGTGCCAAAAGGGATCGCGGGCTTACCATCGAAGAACGCCAGCCCCCAGAACCGCTGCTCTGACTGGTCGGCGTCGGAGGATGCCGTCATCGATCTTGCGGCCAGCGCCACTGCAGCGAAAAGCAGGGCGGTCAGCGACCCAACAAGCACTGCCGGTACAAGCTGCACGGGACCGAGGGTCAGGCCCATAAAACCGGCCCATTTGACATCACCCATTCCCATGCCGGCGCCCCGGGTGAGGATATACAGCAGCAGAAACACCCCCGTACCGGCTGCAGCCCCCGCAAGACCGCGGATGGGAGTGGGGCCGGCGGGGTCGAGTCGGAAAAGCAGCGCGATCAGGCTGACTGCTGCCGCGGGCAGCACCACAACGTTGGGGATGATCATGTGGCGGAAATCTATAAAGGCGATCACCAGCGCACAGGTCAGGTAAAAGCCGTAGAGGAACAGCACGGCCGGGTTAATCCCCACCGTCCAAACCAGCAGGATGCATGTTGCGGCGCTGAGCAGCTCAACCAGCAGATAACGGGGGGAGATGCGCACGTTGCAGTAGCGGCAGCGGCCGCCGAGCATGATCCAGCTGAGTACGGGGATCAGGTCAGCCGCTGTCAGCTGATGCCCGCAGCTTGGGCACCGGCTGCGGCCCGTGAGGCTGTCGGATTGCGGGATTCGGCTTATGAGCACATTGCAAAAGCTTCCCCAGACCAGGCCGAAGACGGCGGCATAGGCTGTGATCAGCGGATGCATGACAGTATATACCCCCTGTTCCACGATACTCTTCGCCGTGCGGGGCACACAGTCCTTTTATCAGTTTTGCTCCATCCGGCAGGAGCTGGCAACGGTTGCATAGAATTTGTGGCATCAGTCGCCAAAATTCGACGACATGAGTTCAGCGAGTGCGGAGAGATCGGATCCGATCCCTCCGCAGCACTCCCACCGGCGTGGAGGTGATAATTTTGCTCGACAACCAAAGCTCAGAGTCGCTGGGGCAGCTTCTGCTTCAGCACGGGGTGATTACCCCCGAGCAGCTGCAGCAGGCGCTGAAAAGCCAGCAGGAAAGCGATGATGAGCAGCTGGGCGAGACCCTGGTGAAGATGGACTACTGTACCGAAGTTGATATCGCCCAGGTTGTGGCCGAGCAGCTAGGGGTGCGCTGGGTGTCGCTGGAGAGCTATTCTGTGGATCCGGTGGCCATGGCCACTATAACTCCGGAATACGCCCGCAAGTACGGCGCGCTGCCCATAGGTTTTGAAGATGACCGTCTTGTGGTGGCCATGAAGCGGCCGGGGGACATCGTTGCCCTGGATGACCTGCAGGTTCTCACCGGCTTTGAAATTGAGCCGGTGGTAGCCGCTGACAGTCAGATCGACATGTACATCGAACGGTACATCCATCACAACATGGATGTGCAGCAGACGGAGGACGAGCAGCTGGATGTAGCCGAGGAGATCGACGAAGAGGATGAGGAGGTCGACCGCCCCGCGGTACAGCTGGCCAACATGATAATCACTCAGGCGGTCAGCTCTGGTGCTACCGATGTGCACATTGAGGTTTACGAAGATAGCCTGCGAATCCGCTTCCGCATAGATGGAGTGCTGCACGACATCATGCATCCACAGCGCAGACTGCACGCAGCGCTGGTATCCCGCATAAAAGTCATGGCCAACATGGATATCGCCGAGCGCAGGGTACCGCAGGACGGCAGGATGACCCTCAACGTGCGCAACCGGGTGATAGACGTTCGGGTGGCCTCGCTGCCCACCACCTTTGGAGAAAGGCTGACTCTCCGGCTTCTTGACCGGTCGGCGAAAATGCTCACGCTGCAGGACCTGGGAGTATCCGACGATATGCTGCAGGGATACGAGAATGCCCTGCGGTTGCCCTACGGTTTCATCCTGGTAACCGGCCCTACTGGAAGTGGAAAGAGCACTACCCTCTACGCCAGCCTCAACACCCTCGACCGCGAGGAAAAAAACATCATCACCCTGGAGGATCCCATCGAGAGGCGGGTAGATGAGATAAGCCAGGTGCAGATAAATCCCAAGGCCGGACTGACTTTCGCTTCCGGGCTGAGGTCCATCCTGCGCTGCGACCCGGATGTCATCATGGTGGGGGAGATCCGCGATGCTGAGACAGCCCGTACATCCATAGAGTCGGCACTGACTGGCCACCTGGTTTTCGCTACCCTGCATACCAACGATTCGGCGGGGGCGATCAGTCGGCTGACCGAGATGGGCATCGAGCCATACCTCACCGCATCGTCACTGGCCTGCGTGGTGGCGCAGCGGCTGGCGAGGGTGCTTTGCCCAGAATGCAAGCAGTCCTATCAGATGCCGCGTGAGCATGCCGAGGAGATAGAGGGGTTTCCCCTTGAGCCGCATGAGGAGGAAATCGACCTGTTCAGGGCCAAAACGGGAGGCTGCGCTCACTGTCACAACACGGGTTATCAGGGGAGAATAGGCGTCTTTGAGATATTGACCATGAGCGAACAGATGCAGGCCATGACTCTGCAGCGGGAATCTTCTGCAGAGCTGAAGCGTCAGGCCACATCAGAGGGAATGAAGACCCTGCGGCGCGATGGTCTGGACAAGGTCCGCCAGGGGATAACTTCAGTCGAAGAAGTGATGAGGGTGGTTTTGTGAGTCGGGCGATTTATCTGGTTGAGAGGAGGTGTTGAGGTGCCCGTATTCTCCTATCAGGCACTGCAGACCGGTGGTGAAACTGTAAAGGGCCGGATTGAGGCGGAAGATGAGGAAGCCGCTGTGGACAGGCTTCAGCGAATGGGGTACACGCCGCTTCAGATAAAGAAGGTGAGGCAGTCTCCGCTGAAGAAGGCCCTGCAGCTGGGCAGTCCGGTGGATCTGGGAGAAAAGGAATTGTTCACCCGCCAGCTGGCTGCTATGCTGGAGGCCGGCATTCCCCTGACCAGGGCCCTTTCAGGCCTATCCGAGCAGGTAGCAAACCAGAGGTTCTCGGAGATCATAGAGTCGGTGGCGGATGACATCCAGGGGGGAGCCAGCTTTTCCGAGTCCCTGCAGAGTCACCCCGGCGTCTTCGGACAGACATACATAGACATGGTGAGTGCAGGTGAAGTCAGCGGAAACCTGGCCGAGGTCCTGCTCCGGCTGGCCGAGCAGATGGAGCGGGACAAGAGCCTGCGGGACGATATACGCAGTGCGGTGATGTATCCGGCGGTGGTGCTGGTCTTTGCCGTGGTGGTTCTTCTGGGTATGCTGTTTTTTGTTGTACCTATTTTTGTGGGGATGTTTCCTCCCGGAGTTTCGCTGCCTCTGCCCACCAGGATCATCATAGGCTTCAGCGATTCGCTGAGGACCATGTGGTATGCTTACTTCGCCGCAGCACTGTTGGTCTTTTTTGGCATGCGGGTGTATCTGGCGAGCGAGCAGGGCAGGCGAGCTTGGGACCGGATCAAGTTCAGGCTGCCCGTTTTCGGCGAGCTTTTCAAAAAGACCACCATAGCCAGGTTTTCCCGGACACTGGCCACACTGCTGGCAGGAGGAATCCCCATCATAAGGGCGCTGGAGACTGCTGGCCCCACTTCAGGCAGCATTCAG
Organism: Clostridia bacterium; assembly: GCA_003551215.1. Lineage (GTDB taxonomy): Bacteria > Bacillota > Sulfobacillia > SLMV01 > SLMV01 > PUMD01. The sequence goes on along the minus strand of PUMD01000132.1, from coordinate 17,352 downwards.
ATGATGGAACTGGTGGAAAATGCGAAAAGGGAGATACGGGAGGGTGCCAACATCGCCGATCCTCTGAAAGGCAGTCACCTTTTCCCCCCCATGGTCGTGATGATGGTGTCAGTCGGCGAGGAGACCGGTCAGCTGTCAGCCCTTCTCAACCGGGTAGCACAGTTTTACGAGGCCGAGGTGGCCAGCCTCTCCCGCGGCCTGACTTCGCTCATTGAGCCCATACTCATCATTGTGGTGGGGGGGTTGGTTGGAGGTATGGTCATCTCGCTGTACCTGCCTTTATTTACGGTCATTACTCAGCTGGGGTAGAGGCGAACTGGTTTTAGCGCAGGTCCGAGATTACGAGGAGCTGATGGATAAATGGTCTTGTTTGGCAGAAATCGAGGAGTGGGAGTGGAGGTAGACAGCGGAGTTGTGCGGGTAGTTGAGGTTAACGGCTCCGGTGACAATTTTTCTATAACCGCGGTTGGTTCGGAGAAGCTGCCGCCGGATGCAGTCACCGAGGGAGTTGTTGAACAGGCTGAGCAGGTGACGCAGACCCTGTACAGGCTGTGGCGTGAAGGAGGCTTCTCAGCAAAAGATGTCGTGCTGGGTATGTGCACGCAGGGGATGTTTATGCGGATCATAAGTTTTCCTGCAGTTCCCGAAGACCGCCTCGGTGATGCACTGCGACTGCAGGCGGATGAGCATTTTCCTTTCCCGGCAGACGAGTTGATTATTGACTACGAGGTACTGGATGAGGTGGTGGATGACGAGGGTGAGTCGGCACTGCAGATCCTATTGGTCGCCGTACGCAGAGAGCATGTCACTCCCTGCCTGCAGGCGGTGACTGATGCTGGCCTCAGTGTCGGAATAGTGGATGCTGCATCACTTGCTTTGATACGCTCGGCCCAGCTGAGCGTTGAGCTGAACAGCGGAGCAGTTGCATTGTGCAATATCGGCGGCAGCCTCAACAGCGTCCTGGTGGTCTCCGACAACCAGCCTGCCTTTGCCCGTATCTCCCGTGTTTCTTTCAAATCGCTGCAGGGTCTCATAGATGCGCCGATAGATATGGTGTTTGATACCGCAGGTGATGTAGAGAGTTCACCGGCCGGCGGAGACGTCAGCGAGGCAGTTGCCTCATGGTCCGAACAGCTAGCGTCAGAAATTGAGTCTTCAATCAACTACTTTGCGTCAAGAAATGAGCAGCAGCCGGACACCCTGGTACTCAGTGGCATAGGTGCCAGGGTGAGGGGTATAAGCGGACACCTTCAACGCCGGCTGCAGCTGTCGGTCAGGACGCAGAACCCCTTTACTCACCTCGCCCTCCCGGACAAGAGGATGGGCGCGGAGCGTTCTGACGGACCGGAGTTCGCCGTGGCCCTTGGCCTCGCGCTCCGCGGGTTGGAGGGATAATGCAGATGGTCAGGATAAACTTGCTTCCACCTGAAATTATCCGCAGAAGGACTCGGCGTCGTCGGCAGCTGAAGATGGTGCTGGGTGCAGCAGTGCTGGTGGCATTGCTGGTTTTGGTGTTTGCCGTATTGCACGCAGAGACCCGCCGCACCCAGCAGCTGGCAGGGGTGTACCGGCAGGAGACCGAAACCCTGCAGGAGGCCAGCGAAGACTACACTCATTATGTGCAGAAGCAGGATGCTGTCCGCAGACGGGAGGATATTCTCAGCTCGGCCGTCGGTCAGCCGCCGCCGTGGTTGAACCTCTTCCGGGCCCTGGGTATCAACATTCCCGTCAACACATGGCTGACTGACCTGCACATCACGTTCGATTCCTCAGCAGACCAACCGCAGGGACAGGTCAGGATGCAGGGATATACCTACACCCACACATCGACGGCCCGGTGGTTGGAGGAGCTTGAGCGGATAGAGTGGTTAGAAGATATCCGGTGCTCCTTTTCCACCGCAGAACCCTACGGCAGATACCGACTCACCCGTTTTGAGATGACAGCCACCATACCGGCGGGACAGCCCTATGAGCCCGAGCTGCAGTGGGGTGATTCGGATGATTGAGCGCCTGCACAAATACAACCTGCCTCTAGCTATTGCTGCAATCCTGGTGATAGTGGTATTGCTGGGTCTGATCTACCGGCAGTACGGTCTGCTGGTAGAGGCGCGGGAGGACCTTCAGCTTTTGAAGCAGCAGCTGGAGAACACGCGAGATGAGCTCGAATCGAGGGTCGTACTGTCGCAGCGGTCAGATGAGCTTCGCGAAAATATGGACCTGATGCGGCAGTACCTGCCCAACGAGCCGCGGGAGAACGAGGTTCTGCGCAAACTCGATGCGATCGCTGGCGGAGTTGAGGTCGATCTTTCATCCATACGGTTTCAGCAGCGCGTGGACGAAGATGATTACATTCAGATGCCTATTCACCTCCGCATCGATGCTCGGTACGGCCGGCTGATGGATTTTGTGCGCCAGATGGATACTGCCCAGAGGACATTCCGATTAGATGAGGTGCGCATGAGTGCTGATGATGATCAGATGCTCACAGTGGATCTGCGATGCAGCGTGTTCTACACAGAGACCGACGACGAGGGTTCCGAATGAGATGTGTCAGGGTGCGACCTGATGACTGATACCCGCGAAAAACAAGCACGGAGGAGAGCCGATGAGACATAGACAGAGCAAACCCAAAGGCCCCATATCAAGATTGCAGAATAGTCCTCTCCGGGGACTCGCTGCTGCAACAGTTCTCATTATTTTGCTGATTTTCACCCTTGGTGCGTACGTATCATCTCAGCAGGCTCCGGCGCAGGCTCACAAATACGTCGAGTCAGACGATCCCTTTGCTCCGCCGCCGCTTCTGCAGCAGGAGACCGCAGATGAGGAAGAGGTGCCGGAGGATTCTGTGCTGCGCACATTTGACCTGCGGCATCTGCATGCGGAGAAGGTGCAGGCAGTTGTAGACGATGCCGACATTGATGTCAATCTCCTGCTCCTTTATGCCCGTCCATATACCCTGTGGGCTCAGGGCACTGAAGATGATCTTGAGGGCCTGGCGGAGCTCATAGGGCACCTCGACCAGGCAGACAGCACTTTGTCGCTGCAGCACGAGACCATATCCACCAGGTATGTACCGCCAGACCGTATGGTTGAGCTGCTGCAAGTGGCGGGGGTGAAGCTGGACCGCTACGTCATCCTGGGTAATCAGATACTTGTGTTCGATGCGGAGCTGCTGCCGCGGTGGGATTCTATAGAGCAATTGGCCCGCCGCCTGGACGCGCCGGGAGGCAGGGAGAAGCAGGTTTTCGTCTACCGGCTCAGATACCTGTCTGCTGACAGTGCCAGCGAGCTTCTGGATTCGGCAGGGATCGACGGGGTTCAGACGGAGACTTACACTGACGAGTACGAGGGACTCAGCAGTGAATTGATAGTCATCTGCCCACCGGAAAGACACGCGGAGGTTTCCTCCGTGCTGGAGACCCTGGACAGCGCTCAGAGCCGCATACGTGTCCCGTTGACCTCTGTTTCCGGGGACAACGCCCTCGAGCAGCTGCGGGCGGAGCGTGACCTTCTGAGCGAGATTTCTGGAATGCCGTCTGGGAGGATGCACATTTCGGATAATCTTTCCGGCGACAGGAATGATCCCAGGCATGTATTGTGGGTGGAGGCTACTCCGCAGAAGGTCAGGCAGCTTCAGGAGATCCTCGATGAGTTCAGGTGAGCTGATGCCGGTTCGGACACAGACTGCCGACAGCAACGTGCGCCGGGGGAGACAGTATTCTGCCTGCCCCCGGCGTGAGGCTCCTGTCAGCTTTGCTCGGCGCTGCAGCTGGTGTTAATCTCGACCTGGTTGGAGTAGGTGAGATGGACCGGGCAGTACTTCTCCGCCAGCTGAACTGAGCTTTGCAGTACTGTGTTATCTACCGGCCTTTTGGTCTTCACCCGGAAGTGTACGTCCACTTCACCGAAATATGCCGGGTCATTGGAGTAATATGCCTTTGTATCCACTTCCACCTTCTCAACATTAACTCTTCTTTTTTGCAGGATGGACTGCAGAGTCAGGGCAAGACACCCACCCAGGCTGGCAATCAGCAGGTCGGTCGGACTGGGTCCGGAGCCGGTCATGTTGATTTTTTTGCCCCCCACCTCTGCATAGCATTCACTCTGGTCCACCACCGTTTTGGCTACTTTTACCTGCATCATCACAACACCTCCACTCTCTAGTTTGTGGCTGTATACGTGCATGGGGTATCACGCGTGAAATTTTATCTAAGGATGCAGCTTGATGCCAGCTGCTGCGCACATGGGAAATTGTATTTGCCGTAGCTTTCACGTTGTCCTCACCCATCGGACAGTTGCTGTGCGCTGATGTGGAGTCAGCTTCGCTGTTTGGGTGTTTTCGCTCCGGTGGGCAAGTTGTATAATTGACGTGAAAGCATCGCTGCGTTTATGTTGATGCAGAGGAACCTCTGGGAGGAGTTTGCCATGCCGACATATGAGTTTAAATGTCACGAATGCGGGGAAGAGTTCAGCGCATTTGTGACGGTAAGCAAGCGCGGTGAAGTAGATTGCAGCAGCTGTGGTAGTGATGACGTCGAGCAGCTGGTAACCGCCTTTTATCATCATAGCTCCGGAACTTCGCGGGGTCGCTCATCGGCCGAATGCACACGGCCTAGCTGCACCACGTGCCCCGGGTGCCATTCCCGATAGCAGTTTTTGCAGCAAGGTGACGAAGGCAGTCAGGTGGGCGGCGGCTGCCGCCCACCTGACTGCGGGGCGTGAAAAGGACCAGCCGGAAGTGGCTGGTTTTTGATTTTGGGAGACGGGGACAGGCTTTCCTCTGGACAGAAACAAGGTTTCCGTCCTGCCTCGGCCGGGGAGAAGTTGAGGAGAGCTCTATCCCATCATCCCCCAAACGCTTGTGGGGGAGAGGCATCCCCCCGCTCAATATTATCATCGTCATTTTGCCGGAATTGTTAAGCTCCTGAGCCCACCGATTTTTGCTTTGGAATCCTGAACCCGGAGGCTGAAAGGACGTCAGCCCCTCAGCCCCCTTCGTCAGTTCAGTCGATATCCCAGGGCTGCGGCGGATACAGAGGTGGCGGTGGAGCTTCGAAGAATTCTTCGCAGCGTGTGGGAAGCTCTTCGCACTCCGGCGGCGGCGGACAGAATCCGTAGCTGGGAATGAGCAGCTGTACATCCAGGGCCGACTTGATGACCAGATATTCCCCGATTTCGCAGCGGATCTCGCTGGGGCTGACAATGTCGCATCACAGGCATTCCAGCACGGCCTCTACCTTGCAGAACATCTCCTCGGTGCCGAACAGGACCACAGACTTCTCGTGCTTTACCCTCTCTGAGACCGTCACCTCATCGTTGTCAACCGATTCATAAACAACGTCGACCCAGTAGCGGTACCTGATATTCATCCTGAGCAGAGGCGGGTCATCCTGAATCTGGGTTTCGTCGCATTTGACCTTGAAGTCCCGGGTAGTGCAGCTTATCACACTCTGTACATCAGGCTTATCGGTCAGGTCGAAGACGACTTCCGGGCACCGCTTCTGCGAGCAGGCATCGTAGATCTTTTCCACCTGGACGCAGACCGCTTCTACGGGATCGGGAACTTTGCCCGGCTCAAAGGGTCCAGGCAGGACTTCCGACGGCTCGGGGTGCGGCGGCCTGGGACGGCGCCGATGCGTGCTCTCGACGCGCTCTTCATTTTCGTCTGCCATGTATTGTGCCTCCTCTCCTGCTAACTCATTGACATAATATGAGTCTCTGCCCCTGTTGGTGCACGATTCCTCATCATACGGCGGCGAAGGGCATAGCTATCAATCGGGGTGGTCAAGGATGCAAAAACCGTGGCTGTGGCCGGTGTTGGCTCACGATGAAAACGATATCTGGTGGTGGCAGCTGAGCGACGGTGAACTGTCAGGCCGGCGCCTTTTCAGCAGTGTGGATGAAAATGGCTCTGCCTGCCGGATTAGCCTGGGGCCGGCTGAAGCCTTCGATGTGGGGTTTGCCTCGACCGGTCAACCGCGGGTACTGCTGCAGCGCCCTTCGGGGGAAACCGGCAGCCGCCTGGAGTTCATCCGGCCAAACGGGGGAGAAGGGCCTTCGGCGGAGATCGTGGCCCAACGGCCTGACGCTTGCTATCCTCACTTCATTCCGGGCCGGTCGCTGGCCGATGCAAAAAGCCGCAGCAAGAAGCCCGCGTGGCAGCCCGGATGGCTCAACGGCAGTGAAATCTGTACTGCTGCAGCAAAGTTCCCTACCGACCATATTCGTCAGATCACCTGGCTTGTTCCCACCGGGGGACCCCGGGGCAACTGGTGGGGCTTCGAAGGGGTATCCTGTGACGACACGGCAGTCGCCGGCGTGCTGGGGCCTGATTCCGGGGGGCAGCTGTGGCGGGCGAGTTCCCAGATGGTCCCGCTGGTGCCTGCCTACTGTCATGGTTCCCGGCGTCTTTACTTTCTGGCTGCCTTCTGGCAGGATGACGGATGCGGGGCAGGGGTGGTCGGGCGGTACAGGTCGGGACGGAGAATTTCAGAATCCGGTTCCGACTGGTCCCCATCCCGTCTTCAGTGGAGCTGGTCACGTTCGGCATCTTCTGCAGATGACAGCAGGGCAGACGTGGCAGCCACCTTTGGAGGGGCCGTCTCCTGTCCCACTGAGAGGGATATATTGTTCTGGTCACCTGCAGCCGGACGAAGATTCTGCCTGCAGGGTACGCTGGGTTCGCAGCCGGCGCGTTTTGAGGAGAGGTTTGCGCAGATCCGGCCAGTAGGACGTTACGGACAGGATCTGCTCCCGCAGCCGGTACGGGTACGCGGGCTCGAGTGTCCGGCAGCTTCTGATGGTTGGGAATGCTTTACCGTCGGGTGGGGAGTGCATACAGCAGCAGGATTTGCGCTTATGAGTGTGCCACCCGAATGCCCCCTGTCGCCCGGGGCTTTGCGGCTGGCCGGCCCTCCGGTTCTCAGCAGGGGGCAGCCGGTGAAGCTGCGGCGCTCCCCGGAGCCAGCCGATGAGAAAAAGAGCGTAAGACCCGCCGAGTACGGCAGCAGATTGCGCAGCCTCCGGCGGGCCATGAATGCGGCGTTGGCTGAGGTAGAGCAGCTGCGGCGGCAGAACAGCCAGCTGCGCGACGAACTCAGTAAAACCGATCGGCGATAGGCCGAACTTTTACCAGTTATACCATGGATAAGGAATTTTGCGTCTTATCCCCATTCAGCCAGATTCCCTGTCGATATATCACATATGGCAGCGCTGACATGTAATAGTCTGATTGTCAGTGACCGGAAATCCCGGTTACGATAAGTGCACACTGCGCTTTTCGGAGGGAGGTGAATACATGTATAAGCTGCGCAGGAGACTGCTGGTCGGCACAATCGTCGTTTTGTTTCTGCTTCTGTCAGCTCCGCAGGTGCACGCGTCGTGGTACTGGGAAAACTGGCACAGGCCATCTGAGGACGATGTGGTCGAGGAAGATCCCGTCGAAGAAGACCCGACAGATGATCCCGCTGAGGATGACCCGGTTGAAAAACCGGAGCGGTCGGTTGTTTATGGAGGATGGGCCCGGCGGTGGATAACCCCCGATCCCGATCCTGATCCCGATCCTGATCCGGAGCCAGAACCGGAGCCAGAACCGGAGCCGGACCCGCCTGGCGATGACTGTGACTTCGCAGACGCCTATCCATCAAACCTGGTCAGAGCAGGTGATGAGTCAGAGCTTCTGGATATGGTTAATCAGGAGCGGGTGGAGGAAGGGTTGTCCCCTCTGGCCCACGACCCACAGTTGACTGAACTGGCCCGCGCCAAATGCTGGGATATGCTGGAATATAATTATTTTTCCCACACATCTCCAAACTACGGTACCGTCTACGATATGCTGCGGGCGGCCGATTACCCCTTCGTTTACGGAGGAGAGAATCTGGCCAAGGCGGGCAACGTATGGGTGGTTCATTACAGGCTCATGAACAGCTCGGGTCACCGCCGTAACATACTTCACCCCAACTTCACCCACGTTGGAATTGCCGTTTTGGACGGCAGCCCTTCTGGCGTGATAGTGACCCAGGTATTTGTCGGACGCTGATCTGCCGTTTTAATATAATTGCCGCGCTCTGCCTTTTGGGATCCCCGCGGGCAGAGTGCGGTTTTGTGTTTGGTGAAACGACAGATGAAAACTACGCATAATATGATGTTAGTACTGATTTTTGCGGGACCAGGTGACGGGCTGTTTGGCAGTCTGTCGTCAGCACGCGGTGACGGTCGGGCAATCGCAAAGGAGGGCATATGAACCAGCAAGTATACCTGCAAGGCGAAAGAGTAACAGAACTGGAGCCGCATATGACGCCTGATGCCGCGGCGGTCATGTGGTATCTGGTGCAGGTGTGCGGTGGCAACATCAAGTGGGATAGCCAGAATCAGCGCATAGACATCCGCTTTCCCGAAGCCCCCAGACCAGATTCGATGACCGAAAGAATGATGCAGTGGCTGGGTCTGGTAGAGGAATCCTCTCGTATAGATGTTCATCAGGGCCTGTTTCCGCCTGATGGACCCCTGCAGCCGCCGCCGGTTGAATTGCTGTCGAAGCTGCATCGTGAGAGCCTGGCGGCCAGTGGGGTGAGGTCGCCTGACTCTGCCAGGCTTACTTCGCTGCCACAGCACCCTGTATTCGCATCGGGCGGGGTACATCAGCCTCAGGTGGCTGGGAACTCTGCTGCATCAGACGGTTCTGAGGAGGGTCCCGGACAGGCTGACAGCGAAGAGGTCGAAGAGAAATCCGAGTCAGAAACGGCTGACAAAGATGGAGGGGCAGATGAGCAGGACACTTCAGATGAGCAGGCTCCCGAGTATGAGAAGGTCGCCCAGACGGTCGTGCAGCATCGCCCCCTTTATCCCTCGAGGACAACGGGAGGCAGGGAAAGCGATATAGAGATCGAAGTCACCCACGGTCAAACCCGGCCGAATATGCTTCAGGGGTTCAACGTCAGTATGCTGGAGCAATATCATCCCCAGTGTGACAGAAGTCGGAATGATGAATGAGTCTATCACTTTACAGTTTGCATCCCCACCTGGCCCCGGTCACCAGCCGGGGCATAATTATTTGGCGCGGAAGCACAATAAGTGGCGAATAACTAGCCGGTAAGGAGGGATGTCATGTCCTGTGCAGAGGATGCTGCAGATCGGCGCGGGAGGGTTGACCTGCTCTGCGCTGTCGGAATTGTGGTGCTCGTCTCTGTATGTCTGCTTGTTTCGGGTTCAGATGCAGTAGTGGCGGAGGAACGCCCTACACTTTACTGGGGTTCCCGGGGTCAGACGGTTAGACAAGTGCAAAGCCGATTGGCCCAGTGGGATTACTACCACGGCCCGATAGACGGAATCTTCGGACAGCAGACCTCCGAGGCTGTGAGGCTGTTTCAACGGAGAAACAACCTGACGGTAGACGGGGTAGTTGGTCCGGAGACTTATGCTGCCCTGGGAATGGCAGCCGATGCTTCGCCTCCGGGGGAACCCACTACCGGGGTTTTGCGTGACGACGAGCTGGAGCTTTTGGCCCGCGTGATCACCGGGGAAGCCAGAGGTGAGCCCTATGTAGGCCAGGTGGCGGTAGCAGCGGTAGTGCTGAACCGCGTCCGGAATTCCTCGTTTCCCGGCTCTGTCAGTGCGGTGGTGTATCAGCCGCTTGCTTTTGAGGCGGTCTCCGACGGGCAGATCTGGATGCAGCCGACTTCCACTGCTTTTCGGGCAGCTCGTGATGCCCTGAATGGTTGGGATCCCACTTATGGAAGCGTTTATTACTGGAATCCGTACAAGCCGGTCAATCCTTGGGTGTGGACGAGAAGCATCGTGACCCAGATAGGCAGGCATGTTTTTGCTAAGTAAAAAAGCAGTGTTATGAGAGGGGGAGTAACTTGACTGTTCGGTCAGATGTATCCGACACCAATGACAAAGAAGGTGAAGCACCGGAAGCAGAGTCGGCAAGGATGTGGAGGTGGATGGTTGCCGGCCTGGTGCTTTTGCTGTTGGTGACTGCGGCCTGGGGGTTTGGGCAGTGGCAGTCATACCGTAGGGCGAGCAATCTGCTTGAGGGTCAGAGGCAGCAGGCCTTTTATGATCTGTTGAGCAATGTTGAGCAGATGCAGGTGGCTCTTGCCAAGTCGGAGGCCGCTGGTGGCTCCGCTCAGCTGATCAGCCAGCTTGGCAAGGTTGCCAACAGTGCTGATGCGGCAGCACAGTCGCTGAGTGAAATCCCTCTCAGCCACACCGCGTTGATCAACACAGGTTCGTTCCTCCGGCAGACTGCAGACTACAGCCGCTCATTAGTAGGATCTGTCTCTCGCGGTGAGGCGGTGACTGAAAAGGACCGCGAACAGCTGGGGCAGGTCCGTGAGCACTGCGGAAGTCTCGCAGAATCTCTGCACCAGCTGAGGGACAGGCTTCAGGAGGAAGAATATCGCTGGAGCCGGCTGCAGGATGCCCGGGTTGCTGTTGATGGTATTGATGAAGATCTGGGTCTGATGAAGATGGGAGAAATAGAAAAGGATGTGCAGGACATTCCCGGTTTAATATATGATGGACCGCTCTCTGAGCACGTGGTGGGAGCCTCGCCTCGGGCGTTGACCGGTCCGGAGATCTCCGAGGAGCGAGCTTTTGCCTCCGCCCGTGAGGTGATGCAGAGCATTGCAGAAGAAACCCCCTCGCTGCAGAAGGTAGGTGAGGCGGTTGGGGATTTCTCCACTTACACATTTTCCTGCGAGCTGCCGCAGAAGAGGTACTGGCTGGATATTGCCAAGCAGGGCGGTCATCTCGTGTGGATAAACAGTGAGAGAAGAAACGAAGCTGACCGGGTTGAAGCAGGTGGAGGTATCACAGTGGAGGTGGCCCGCGAGCGGGCAGTCTCCTTTGCGCGTCAGGTGGGCTACTCGAATATGGAATCCCGCTTTGCCTTTTCCGAGGGCGACCGGGTGGTGACTAATCTGGTTTTCAAGCAGGAGGATGTACTGATTTACCCGGATCAGGTCAAAGTCATGGTATGCCTGCGAACTGGCGACATCCTGGGTCTTGATGCCACGTCCTATCTGATGACGCACACCGACCGGGAGATTCTCACACCGGATGTGGATGCTGAGGAAGCAATTCAGCGCCTGCATCCCCAGCTCGATGAGGCAGGTGAGCCTCGACTGGCGTTGATAGAGCGCGAGGATCTTACCGAAGTCCTGTGCTGGGAGATATCTGCCCGCATGGGAGACAACGAGTTTCTCGTCTTCATAAATGCCGAGACTGGTGAAGAAGAGGACATAATGCATTTGATTGAGACCGAGGGCGGTTACCTTACCGAGTGATGTGCTCTGTCCAAGGTGAAGGGCTCATTCGGTCTCCAACGGAACCTGACTTCCACGGTGGTCAATCTCGTACGGAGGGGGATGAAGGAGCTCGGATACCGTAACGGGACGGTATCCTTCATCCTCGAGATGATCGATAATTGCCGGCAGAGCTTGTGGTGTATAACGAGCATTGTTATGGAATAATACGATAGCCCCTGGATGCAGCAGGGTATTGACCCGGTTGGTAATGTAGCTGGCTGACACGTCTTCCTTCCAGTCAAGACTATCGATACTCCACTGTATTGTAGTGAGATTCATCTTTTCTTCTGCTACTTCGATGACTGCATCATTATAAGCTCCGAAAGGTGGCCGGAACAGGCGTGGCTCTGCTTCGGGGCATATAGACGACAGCCGCTGGCGGTTTTTCTGCAGCTGCTGCTTTATCTCGTCCCGGTTCAGCTGCGTCATGTCCGGGTGAGATGCTGAATGCAGTCCGATTTCGTGTCCCGCCTCGAAAATAGACTCTGTCATTTCCGGATAATCATCCATCCATATATTCGTCAGAAAAAAGGTGGCCTGCACTTGACTTTCCTCAAGCAGGGATAGGAGGGTCTCGGTGTGTTCTGCCCCCCAAGTGGCGTCGAATGTCAGGGCTACTTCCCTCTCATCCGTCTGCACAGAGTAAATGGGCAGCCTTTCGCCGGATGGAGAGGATAGGTCTGCCACCGGCAGCGCGGGTTCGCTCAGAATGAGGTAAGCGAGCGAAGCGAGCAATGCAAGCGCCAGCAGGGCGGCGATCAGAATGTGAGTGCGGGTGATTATTACCAGTCGCATACCGGAATCACCCCTCCCAGCAGGGTCGGTTTCATTCCATTCATATGCTGTCCCGATCCGCATAATGACCCCTCAGCCGTCATGGGAGACAGCCGTACCGCTTGTCTTGCGGGGCGTCTGTCCTGTAATCTTCATACAGATAGTCGGGAACATGATTCGGTCTGGAACCATTCCCGCATTGCGTTTGTGCTTTTCAGGACAGGAGTCAGGGACAGTGCCTGTGGTGCAAACGTGGGAGGACGGGAAGGATTCTCTGCCGGCGAGTTGAAGCTAAAATGTCACACCCAAGGACCTATCCAACCGGAGGTGGGAGTGTGGATTCCTTTGCGGAGCTGATGCGAAAGCGGCGTAGTGTTCGGAGCTATCTGGATAAGCCGGTTCCCTGCGATGATATCAGGGCGGTGCTTGAGGCGGCAAGGCTCGCACCGTCGGCGAGAAATCGTCAGCCATGGCACTTTGTGGTGGTAACTGATGAACGGCGCCGGAGCAAACTGGCCGAGATATGTGGACAGCAGCAGTTTGTGGCCGAGGCGCCGGTGGTTGTGGTAGCGGTAGCCACCGAAAGCGAGCGGATTATGACCTGCGATATACCCGCGTACCCCGTAGACCTGTCAATTGCTGTTACTCAGATGATTCTGGCTGCTGCCGAGCGCGGGCTGGGCACGTGCTGGATAGGATATTTTGACCAGGAAGAAGCGGCCAAATTCATGCAGATACCCGATGATCACAAAATATTCACTGTGCTTCCGCTGGGATATCCGGCTGATGAGCCCGTCGACAAGGAACGCAGACCACTTGCGGATATGGTGAGCTTCGAAGTTTTCGGAGGTAGTAGAGAGGGCACTAAATGAAACAGAGAAAGGTTGATCCCTATATAAGTGAACTTCGCGCAGGCCAGCGGGTTCATGGCGTGTACGGCGTGCAGCGCAAACAGCTGCGCACCTTTCGCGATGAACAGAAGGGTTACTACCTCGACCTGCAGCTTGGAGATCGGAGTGGTTCCCTGCCGGCCCGAGTGTGGGATGATGCTTCTTCAGTCAAAGACAGCTTTGATGAGGGTGACGTAGTGCGGGTAAAAGCCACCGTGCAGACCTACCGCGGTCAAAATCAGCTGGTAATTGATGAGATACAGGCCCTTGATGAGGAATCTGTTCCCGCTGAACGCTTCATTGCCGCAAGCCCCCGGCCTGTTGAGCAAATGCAGGAAGAACTATGGCAGCTGATTGAATCGGTGGAAGATCGGTTTCTGGCACAGCTGCTGACCGAGATGTTTGGTGATCCGGCCTTCTACCGCAAGTATACATTGGCTCCTGCTGCCAAGAAGGTGCACCACAACTACTTGCATGGCCTCCTGGAGCATTCGCTTGAGGTGGCCAGACTGGCGTCCAGAGGTGCTCCAGATAGCGGCAACCTCAACACAGACCTGCTGATGGCGGGCGGTATATTGCATGATGTGGGCAAGATCGAGGAGCTGGCATGCGTGGGAAGCATACAGTATACCGAAGCCGGCCGCCTGCTGGGCCACGTTGTTTTGGGATTCCGGATGGTTACTGCGAGACTGCAGAACATCGATGGTTTTCCACAATCACAGGCCAGACACCTGCAGCACTTACTCCTGTCTCATCACGGAAAACACGACTACGGTGCACCCGTACTCCCACAGACGCGCGAGGCGGTGGTTTTGCACCAGGCGGATATGTTCAGTGGAAAGGCTTCGCAGGCGGCTATCACTACTGAGAAAGCGCGCAAAAAGGGCAGCAGCTGGTCTGGATACGATCAGCTTTTGGGAAGGTCTATGTGGATACCGGACAACTGTTCGGAGTGAACCACTCCCCAGAGCGTAAGGGGTGCGTAAGTTGAACGGAGAGGATATCAGCATCACCACAATCTACGCCAGAATCTGTGAGGTTCTTACGGTCTTGTACGTGGCGGGCTATACGGGTATACAGGTCAGGGCTGTGGTTGCATTGCACTACGGGGCGCGGCCTGACGCGCGGGGTTTTATCCTGATCAGGTGTGCTGCGGTGGCACTGTTTTTGATGTTGTTTTTCTACGCAGCGACAAGGTGGCGCGAGCGGGCGGGATTCTGGGTGCTTACCATGACGCTGGCCTTTGCCGTTCAACTGTTGTCCTCTGGCATCATGCTGTGGATGCAGTTGCGCGGACAGCTGCTACCTCCCGCCTGGGCTGAACTGGCCGAAAGTCTGGCCGGACCGGTTTCCAATGTATTTCTCTGGTCGCTGTTTATCTATTCTCTGGCCATGACCGGTGGGGGTAGATACACCGGAGAGGCCTCCGGTCAAGGCGAGGGTGCATCAGAGCTGCCGGATGGCGGGCAGGTGATTAACCTGCGGCTGAACTGGCTTACTACCCTGCTTACGGTGCTGCTTGTTCTGGGGGTGCCGATTGCGGTCTACTATTCGGTCCATGGACTGATAGCGTGGGATTTCGCCGGGCAGCTGCAGACGTTGACCGAAACCTGGGGTGGAGCGATCAGCCTGGTGCTCTGCGTGGGATATGTTATGGCTTACCGGCGTGGAGGCGTCGGGATACTGAAGTATCTGGCCTTTGTATTCGCCGTAGGAGCCCTATACTCATCCGGTCAGATGATGGTTGCCTCACCTTATCTCGGGCGCCTGCTTGAGGAATGGGGGGTGCGGCTGGTAGCCTACGGGGTGATCAGCCTTCTGCCCGCCTTGCAGGTGTATTTCTGGCTGCGGGCCGGCCTGGCCTCTGGAGCGTCAGGGATGGAGGATTCAGGGTAGATGCCTGGGTGTTAGCTGCTTTTCAGCAGAAACCAGGCTCCTGCCGCCAGCAGAACCACGCCCGCGAGGCGGTGGAGAGAGAAGGACACCTCGCGCAACCTGAATAGACCCAGGTGGTCGATAAGGGCGGCTGTCAGAACCTGCCCTACGATTATGGCCGTTGTTGCCAGGGCTGCTCCACTGGTAGCTATGCTGTATGCTACCGCCCCAATTATGGCCACGCTCAGAATTCCGCCGAGGTAGCTGTAAAGAGGGGCCTCGGCCAGTTGGGCCAGATGAAAGGATTCTGTTTCTCTGAACAGCCGGTATCCAACAACAGCTGCTGCCGTGACCGTTCCTATCAGGTGCACCAACAGCGTCGCCGGCATTAGGTTTACTTCACGCTGAAGCAGAGAATTGACTCCGCCCTGCCAGGCCATCAGGCTGCCGGCGAGTGCTGCTACTGCCAGCGCGTACAATTCGGCGGTGCTTTGGTCCATGTCTGTGTGTTCGGCCTCCCTTCGGAGGTTCTGCGGCATGCCATCTCTTAGCTTTAGCCACCGTGGGGGCAGCAATCACTGTTGGATGGACAATGCCGCGGCTTTCGGGCAAGGTCAGAAGTGAATCTGACGCGGCTGGCTGTTACAGTATTCCCGCAGGGAAGGCTGTTATGCACGGCGTTGGGGACCGCCTCCCACTAAGATGAGACAAGATCCCAGACCGGAGGTGTGGCGTACATGGGTGTGTGCAGAGTAGGCACGTGTTCATGGGCTGATGAAGGGATGGTCAAGGCCTGGTATCCCCGTCAGTTTCGCGGGACACGAAAACGGCTGGAGTATTACAGCCGTCACTTTGACACAGTTGAGGTTGATTCCACTTTCTATGCTTTACCGAGTATTCAGTACTGCCGGAGATGGGCAGAGGAGACTCCTGATGATTTTGTGTTCCACGTCAAGGGTTTTGGGCTCATGACCGGGCACTCCGTGCCTCCTGCGCGCCTCCCTCCCCGCCTGAGGGAATATGATTTCGAGCTTACGAGGTACGGCAATGTGAAAAATCCTCCCGGTGCGATGATCCGTGAGTCCTTTGATCTGTTTGCTGAGGCAGTAGAGCCCCTGCGGGAGGCCGGAAAGCTGGGAGCGCTGCTGTTTCAGTTTCCTCCTTATTTCACTGCAGAAACCCCAGATCAGCTGCGGCGCAATCTGGCCTGGCTGCGACGAAGTAGGGAGCTGATGGCCGGTTATGATCTGGCGGTGGAGTTCCGTCATCGCTCCTGGAGCAGACCACCGGTGAGGGACCGGGTATTGCAGCTTCTGGCAGATGAAAACATATCGCTGGTGGCAGTCGACGAGCCGCAGGTGGGGCAGGAGTCTTTTCCCTCGATAGTCCGGCGAACAGCACCGATTGGATACGTAAGGTTTCACGGTCGGAACCGCGATACCTGGAGTGGGCGCACAGAAAGTGCGGCGGAGCGGTTCCGGTATCTTTACAGCGACGAAGAGCTGCAGCAGTGGGCATGCGATATCCGGCGCCTGACCGAGGAGACAGAAGTGACCTACGTTATGTTCAACAACTGCTATGCCGACTACGCACCGAAAAATGCACAGGCCATGCAGCAGATCCTGGGCGAAATCATCGACTGAAGAATCGCATCCCCTTTTTGTGCATAATCTTTGCCAGGAGTGATATATCAGGCCGGAGCAGGAAGAGGGATAAAATGTTCGGTGCAGTCGGTCGAATGGCGGTTTTTCTGCTGGCACTGATTTTGCTGAGCAGCTGGACTGGATCTGCGCCCGGATGTACGGTTGCTGTCTGTGACAGAGCCCTCGTCAGCTGGTTTTGCTGGATATGGTCGTCTGGGCAGGCTGTCGATCAGGAAACCAGGCCGGTTCAGTCGATTGCTACCACCTCTGCTGGTCGCTCCGACGGTCTCCGATGGGGAGGTGAAGGTCCGGCTGGCCTGCGCATCGAGGTTCACACGGACTCCCGCAGGCTGCGGGTCCTGTTTGGTCTGCATGTGCTGATGGACAGGCCGGTCGGAGTGGGCAAGCCCAACACTCCGACTCCGCTGGGCAAGTGGCCCATAATAAGCAAGGGAAAATGGGGTGGTGGTTTTGGCGCCCGATGGAACGGTCTCAGTATCCCCTGGGGCAAATACGGCATTCACGGCACAAATCGTCCGGGCTCTATCGGAGGATACGTCTCAGCTGGCTGCGTGCGCATGTTCAACAATGACGTGATTGCCCTTTACGAAATGGCGCCCGTAGGCACTACTGTCGCCATTTCCGGGACGACGTGGGGGCATTTCGGCGAGGCGGCACGAGCGCTTCGCTGGGGCTCTCGGGGGAGGGATGTAATGCATCTGCAGAGAATACTGGCAGCACAGAACCTCTATGAGGGACCTGTGGATGGGATTTTTGGCGCAGGAACCCGGACAGCCCTCAGGGATTTTCAGGCCCGGCGCTGATGGGATGTGACCGGCGAGTTGTCCGAAAGCAGGT
>PUMD01000013.1 GCA_003551215.1 Clostridia bacterium | reverse complement strand
TAGGCTTACCTTCCCTGACAGGTACGCCTGGAGTAACCACAGTCCGCAAATCTACCTTGGCCTTGATCTCGCCAATGTCATACTCAGGCCGATCGACAACACAAAGGTGCACCACGAAAACACCAACTCAAATCTCTGTGATCAGCACTCAGCGACTAGAATTCTTCTTCTTCTGTTTTCAAGGTCTGCAAGTACTCCGCCAGCTCTCGCATCTGGTCCACAGACATCTTCCCAAAGGCACGAGGAATGCCCCTTTCAGCACATGCCGGAGCTACATAATCGGAAGCAAACTTCTTCCCTTCCTGCGTAAGCTGACCACCAGCCACGCCTTCGCCATAACCAAACTCCTTGGCCTTGGCACCTATCAGGTTGAGCAAGCTCTGCAAACCATTACCAGATTCCTTCGCTTCTGGCTTGGCCTGATCCTCAGGTTTGACTTGCTTCTTCTTAGCCGGCGGCTCATTCTTAACGACCGTCACTCCAGCAGGAGCAGGCGAAATAGCAGACTGCCCACCGGAAACCCAACCATTGTCGCCAACCTGGACACTTAGCACCACGCCTAACTTCTGCATCAACTCTTCCATCTCAGGGAGCACGTTGTCTGGGTCGGCAAAGTCCGGCAGACTATCAAAATCCACCCCACATGCCAGGAACCAGTTATACATACTTGACCGCGAAGGAAGCTCCAACTCATCACCACCACGACTGCGTATGGCATACCGACACGAACCAGGCACCCTGACACCAGTCAGATCACCGGCAGCGATCTCAAACTGCCAATAGACCATCGGCCTCAGTTCATTGTTGAATTCCTTCATGACGATCACCGGCTTACCCGTGTTCTCATCCCTCTTTGCAAATCTCACAAAACGGGCGAGATACGTGCCCTTGGGGACGAACACTCCTTGTGCCCAACCACTGTCATTAACTCGTCCCGGCAAGACCTTCTCAGTCTTCATCTGATCTTCAATCTCAGACAGTTCCGTTGACTGAGGCATCACGCCACTGAAAAGGAAACACCAGGAAGGCAGACCTTCGTCAAGGTCCATACCGCAAGGTATCTCTTCACCCTCTAGATCACCTTGGCAGATCACGAAATTGGCGTATACCCTCAAACCAAAGTCTGTGGCCTTTGCTACTGGAGTACCGTCATCTTCGCGAGTCGTGAACCCACCAAACCTTACCTTGTACACACCTTGAGGTGCTCGAAATTCGTCTGTTACTTTGAACTTTGACATTGTTTAACCTCCTCAAAAATCCTCATTGTCATCAACCGGATCGCCAACAGCAGCCTCTATCGAAGACCTTACAGGCGGCCTGCTTTGAATACTTCGAATCGAAGTGTTCACCTCGACCCCATGCTTTGACAAACTCTCGCTGGTCTGACGTTTTGCTTCGTCCTTATCACACTGTTCTAACTCTGCTACCTTGTTCAAGACAGCAGAATGAACAGCATCCTGCAAGACTGACAGCGCTTGCTTCAAAGCATCAGGTCCTTCCGAATCAACTGGCACTTGTACCGTCCAGGGAACAGACGGAGTTACAACGACATGCGAATACGCCTGATTACGGTTGTACTCGCCCCTGGACAACTTCGACCAAACAAGCATTTCCTTGATGTCCACCAGCAAATGACCATTCTCAGCACTCTTGGTCACTTCATGACTCACCCCCGACTCTTCTTTTTCAATCACCCTACTCTTTCTATTCACCAGTCTCCTTTCCTCTGGACTTTAGCTCTTATGCAACAGTGTTGATAGTGGAATAATACCACCTGAACCCTCTGTGTCAACCAAACTTTAGGCATACAGAGGAACAAACTCTCCCTCTTCAACTGCAACACTGTCAATCAGTCCCATTTCTTCCAAGAAACGAGAAGGCCCAACCGGACGGTTACGGTACTCCAAAGGGTAACTCAAGTACAACTCTTCTTTTGCCCTGGAAACGAGAACAAACACAGCACACCGTTCATCTTCAACCCCAGACAAATTCTCCACAGGCAAAGACTCATCACCCGAACCACCGTTGATCGCATACTTATGCGGCAGGATCTGCTCAGCGAGCCCGACCCCAAAGACTATCGGCCTTTCCAGTCCTTTCACGCGATGGATCGTGCTGAGGACAACAGCATTTACCTTCTCTTTGTCCTTCTGTGCTTGCAAACGCCTGATCGCGTCCACATGAGTCAAGAACTCAGGAATATCTTTGAACTGGCCAACGGCATAGCACAACTCATCAAGATTATCAAATATACCTTCCTCTTGAGCAGTGGACTCATCTACACCCTCTGTCCTCAGCAAGTAGGCATCGTAGCAACACTGCCTTATCATGCCGGCAGCCCTTTGTGGATTGCCACCACTCTGCTCCCTGATATCTGCCACCATGTTGACTAGATCATCTATCGCTTGCTGTTGCCAACGCGGTTGCCTCGGCTTCATCCTCGACATAGCTTTCCACATCGACTCATGGTGGCCCTTGGCAAGAGCAGAGCACTCCTGCATCCATCTGGAGCCAAATCCTCTGGTCGGACGGAAGAAGTCCACTGTCGCTATATTGGCTACCCTCTGAAACGACTCGTCATCATTCTCATCACTGACAAGAGACAAATACGCGATCACGTCCTTGATCACTTTGCGATCATAGAAGCCCAAACCGCCCTGTATCACATAGGGAATGCGATTTCTGAGTAATTCATCCTCAAGCTCCCGGCTTTGGCTATTGACCCGATACACCACAAAGATGTCTTGAGGTTCCCTACCATTCTCAATCATCTCCTGGACCTTAGCAACCACACTTTGTGCCTCTTCATGCACATTAGCAAATCCCTCAATAGCTACCGGCATACCTTCCGGCGCATTAGTACGCGGACGAACTGTCTTCTTGAATTCGAGCCTGGTCGCAGTCGCTTCCTTGTAATTACCAGCAATAGCCAAATTGCTTACACGGACAATCTCCTGAGTTGATCGATGATTCACCTCTAGCGGCAATACCTGCCCATCAGGGTAAAACTCCCTAAACCCGAAAATGTTATGCTCAGGGTCCGCTCCCGCCCACCTGAACAACTCTTGGTCTGGATCACCTACCGCAAAGAACCGATTCTCAGGCGCAGCCAGAGTCCGCAAGATAGCGTAGGAAAGGTTCGATGTATCCTGAGCTTCATCCACAAGAACGTAATCAACCCGTCTCTGCCATTTCTCTCGAAACTCCTTATCCCGGAACAACCTTTGAGCAGTCCACATCAGCATATCGGCAAAATCCATCCTGCTCAGATACTTCTTCTCTTGCTCATACATCTGGTAAACCCTGGCCAATTTCTGAGCGAGGTCTATAGCCTGCCATCTGTTGCCACACAAATTCACCAACTTGGAAAAGAACCACTCCTGGCTATCCCTGGCATCAACTAAGGCAGTCTTGGCTTTCATTATCCAACCCAGGGGATAGCGCCAACCCACGTCCCAATTCATCCGCTTATAGCCTAGCTCCTCACGGATTACTTTCTTCTGTTCATACTCGCTAATCACTTCCTTTGACAGTTTCTCTTCACGGAGAATGCGAAGGCAAACACTGTGAATCGTCCCTATCTGCAAGGAATCTACAGCAGATCCAATTAGCGGTTGAAGCCGCTCCTTCATCTCTTCAGCAGCCCGACGCGTGAACGTAGTCACCACGATCTTACCCGGATCAGCGTCATACTCAGCAATCAGATGAGCAACCCTCAAGGTCAATACAGCAGTCTTGCCACTACCCGGAGCCGCTACCACAATCACCGGGTTAGTAGCTGGAGCCTCAACAGCGGCCAACTGCTGACCATTTAACTTCACTTCAGACATGAGCAACCTCCGATATTCCAAACTCACGAGCAAGCACTTTGGTCTCCTCTTCCTCTTCCTGCCTCATCGACCTACGCCACTTCAAGAACCTTGCTAACTTCTTCTTCGAATCAAAATCACCTTGCAATTGCCTATGCACCTTGATCACCAAGGGACGGCCATACAAAGCCCTGGCTGAACTGATGTACCCACAACGCTTCAGATGCATGAGACAAAGGAACACAGTCTCTTGTGAGACTCCCAATTTGGACGCCAACTCATGTTCATTAGTCTGTATGATGTCGTCATCTCTGCGGGATAGCAAGTCCAACAAAGCCATATCCACAGGCAACAACTGATCACACTTAGGTTCAGGCGCAGAACTAACAATTTCCATCACATATAGGCGTCCTGGAGCGCGCCTCTTGAAACGACGGATACTGCCTTCGGCTTCCAACTCCCTAATTAGTCGGTTCACAACCTTCACTCCACAACCTAACTCTGTAGCCAGCTTTGACATAGGCACGGCTACAATAGAATTGCTGCCGCCATGAAACTTCAATAGCTCTAGCACCGCTTCTTTTTTAGGTTCATAGACATTGCCGGCAATATCGAGAACACCGTTCTGGAGCAAACAATACGTGATCCCCCTGGCTACCTCGTAATCCTCGCCATTCCAATGCAATTCCTTGATCTTATGAAGACCCGGAAAAAGGATTCCTTCCCGGTCACATAACTTCGCCATTACTTCCCTCCATTCAATGTCACTAAACCGTAGTCAAGCACGCACTCAGTAGGCAGCTTATCATCGCGAAACCTAAGAACGCCTGGGTGCCGCAAAGCACCGGACTCATAACAACCGTACGCCTTGACTTCGACCACCTTGCCCACCAATGGCTCTAGCTCTTCTCGTGGTCCTGTATAGCCCAACTTGCCAACCGTCCTAAGCTCACCTTCCATGTACCATCCATACGTCAAACCGACATAGCCAGCGAGCTTCGTCGAACTGGGCTTACCATCAGGATAAAACACGCCATCAGTCCCATATTGCCCTGGCCGAACCGTCCACTGAGTTGGTTCAGCATCACAACCTGTGACAACAACGTCGTAGGTCGTATGACACTTCACCTTCTGCCAAAACCATGAGCGCTTACCTGGAACATACGGGGCATCCTTCTTCTTCATCATCACGCCTTCCATGTGCTCCGCTTGGGCCAACTCAAACAAAGTCAAACCATCCTCAAACAGTTCAGACACTTGCACCTTCGGCCAATCAACCATTCGAACCAATTCCTCAAGGCGGCTACGACGATACTCGAAGGGCCTTTCGTAAAACCGTCCCCCGGTTTCTCGGTCTCGCCACGAAAGAAGGTCAAAAGCTGCATACTGAAGCTCGTTCTGCTTGGACAACTCCGAAACATCGCTAGAAGTCCCACCGGGAACGATCAGCTCACCATCAAGAATCATCGAAGGAGCGGCCTTCTCAATACCCTTGAGAAATGACACATCCTTCTCTTTACCCGTCCTGGACAGCACCCTAGATCCAAACTCATCCACAACCAACAGAGCCCTGTGGCCATCATACTTGACTTCAGCTACATACTCAGGATCTCGAAGTATGCTGTTGTCTTTTGCCTGCTGCGCGAGCATTGGCTTCAACATTATTCTCCTCTCTACTCAATTCCAGCTTCAGTCTCCTCATAAGTCGCCCATTCAAACTCCCAGAGTTAACAGCACTCCGAAACCGCTTAGCCGTCCTCTTCGAAACCCCATTCTTCATCTCCTTCTCCTATAGGATATTGTTGATTGTAGTATAACATCCTACTCACTTATGTCAACCAATTGGCAAAATACTCTGCAAGAACAGTTCGGGGGCCTTTTTGCGTTTCTCCATCCAATCATCGAACGTTTCTGATCTCGGATTCCAGCGCCCAATAACTATGTCCTCAGGTGAGTATTGCAGACTGCTTTCATACAGCAACAATGGAGGGCCGGATCCAACCTGGTCTTCGGCATACATAACGCTTGGCAACCTGGTCAACTCAATTCTTCCCCAAGGCACAGCTCCGTCCTCTCGTTCCTCGTGCCCACACAACTGCTTCCAAATGGACCGAGCCAGTTCACGTTCTGTTCCGTAATAGGGCAACAGATTACAACCACGCCCGTAACTCCCATAATAACTGCCACCATGAGCCCTGGGACCGTACAT
>PUMD01000006.1 GCA_003551215.1 Clostridia bacterium | reverse complement strand
TCCTCGGCCTGACTGGAGGTGCGGGTGGCCAGCTCGTCGGTCCGCTCAAGCTGCTGCAGGTTGTCCTCCACCTCGTCCATCATGTCCACCACCATGTTCTGCGCGTCCTCTATGCTGGAGGCCTGTTCCTGTGCACCGTCGGCCACCTGCTCGACCCCCTCGGAAACCTGGCGGGTGTTGGATGCCGCATCGCGAGTGTTTTCCGTCTGGCGTTCTGCCGCCTGACGCAGCTTTTCGGATGCTTCAGTCAGTGTGTCTGTCTGGTTCACTCCAGTCTCCGACGTATCGAGCAATCTATCCCCAGAATCTCTCAGGTCCTCTGACATCCGTGCAACCTGCCCCACCAGATCAGAGATCTTCTGCACGAAGGTATTAAACGAGCGGCAAAGATCTGCTATTTCATCGTCGCCGGTGACCTCAAGCCGCCGCGTCAGGTCCGCCGAACCGCTGGCGATCTCCGACATCAGCTCGGAGGACTGCTGAACCGGTGCTACCGTTTTCCCTATGGGACGCCAAAGACCCGCTATCGCCAGAATAGAGACGATTATCGCGGTGGGAATAGTTCCCCATACCGTGGCGAAGACCTGCCGGTAGATCCCCTCCTGACTGCTGAAGGCGACCGCAACCAGATCATCGTCCTGACTGCTACCATAACCTGCGTCCCAGGTCTGTCCCGCTGCTTGCACCTGTAGCACTCCGAGCTGAGACAGCGCTTCTTCGCCTATCTCCCGTACAGTTTGACCAAGATTCTCTACCGCTGTTTCTCCAACCAGAATCCGACCAGAGGTGTCCGTAATCGCAACGAAGTCATCATCGCCTGCAAGATTTTGCAGCCTTTCGTCAACGGCACGCTTGGATACGGCCTGCCCTAACACATGTTCATCGTTGTCCGAGTCCGTGCTGGCGTGAAATATGATGAATGCGTCCGGCAAAACGGTCCTGTTTTCATCCGGCAGCAGCAAAGAGGATTCACCCTCCCGGATATCACCGTCTAGGCCAAGGTTCTGCTCCGGGACACTCTGCTCTGGCGCCGAGCTGACAACGACCTCATTTTCGTACAGCAAGATGTATTCTTCGGTGCGCAGGTCGTCCGATGCGAGCCGGTCCAGAAGTCCCAGAACCTCAAGGCGATCTTCCTCCTCTGCCAGGGCATACCGCCCGGATAAAACGAAGGCTGCCGTCTGCCCAAGCTGATGCCTCCATTCGTCGATGGACTCCGCCAATTGTCGTTCAGCCACTGCACCCTGTTGGATCATTTCATCTTTAACTTCCGAGGAGACTCCCAAAAACACCTGCACAACTGGCGACAAAGCAACAATGAGCATTCCCACAACAATGGCCACGGCAGTCATAAACAGCAAGCGTTTGCGCATGCTATGGCGTAGGACGTCCGATAATGCCCTGAACATTCGCTTCTCCTCCGTTCGAATAGTGCCTTGTGCTCTTTTTATCGTATCCGGATGGAAATTTGTAAAGTGTTGTGGATGATAGAAGAGCCAGGGAAAAGTAGGTATAAGTTACCATTTTGTGCGGCCCAATATTCCTGGCGGATATTTGCAAAAATTTATCCGTATGCCGACTGGCTCATAATGCACCAAGTTGTTGCTGTATCGGTGGCATTCTGACATCGATTGACCCATGATCTGCCAAGCGACTCTATTGTTGCAGGCTATCCAGGCGATCTGTTGCGAGATCCCCCTATTTTTCGGATTGCTGCCGTAGCTACGGTGATATTGCTTTGAGCTCGGGAAGGTTCTTTGCTCAACCCTCGAAAAATCCGCAGCAGCGGATGTGTCATACGTTGCGGGGTCCAGATCTCCATTATGCACGATGAGAGATTAAACTTTCAGTCCGATAGGCGAACTCAATGCTGCTCGACTGGCTCATCTCCCCGACGATTTTCTGCTGTTGCCCGGTCAGTTGTGCGGGATTGACCAGTTATTTTTGGTTGTGTGGATCTTCCCTACGTCGAAGAGCATTACTCAGAGTCAATTAAGGTTTCGGCCTTGGGCAGCAGGCAAGGAAATACTGACCATTGGTTCCGCCTCCTGCGCTGCCTCTTTCAGGGGCCGCCCGAGCATCCCAACTTGCGCTTCGATAACGGGCAGCAACACCGTAAATTACTTCGTCCCGCACGGGCGACCAAGCCTTGCAGAGGAGTATCGAAAAGCGCTGCGGGCTGCCTAACATAAAGGCGAAGCGGCCATAAGATTGACCCGGTCTGGGAAGGTGGTAGGAGAGGGTTATTTAACAGGCCAGACAGCAAAGATAAAACTGACGGAAGGAAAGGCATGCAGCGTGGTGTCAAGCCAGTTGTTTCGCTTCATCGATGCTTTACCATAAAGGTTGTCCTGCAGGCTGTACTACATGCATTGCGCTCAACGCATGGACGTGGTGCTAACAGTGACCTGCAGAGACCACACAATACGGTACTTCCCTGCTATTCATCCACCAATTCTTCAAAAGCTTCCATGACTGCCGGGTCAAATTGAACCCCCGACTGTTTCCGTATCTCCAGCATACTCTGTCTTTCTTTACGTCCAGTCATTCATCATGGCATCGTACGCATCGACAACGGCAAGAATTGCGCTGAGCAGTGCAATGTCCTCGCCAGCAAGTCCACCGGGGTATCCCCCGCCATTGAACCATTCATGATGATGAAGGATGGCATCATCGTCGACAGGGGCGGAGTCTGATATGTTGTGCGCTATCCCATTCTGCCGAAGCCGAGATCGCTTCCAGCGCATCGTCGGTGCCCAACTCACCTGGATCCTTTGACCCGCGGCGTGCGTAGCAATCGGGACAGCTCAGGCTGCATCGATGGGTCACCGCCCAGTGGACAGTGACCCGAGCGGTAAGATGACCGCATGGGGGTCAGCAATCATCAGGCGGCGCCAGGCACAGCCCGTCCCCACCGAAAAACTCCTTCACACCCGGCGCGGGACGTCGAACCAGAAGCTGCAGCCCGATCAGCTCTTGAAGAACTTCTGCCGCCTGTCGCCGAGAACACCTGATCCCTAGGGTAGAAAGGTTATCCAGCAGTAGTGCCTCGCTGACGGGCGAGTTTTTCTGAACGGCCCGCAGCAGCCAGAAGGCTGATCTGTCCAGATCAATCGTCAGCCCGGTATCTTTGTCAAAGGCGATCCCACCGAAGTGCTCCCGCGGAGCCGCACGGTGGGTAACGACTCGAGCAAAATTGTCATTTCATCACCTCTTTTCGCCGCAGTCGAGAATGTGCGATGAAAGATACGGTGCGGTGGGCCCTCCTTACGGGCCGCGGCACCCCGCTTTCCCTGCCCATCGCTTCACTGCAGCGCGATTTCATAGGGTCTTCTCCTGCGGAATCCAACGATGCTGCCGACCCCCATATGCTTCAGGGTGCGGATGACCTGATCGACATCCTGTCCCACTTCCGCCGGAGCATGGGCATCCGAACCAACAGTCAGCCTGACGCCCGCCTCGCACAGCCGACGGAGCAAATCCGGCGAAGGATACCACTCCCCCACCGGTGCCCGCAGGCCCCCGGTGTTTATCTCCACCACCTGGTCGTGGCTCGCCAGCAGTCGGGCCATCTCTCCGTACAGCTTGACCAGCTGGTCTGTATGATCACCAGATGGTACGCACCCCATTTTCTTCACCGCATCTATGTGGCCGATCACATCGAAGCTGCCCGAGCAAACCATCATCCTGACCAGATCGAAGTACTCAGTGTAGATATCCATAATATTTCTGCTTTCGAAAAATTCTTCATTTTTGGGATGAGTGATATCCACTTCGCCGATAAAGTGCACCGAACCTATGATGTAGTCCCAGTGCTTCATGCCGGCGATGGTGTCGATTGTGCTCTGCATTCGGGGAACGTAGTCCACTTCTGTACCCAGCCGAACCTCGATTTCAGATCCCCAGCGACGCCGACTCTGCCTCACTTCAGATATGTAGCAGCTGAGCTGTTCGGGCGGCATGGAACAGACATCCCCGCCCGAGAACCCCAGTACCTGCATGGGGAAGTGATCGCTTATCCCGATCTCGCAAAGTCCCCTGTCAACTGCTGCGCGGACGTAGTCCTGCACCGTACCCTCGGCATGTCCGCAGCGCCGGCTGTGAGTGTGATAATCTATCAACTGCTTCACCACTTTCATCTCAGATTTCGTCCGGCAGGACGGGTTAGGTCACCAGCAACACCAGACAGTCCGGCGGACCCGGTGGGCACAAAGGCACCCTGCGGGCCCGCCGACAGAAAAGACGACCCTTTTGTGTCCTAGCTGCGGGGCGGCAGCCGCGCGGGCAGCTTATCCACCTGTGCCCTGATCTGCTCATCTTCCTCCTGGGTCATATCCCATTCAGCCGCCCGAATATTGCTCTGCAGGTGCCCAAGCGAGGTAACTCCCGCTATAACCGAGGATACCTGCGGCTGGGCTGCCAGCCAGGCAATGGCCAGCTGGGCCAGGTTGTAGCCCCTGTCCTCAGCATACTGTTCGAGGTTTTCCGCCGCGTCGAAATACCCGTCGGTGAAAAACTGCTGCACGTAGCCGCTTCTCTGCCCCCGCGAGCCTTCCGGCGGGTCCTCGCCGCGTCGGTATTTGCCGGTGAGGAATCCTCCCGCCAGCGGGAAGTACGGAAGCACCCCTACCCCCAGGTGCTCACAGCACGGGAGCAGCTGCTCTTCTGGCTGCCGGTGCAGCAGGTTGTAGTGAGGCTGCACCGATGCGATGCAGCTGAATCCCTCTTCCCGGCATATGCTCTCCGCCAGGCACAGCTGCCAGGCGCTGAAGTTCGATACTCCGATGTAGCGGACTTTGCCCTGCCTGACCAGATCCGCCAGGGCCCTCATCGTCTCCCGCGCAGGAGTATCGGGGTCCCACTGGTGGATCTGATAAAGGTCGATGTAATCGGTCTGCAGCCGCCGGAGGCTTTCCTCGACGGCATCAAAAATGTGCTTTCGCGACGCCCCCGTCTGGTTCGGACCGTCGCCCATCTTCATGCCCGCCTTGGTGGCTATGATCACCTCACTGCGCCGGCCCGCAAGGGCGTTTCCTATGGCCTCCTCTGAGGCACCCCCCTGATAGATGTTGGCTGTATCGATGAAGTTTACCCCGGCATCCAGCGCAGCCGCGAGTATCTCATCTACCTGCTTTTGCGACACCTTGCCGCCGAACTGGTTGGTGCCGATGCCTACCACCGACACTTTCATCCCGGTGTCTCCCAACGTCCTGTATCTCACACTGCCACCTCCTGTGGGAAAATTGTGGGTCAATGATGCGTACTCCCCGGTCGTCTTACTTCTTTTGCGTGCGATCAAACTTCGAGATGACTGGTGATTGTCCTCCCCCTCAGTGCAGCAGTCGGTGGGAATATCCCTCCTCGTCTGAAACATCACTAACACGACAGCTGTCAGGCATGACCGAACAGGAGGTTCACCCGCTCAGCTGCAGCAGCAGGCAACCATACCGCCGAGTGCACGCTGCCGCTGTATATCCATTTAGAGCGTAGGGAATTTTGGCAGGATACATCCCCCAAAGCAGCGAACTTGAAATCGTGGGCATTGAGAATGCTTAGGCTGCCGCGCCGGCACCACAGCCAACCGCAAGATACGAGATGGTGATATTGATGAAATTTCGCAAAGCATGGGGCTTTTGGACTCGTTTCACCTCTATCAACTCAATGGCATATGTCTTGGCTGCTATTTCGCTTGTCAATGTTCAAAAGAGAACCAACGGGTACCGCTGCTCCAAATTCCTGTCCACTGAGGCCCTGAAAACTGAATGACAACCCATCATTTTGCCAATCCGCCAACAATACGCACAGGGAGGTAAGAATGATGAAAGGCTGGCTTCCGCAGACATGGTCAGTGGTTCACCGCACTCAAATACCAAAAAGGCGCAGTGAGGTCTTTCCTTTTGACAAATTGCCCATCTCCGAAGCAGCCAGATCTTTTCTGGATGAGGAGTTTTCTGGCGGTCTGTACAGACACCAAATGGATGCCATCCGCGAAAACCTCGCCGGCAGCAACGTATGTATGACCACCCGCACTGCTTCCGGCAAGAGTCTGCCTTTTTATGTAGCAGGCAT
>PUMD01000059.1 GCA_003551215.1 Clostridia bacterium | reverse complement strand
GTGGGAGGCCAACAGAGGCCGTAGCACGGTCACCGTGGCAACCGCTGCTCCTGGTCAGCTCGAAGGATACGTGGAAGGTGCCATATCGAAGACTATGGTTGACGACTTCACGGTCGAGTACACGGTCTGCTTCGAACAGGGTGCCCTTGAGGATGGCTTCTGGGTTGCTGCCCACGGCGTAGTGGTCTGGTTCGAATAGGCAGACTGTCATAGACGAGCGATGACCTCCGGGGAGACCATGCAGCAGGGCGGTCTCCCCGTCTCATTTTGTCCCCACCTGCAGCAGGACGTTCCGGATCCCCGAGTCTACTCGCGAAGGATCTCAGCATGCTTCGTGAGTAGTTGAGGGCTGAGCCGTCCAATTCGAGTTCGAAAAGCCCCTTGCCGGTCGTCCACATGAAGAGAATGCCGTCACTGGCAAAGGCGATGTCTGCTGCAGACACTCCAACGTCAATGTCTGCATTAAAGACGGCGACTGGGTTGTCGGTGTCGTAATCGTCCTATATCGTGTCATTAATCGGTACTCGCTCCTCATAGCCATCGTTGACTGACCCCAAATAACCGCCAGTCACGCCGTCAGTGGGAGCATCAATACAGAACGTCGCCTGGAATCTCCTGACGGTGGTGCAGCCGTCATGGCTCCTGACCGGATGCGACCATGAGGCCAAGCTTATGTCATCCCTAATACTGTACTCGGTGAAGTTTTGAAATGCTGTTCCACCATCCCAGATCAACTCGTTAGGGTCAAGCGGGATAGCAAGTCCCTGTGCGAGTATCCATCCTCCGCCGTATCCTGGGAAGTCTACAACACCAAACTCGTCCTCCGGGCTTCTCGTTCAATTAAGTGTTTGGAGTGAGTTTTCCGAACTGAAGTCTCACAATACGCTTCCTCTACGACCCTCTTGACCACCGCATGAGCGGAGACGTAGAGAGTTGGACAGGACTGGTGACTTCGTGAAGGAATTCACCATGTTTCTCGGTGTGGATACGTTCACCCATTCATTCGGTGACATGAGCATCGGCCAGTTTGATCTGGACTGGACCGGCAAAGTGCGAGGGGTTTTCGTGGCCGCCCCTGCGGTGACTCAGTGGTGCGGAGGCGCTGGCAGCAACGGCAACGGAGATAACGGCGTGACATCCATTGGAACTGCACAGTTTTTGGGATTGGTCGAGCAGTCCTCAAGTCGGGACTATCACCCACTGACACAACGGAGGAGACCGTGCAGTTGGGCGGTCTCCTCGCAGACACAACTTGGCATTCATCGCAGTTGCACGACCGTACTATCATGTTCGTCGGTCAGCAGGCATCTATCATGGCTGTGAGCGCCACGGTATCACATCCGCTGACTACATCATACCTACTTGCCGGAGATGGTCACGCCTTTTGAGCAGATCCACGGCATAATGGCCGTCCCAAGGTCGACTCGTTCTTGGGATATGCCGCCAATCTCTCGGAATACGTCGATGAGATTGCCGGAGACCATTGCCTCGGTGACCGGGTACTTCAGCTCTCCATCCTCGATGTAGAAGCTGTTTTTGGCCACTCCGGAGAAATCACCGTTGGAGCTGGGATAGCCGCCGGAGTATCTGTTGACCAGAAGGCCCCGGTCCATACTGCCGATCAGCTCATCGAGCGGTTGATTACCTGCATCGATAACGTAGGCGCCTCCGGCCGTCTTGGCCCTTTCCTTACCCGTCTTGTTGGCGCCGTACTGATCCAGCAAAAAGCTGCGCAGCACGCCGTCTTCGAGCAGGGTGACGTCGCGGGCAGCGAACCCATCGGGGGTGACGAAATAGCCATCGCATATCTGCTCAGACGTAGGTTTCGAATGCACTGTCAGCCGGCAGCTGGCCACTTTCTCGTTCAGTTTGTCCTGCAGACGGCTGGTACCTGAGATCAGGGCTTGATTGCCCAGAAAAAGTGAAGTGTAAATGTGCACCAGCTGAACTAGACTCTGTGGTGCGATTATCACATCGCCGGTAAATTTGCCTTCGAGCGGTCGGGCATCGAGGTGCTCGACGGATTCTCTTAGGCTGTCGTTCAGGAAGTCCAGCTCCATAAGGTCCTGATCCAGCTCGGTCCGCGACAGCTGTATGCCGTTGAAGGATGTGGTCTTTTCACCGTCCTTGGAGGCGAACCACAAAAAGATGTGGTATACGCCTTTTTCTGTGGAGAAGTCCACCCCGTTGGAGTTGACGAAGCGTTCGGTGGTGCGTTCGAAATCCAGCACCGATTGAATCAGTCGTATCTCCGGGTACGTCTTGTCAAGACCTGTGAGAAAATCATCCAGCAGTCCGTACATGCGGTCGGGATCCGGTTGGGCGGGGCCGGTACTGAAGCTCTGCGGCTTTTGCTTGGGGGCAATGTCGTAGGCTTCGTCCTCACTGGAGGTCTGCACCAGTTGAAATACCCGTTCGACGGCATCGTCGACGGCGGGCTTTTCCGTCTTGTTGACGGAAGTACTGCCTTTCTTGTTCCCCTCAATGGCGGTCAAATCCAGCTGGGTATCGTAGGTGGTTCTGAAGAGAGATATCTCGTCGTTGTCCACATTGATCTCGTGCTTCTCTGTTTCTTTCCACACCACCTGCGACTTGTCCGCGCCCCGTTCGCCCAGCGAGTCCATGCAGTATTGAATGACATCGCGGTCTCTCACTATCATCGACCTCCTATGTTGATGCGGCACTTGACTGCCGGCCCACCCATGCCCACGGGTATCATCTGTTTTTTGCCGCAGAATCCGCCGTTGCTCCAGCTCATATCATCAGAGACCATGCTAACCGTCTTGAGGACGTCGAAGGCAACGCCGGATATGGTGGTGTCCTTTATTGCCCGGCCCAGCTTGCCGTTTTTGATTTCGTAACCCAGGACAACACCGAACATGAACTCGCTGGTGGTATCGGCCTGACCATTCGATGGTTTCATCAGGTAGTAACCATCCTCGATGGAAGATATCATGTCTTCTAACTTGCTTTCTCCGGGCAGAATCGCGGTGTTCCGCATGCGGATGAGGGGCTCATCGGAATACTGATAGGCGCGGGCGTTTCCGGTTGGAGCAGCTTCAAAACGCTGCGCGCTGTCCTTGTTGTGCATGAATTTCTGCAGGATGCCGTCTTCAATGATCACCACATCTTCAGCTTTGGTACCTTCGTCGTCGATGAATATAGGTACCGGGCAGAGCTCTCCCAGGCAGGTGTTGGCGAAATCAACCAGCGTGATCAGCTCACTGGCGACCTGTTTTCCCACATAATTTCCTGCCACCGAGCCTCCCAGCACCATGTCGGCCTCGGTGGTGTGGCCTATGGCCTCGTGGGCCAGTATGCCCGCCAGATCAGCATCCAGAATGCAGTCCTTGACCCCGGCGTCAGGGTGGACCCCTTCCGCTTTCTTCTGCAGGTGTTCGTAGATGCGTTCGATCCCCTCGGAGAGGTCACCCGGTTCACCGAAGAGATCCTCGAATTGACCCAGCCCACCGAAGTTTTCTGATACTTCGACCGGTTCGCCTGCCGGGCTGAGCGTCAGGCTGACGCGAATGTTGGTGCGGGGAACCATGCTGTATCGACGGGCGCCGTCGGAATTCAACACCGATTTTTCCATGTCCAGGCTCCGGAGACTGATCCTTCGGTCCGCCAGGTCGGGGTAATTCTTTGCGATGTGCGCGTCGATGTCGGTGATGAAATCCATCACCTGCTTTTGGCTCAGCCGGGGTTTGTCGCTGCTGAAATCGTCAGCAGACTCCGGTGCCGTGGATTCGAAGGCAGATCTTCCGCGCTTCAGCCGGGAATCTAGGAACTCGGCATTGTCGCGCGCCGATTCCACCACTTTCTTTACCGAGCCGTCAGTTATCTCCGTGTGTGAAGCGAAACCCCACGAGCCGCCCTTGCGGACCCTGGCGCTGACACCGCTGCTGCTGCTTTGGTCATTTTGGGCCAGGTTACCCTTTATGAGGGCGATCCGCTTGGAGGTATTTTTCTGAACTCTCAACTCGGTGTAGTCTGACAGTAAGTCAGCGTACTGCCTAAGTTCTGCTTTCAACATCATTTCGCCTCCTTGCTGGCAAAATATTATCATATTGCCGGTCGTCTGTTAATGATTGGGACCCATAAGTTTTACTTTTTGCGGACACTGGTTCACATTATCTAAATCTATGTGGTTCCGCCTTTGTGGAATACCGCAGCGTGTTCAACTGGCAGTGGCGCCGACAATGGCGTCTTTTACCTGTGCGAGAGTTTCACCTGTGTCATCCCGGTCTGCCTGGTAGGAGACCAAACCGAGGGCTTTGACTTTTGGGAGCCGCAGCAGGTGATTTAGTCCCTCGCCTAACTGTTCGCCAGATACACCGCCCGGAGTTGGCAGTCCTGCAGCCGGAGCCAAACCGGGGTCGAGGATGTCCAGGTCAACGTGCACGTAGATGAGATCCTCGCGTGCACTCAGGTTGTCCATCGCCCACTGCAGCCGCTGTGAACCCTCTATGAGGTCTTCAAGTTGCAGGGTGACGATACCGTCTGCATCAAGGGCTTTTGCCTCCGCCGGGTCAACATCGCGCAGGCCTATCATGAACAGATCCGGCTGCTGCAGGGGAACGCGAAGCCCGCTGCCTTTGCGCAGGCGAATGAGACACTTACCACATGCCACTGCAACCGGCATGCCACCGAGCATTCCGCTGGGTGTCGTCTCCGGTGTGTTGTAGTCTGCGTGGGCATCAATCCACACCAGCCCAACCCGGCGCGGCCAGCTGGGATCCTCCGAACGGGCCAGTCCTCCCAGGGTACCCAACAGGGAGTTGCAGTTGGCATACAACCCCAACAGAAGATCACTCCGGGAGACTTCTTCGGCCACGCAGTCAGCCAGGTGGGCATTGGCAGAAGCTACCCTATTCCATCCTCCGTACGCCTGCTCTTCTTCGTCGGTGAGAGCGACGCTCACCTGTTTATCTACCGAATGCCCCTGCGACTGCAGCTCATCTATGAGTCCTGAGTCGAGGAGGGCTTTGGGGCCAGCTCCGCCGCCGATGCCCTTACCTTCAGCGGTGTACGGCTGTGTAGCTACAGATATTTTCACAGTCAGTGCCTCCCTTGGGATGGTGCCCTTAAGGTCGCCACAATACTTGAAGGCGAGTGCTTCTAAATGGTCTTTCCACCAGTAACGATGATATTCCTGCCATACCCTCCAACCTTGGAATGGCAGACCTTATTGATGCCTTTGAGAAGGGGAAGAGAGGACTGTGAAACACCGCGTTCTATGCCGATAATATGTGTTATCGGTGCCCGGGTTGGAATGCCCAGTTTCAGCTGCCCTATGGTGCCACAAGGTTGCGGGCTGTCCTGCAGCGGGTCAGACCCGGACGACGGGGATCCTGGTGTGAGTCGTTGAAGGATCCCGAAACCCCGTTAGCGAACCAGTGTTACATATGGATGAATATTCCGCTTCCCGGTGGATACTTAATGGAGCCCGGCGGCCCGCCGCTGAAGAATCATCCGGGTCCAATCAGGAGGTCGCTGCACCGGTGCTGCTTTGGCGGTCCTCTGAAGAGTTATTCGGGGCACTGCAGTTGGATGCTGACGTGCCGGGGTGTGAGGTAACCAGAGGCACACAGGGGGATTGAACCCGACCGCCCATGTTTGTTTGACAGCGGCATGCCTCTGACGGTGTATGCTCTGCCGCAGGGTGAGCTACTTGGGTTGTACTACCGTTGCTCACCCCGAATTGCCAGACAGCTGACAGAGCAGGGCTGCCGGAGCGGTTTGCCGGGGGCGGGAGGATGTTGTGGGAGGGTGCTGGCATGGATACTGTTGTTACGCTGGTTATTGTTGTGGTGGGTGCCTACTGCCTTTTTCACGTGGTGCTGCTTCTCCTTTCGGCCGCTGGAGTTGATACCCGGTGGCTTTTCGGTTCTCCTGATGTCGAGAAGATGATTGACCGGGGAGATATCAAGGGCCTCCATGCTGCAGTACATTACGACAAAGATGAGAGCGCGGACAAAGATGAGAGCGCGGCCGAGGCTGCCGCAGAGGCGCTTCGTCAGATGGGTGACCCTGCACTGGAGCCGCTTTATGACTCGATACGGAATGATGATTGGGACGTCGCTCAGGATGCAGCCGATACACTGGGCAAGATAGGTGATCCGCGGGCGATAGACCCGCTTTTGGAGATACTCACGGATGGGGATATGACTGTGGATAC
>PUMD01000111.1 GCA_003551215.1 Clostridia bacterium | reverse complement strand
CGGATGGTCCGCCAGGAGGAGATGGAGAATGTGCAGGACGAAGCCGACCGGGCCGCCCGCCGCAGATTGCTGGATATACTGGCCCCTGTCAGCAGAAGCAAAAGGGGCGGACAGAACCCCTTTCAGGCCCTCTTCAGCGAGCAGCAGCAGGTGGAGGACCCGGAAAGAGATGCTGATGAGATGTTTGAAAAACGCAAGCGCAGGCGCAAAATTGCCGACAAGCTAGATGACGGTGAGCTGGATGATGAAATGGTCGAGATTGAGGTGCAGGAACAGTCTCCGTCCATGGTGGAGGTCTTCAGTGGAGCGGGTGTCGAGGAACTGGGCATTAATTTTCAGGATCTTTTGGGCAATATGCTGCCGGGTCAGAAGAAAAAACGCCGGGTAACCGTGAGGGAAGCCCGTTCAATCTTGAGGGCTGAGGAAGCCCAGAAGATGATAGATATGGAGGGTGTCAAAAGAGAAGCTATCCGGCGGGCTGAGAACGACGGCATAGTATTTCTGGATGAGCTGGACAAAGTCGCAGGTCCTGATGGACAGCGGGGTGGTCCCGATGTATCGCGGGAAGGGGTCCAGAGGGATATCCTCCCCATAGTTGAAGGTACCACCGCCATGACCAAGCATGGTCCGGTGAAGACAGACCACATTCTGTTCATAGCTGCTGGGGCCTTTCACGTGACCAAGCCGTCCGATTTGATCCCGGAACTGCAGGGTCGGTTTCCCATACGCGTCGAGCTTAGTTCACTGTCGCGTGATGATCTGCGGCGGATTCTGGTAGAACCAGAGAACGCCTTGACCCGTCAGTACCGCGAGCTGCTCAGGACCGATGGTGTGAATCTGGAGTTTACCGACGATGGCCTGGACGAAATTGCGCGCATCTCCGAGGAGATAAATGAGCGGACGGAAAATATCGGGGCAAGGAGGCTGCATACGGTCGTTGAAAAGCTCTTGCAAGATCTGTCCTTCCGTGCTCCCGAGGAAGTTGAGGGATCTGTGGTAATTGATGCAGATTACGTGCGCGAGCAGCTGGAAGATATCATAACCGACCGCGATCTCAGCCACTACATTCTCTGATCGGTGCCAGAGGGGCTCACCTGCTGACTGGCAGTCCCCTCCCTGCAGGAAGATATTGCTCTGTTGGCAGTCGGTGGCAGTCGGTAGATATCGACTGATTCTGACCACTGTCAGCTGCTTTCAGTTAAATTATCAAATTTATTTGGTTTTCAGGGAGGAATTTGCTGAGCTATGTGGAATAGAAAGATTTGAAGGGCACATGTAAGTGCTGCCATTTAGCTCAGATCGTGTGCCTCGGCCGAGAATCTGCATCACCAGCAGTATATACCGAGGTTTGGATCTGAAGTAAAGTTAAAATATCTCTTTATCGGACTGCATAGCTCCGAAAGGGCAAATCCAGTGAAAGCTGGAGGCGCAAAGCCAAGGATCTAAGGTCAGTCACACTGACTATGATAGCCGGGTTGCCGAAGGGCTATTTTGCATTTGTCTTCCCCTCCGGTTACTCCTGTCATATCCACCGCTTCGCCTCCAGCCCGAGGAGGTGAAAGTAGTGGCACCCGTATTCAACCCGGATCTCAGCGTAGAAATTGCCAGCCGCTCCCTGCGCGGTCTGTGGACTGATCAGAAGCTCACTTCTGCCAATATGGCCAACGCTGATACCCCCGGTTACAAGACCCGCCAGCTGGACTTCGACTCCTATATGGATGATGCGTTGGCCAGCCTGCCGGACCACCGGAAGGTCGGCCCCACGAAAGATTATATTCGGACAGACAGCTCGGGGTCTTTACGGGTTGACGGCAGCAACGTTGATCTCGAAGAGCAGACTGTTCGCATGATGCAGAATTCACTGAGGTATCAGGCCGTATTATCGCAGCTGGGCAGGAAATTTGATCTGCTGAATTCAGTGGTTCGTGATTCGTAATCAGTAGGGAGGTCTGTGGAGTATGTTCAACATTCTTGATGTTTCCGGTTCCGCGCTGTCTGCCGGCCGCCTGCGCATGGACGTCATAGCCTCCAACATAGCCAACGTAGAGACCACCCGTACCGGTGACGGTGGCCCCTACCGCAGAAGGTCGGTTTTGCTGGGAGAACCCGAGCAGGACAGGTTCAATCAGCTGCTGCGTTCTCATATGGAGGCTTTACCGCACGGGGTGAGGAGCTCTGCGCAGCACCACAATTCGTCTGCGGACGGCGTGGAGGTGCGTAGCATTACTGAAGACCCGAGTCCGCCCCAGCTGCGGTACGACCCAGATCATCCTGACGCCGATGAAGAAGGATATGTTGCTTACCCAAATGTGGACGTTGTGCGGGAGATGACCGATTTGATAGCGGCCAGCCGCTCGTATCAGGCAAACTCTCGCGTGATGGAGATAAACAGAAACATGATATCTTCTACGCTGCGCATGGGCCGCTAATGGGAAAGGGGGAGTAATTGTGAATGTCAACATGACCCCAAAGGTGGGAACCGACGGCAGCATTCAGGACACAGTACGGCCAGCCGGTCTGGCTGCCGACGGAGCAGATCAGAAACAGGACTTTGCTTCGCTTTTTACTGATGCTCTGCAGCAGGTCAACAGTGCTGAGGTGACGGCAGACCGGGCGCTCGTCGATCTGGCGCTGGGGCGGTCGGACGACATCGCTGGGGCAGTGATCGAGGCGGAGAAAGCCCAGCTGGCTTTTGGGGCCACATTGAAGATCAGACAGGAAGCTCTCGAGGCCTACGACAAAGTAATGAGGATGCCGATTTAACACCGATTGGTGGGTGATCAGACGATGGCCGACTGGCTGCAACAGGTCAAGACATGGTGGCAAGAGGGCGCTGGCTGGCAGCGCATGCTGGTCATTGGGGGGATACTGTGCGTGCTGTTGGCCGTCGTCGGCTGGCAGCTTTTCTCCGGGCGTCACTCAGCGGAAATGGTGCCCCTGTTCACTGACGTTGGTATGGAAGACTCGGCGGCGATAAAGGAATATCTCGATGAGCACCGCATACCACACGAGATCCACAAGGGAGGTACAGTGGCAGTACCCGCCGACCGGGTGCACACGCTCCGCCTACAGCTGGCATCTGAAGGAATACCTTCCGGTAGAACAGTTGGCTTTGAAATCATGGATGATCTGTCCTTCGGTGCGACCGACTTCGAACGTCATGTCAGCTATATACGCGCACTACAGGGAGAACTGGCCCGCACGGTGGAAGGTTTCGAAGAAGTAAAACAGGCACGGGTACACATAGTCCTGCCAGAGGAGAGCGTTTTTGTATCCGAATCGGCACCGGCATCGGCTGCCGTGTTTGTTGAGCTGGCCCCCTTTGCGCAGATGGATCCCGAGGCAGTCGGGGCTGTGATGAACCTGGTAGCCGCTGGTGTAGAGGGTCTGGACCCCGAGGGTGTTACTGTGGTTGATACCAACGGCCGCATGTTGTCTGCCGGGGTGCTGCAGGATCCGGATGAGGGTAGCGCAGCGGACGACAACCTGCAAAAGCAGCTCATTTTCGAGCAGAATGTCAGCGAGGAGCTGAAGGCGACCCTGGAGCAGGTGCTGGGATACGGGAATGTAGTTGTCCAGGTATCGGCTGACATCAACTTTGACACTCGGGAGATTCAGCAGGAGATCTTCGAACCAGTTAGCGGAGAAGAGGGACTGGTCACCGAGCTGCACCGGGTTGAAGAGGAATTCACCGGTACTTCAGAAGAGGTTGAACCTCCTGCCGGTACTGACAGCAACGTTCCCACCTATCAGTACGGCTACAGCGGTGCGGGAGAGTCCTCTTTTGAGCGCTCAGAAGTTACGGAAAATGTAGTTGTCAACCGCATCGTCGAGACTCGCACTGTCCCGCCAGGAGAAGTCCAGGGGCTGTCCGTTGCCGTGATGGTAAATTCTGAGCTCACCCCCGAGCAGGAAGAAAGCCTTGGCAATGTGGTGGGGGCAGCTTTGGGCACGGATGATGTCAGAGACGATCAGATCGCCGTTCTGGGTGTACCCTTCGATTCATCACTGGCAGATGAAGTGCGGGAGGAGATGCAGCGGGAGGAAGTGGTAGATGAACCCGCCACGGGGGTCATCCCCGGATGGGCGGTTCCCTACCTGGCGGTGGGAGGACTTCTGCTGGTGCTGATCATCGGGCTGCTGGTCGGGCGCCAGATTTTTGGTTCACCAACAGAAGATATACCGAAAGACATCCCGCTGGCTGAGGAGGATCTGGCCGGGCAGCTGCAGATGCAGAAGCCGGAGAAGAGGCAGCAGGAGATCGGTCAGCAGCGCGAGGCGCTGCTGGAGGCCATAGGTTACGCTGACGATGGCCTGGAGAGCTCAGCTGCAGAAGTGGCAGAAGAGAATCCAGCGCGGGTGGCGGACCTGCTCCGCACCTGGCTGGCGGAGGGAAACGGGTCAGATATGGGGCCGCTGCCGAATGACAGCTGACTGATTTTTCACGGGCGTGATGAGGAAGGGGGGAGGCGCATGCAGAGTAATACAGCTAGAACGACGGACAGCCAGGATCTGGACCTGGGCTCACTCACAGGAGCAGAAAAGGCTGCGGTACTGCTCATAAGCCTGGGTGCAGACACCGCCGGTAAAGTTTTGCGGCATTTTACCGATTCAGAGATTGAGACCATTGCTTATGAGATTGCAAGGATAAACAACGTACCGTCAGAAGTGCGGGAGGCCGTATTGGAGGAATTTGCTAGCATTGCCACCGCACAGAAGTATGCATCGCAGGGAGGTCTGACGTACGCCCGCAAAATTCTGGAGCAGGCAATGGGTGATCAGCAGGCGGTAGATGTAATGACAAGATTG
Organism: Clostridia bacterium; assembly: GCA_003551215.1. Lineage (GTDB taxonomy): Bacteria > Bacillota > Sulfobacillia > SLMV01 > SLMV01 > PUMD01. Next base: position 18,340 of record PUMD01000111.1, on the reverse strand, counting down.
ACTACAACCATGCAGACCAGGCCCTTTGAAGTGATGCGCAAAATGGACCCAGAGCAGGTGAACGATTTTCTGCAGGGAGAGCATCCGCAGACTATCGCTCTGATCATATCGTATCTGCATCCGCAGCAGTCGGCCGAGGTGCTGCGCTCGCTCTCCGAGGATCAGCAGGCGGACGTGGCGCGCAGGATGGCTCTGATGGACCGGACATCCCCGGCGATAGTCGAGCAGCTGGAATCTTTGCTTGAGCACAAGTTCTCTTCCTTGATGTCGCAGGACTACGCGAAGGCGGGAGGCATCGACACCCTGGTCGACATCCTCAATCGCGTTGACCGCGGGACGGAGAAGGTTATCCTCGGGCGTCTTGAAGACAGCGATGAGGAGCTGGCAGTGGAGATTAGAAATCAGCTGTTCACCTTTGATGACCTGGCGACGCTCGATGATCGCGCGCTTCAGATAGTACTGCGTGAGGTGGACATGCACGAGGATCTGCCGCTGGCGCTTAAAGCCAGCAGCGATGAGGTCAAACAGAAAATATTCAGCAACATCTCCGACCGGGCAGAAGAGACGCTTAGGGAAGACATGGAGTATCTGGGTCCGGTCAGACTGAGTATGGTCGAAGAAGCGCAGCAGCGCATCGTCACTATTGTGCGCGAGCTCGAAGAGAAAGGGGAAATAGTCCTTGTCCGCGGACAGGAAGATAGCATGGTCGTCTAGGATCATCAAGTCAACTCAGCAGCATCCCGATGGTGTGCGGACACTGACGCCCCCACCTGCCGATCGTGGCATCACCGATACAAGCGAGCTTATGTCGGCGGATGGCCCGGCCTCTGAGGCGGCCAGAGCGCTGATTAATGAGGCCCAAAAGCAGGCAGAAGATATGCTGCAGGATGCAGCGAGCCGGGCCGACTTGATGTTGGATGAGGCTCGCGAGGAGGCGGAGGAGCTGCGCAGGCAAGCCAAAGAGCAGGGAATTCGAGAGGGCCGAAAACAGGGCAGACACAGCATGCACAGACAGATGCGGGCCTCCCTGGAGGAAATTCAGCGGTGGCACGAACAGCTGAAGGTCCGCAACCGCCGGCGCGTCGAACACCTGACAGGGCAGCTTGCCGAGCTGGTCGTCCAGCTGGTGCAGAAGGCGTTGGAGCGTACCATGCAGCAAAAACCGGAGTGGGTGGTGACAATGGTAACCGAAACTCTGAAGAAATACTCCGAAATTGGAGATGTCACCCTCACCACCTGTCCCGGCGATCTTCTCATCATACTGGACAATCGCGAAGAGCTGGAGCGTCATCTTCCGCCGCGTGCTGACCTCCTTCTGAACACTGCCGATGATCTGCAGCCCGGCGAGTTCCGCCTGCAGTCCGATGAGGGTGCCTTCGACGTAACAGCAGACGATCTGTCAGAGTCGCTGCGACGTGTTTTGCAGGAGAATTATCACCCCGAGCAGGAGGATGATGCAGATGAATCCGACAGGTGAGCTGCAGCGGATCAAAAAGCGAGCGGCAAGCTGGGATCCTCCCGAAAAATACGGTTATGTCCAGAGAGTTGTGGGCATGACGCTGGAGGCCCGCGGGCCGGCTGCCCGGGTGGGGCAGCAGTGCAGGCTCCTGCCGGAAGATTGCTCCTGCGAGGAGATCCTCGCTGAGGTGGTAGGTTTCTCTGACAACAAGGTGCTGCTTTTGCCCCTGTCTGAAGTGCACGGCATCAAGGCTGGCATGCGGATTCACTTCATACCCGGTACCTTCACCGTGGGAGTCGGCAAGCAGCTGCAGGGCCGGGTGCTGGATGGCCTCGGGCGCGTGGTGGATGACGGGCCGCAGCCCGACAAACTGAAGCCGGCAGATGTGTATAACACTCCACCGGCTCCGCTGCAGAGACAGCGGGTGGTCGAGCCCCTGGAAGTGGGGGTCAGGGCCATCGACGGCTTGCTTACGTGCGGACGGGGTCAGCGCCTGGGAATATTCGCCGGAAGCGGTGTTGGCAAAAGTACACTGCTGGGCATGATCGCCCGAAACAGCAGCGCTGATGTCAACGTCATCGGCCTCATAGGAGAGCGGGGCAGGGAAGTGAGGGACTTCATAGAGGATGACCTGGGACAAAAGGGACTGAAAAAATCCGTTGTGGTCGCAGCCACCTCCGATCAGCCGCCTCTGGTCCGCATCAAGTCAGCCCATGTGGCCACCACCGTGGCAGAGTACTTCCGGGATCGGGGTTATGACGTGATGCTCATCATGGATTCTCTGACCCGCTTTGCCATGGCCCAGCGCGAGGTCGGGCTGGCTGCCGGCGAGCCGCCGGCAACTCGAGGCTATCCACCGTCGGTTTTCTCCCTGCTGCCGCGGCTGCTGGAGCGTTCGGGTAACTCCGCGTCAGGTACCATGACGGCCTTTTATTCCGTTTTGGTGGAGGGAGACGATATGGATGAGCCCGTAACTGATGCGGTCAGGGGCATTCTAGATGGACACATCCACCTTTCCCGAGCTCTGGCTGAAGAAAACCACTACCCCGCCGTTGATATCCTCGGCAGCGTCAGTCGCCTGATGCCTGATGTAGTTAGTGATGAGCACCGACAGGCGGCTGTTGAGTTCAGGCGTTTGATGGCAGCATATGAGGACGCCCGCGATCTTATCAACATCGGCGCCTATCAACAGGGGTCAGACCCACTTGTTGACCGGGCTCTGAAGATACTGGATGACATGAACGATTACCTGCAGCAGGACACAAACGAACAAAGCGACATAAAACAGGCGCGTGAGCAGCTGATCGGGTTGGTCTCGTAGTTGGGGGAGTGTCATGAAAAGACGGGACGGTTTTCGGCTGGAGAAAATCCGCAAACTGCGCAATAAGCTGGAAGACCTCGAGAAGATGAAGCTGCGCAGCGCATACCGCCTTCGCGAACAGGCGGAAGACGCCCTGAAGAACACCCGCCAGAGGCTGCATCAAAACGGTGAGCGCAGACTGCGGCGGCAGCGGGAAGGGTGCGCAGCGAAGGAACTTCAGAGGGACTGGTGGCACAGGCTGCGGCTCAAGAGCGAGGAGAACAGGCGGCTGAACACGGTGCGTCAGAGTCGTCGGCGAGTGCAGCAGCGCACCCAGGAGCTGATACAGGCGCGCCAAAAGAGCCAGATGATGGAAAACCTCAAGGAGAAATACCGACAGAAGCAGAGGCAACGAGCCCGAGACCTCGAACAGAAGCTGCTGGATGACGTTGCAGGGTATCAGTACGTAAGCAGAGGAGGTGAAGAGATACTTGATTGAAAAGGCATTGTCGATGACAACACAGCAAGAGCCTGTTACTCAGGCCGACGAAGAGACACAAGGCAGCTCCGAAGCCCGCGTATCAGGTGCTTTATGGGATGCCGTGTGGCTGAAGATGCTGGGGCTTTCGGCAGGTGCCGAGGATGATGAGGCAGATGGCGAGCTTCCTCTGGGCACGGCGGCACTGAAGATTCTGACGCAGCAGGGGCAGCTCATCCTTAAGGAGCCAGATGTCGCAAAGGCGGCCGAACTCAGCGATGCCGCTGGAGTTGACGCCCGGCAGTTAGTACTGATGCAGCTTGCCGCCGGGGCTGTCTCGGTCGCAGATGACAGCCAATTGGACCAATCGCTGCAGATTCCGGAAGATTCCACCGCAGCTGAACCCGAGGGTGAAGCATCGGAGGAAAGCGAAGCTGCTGGCAGTGCAGGGGCGGAAGGTCAGTTGCCGCCGGCGGAATCCGCAGCTGGCGAAGCGCTGTATCCTGCAGAACACCTGATACAGATGATCGCCGACGCACAGAAGCAGGCGGCAGATATTTCCCATGCACAATCAGCTGAGGAGGTGGGCGAGGAAACGCTGCCAGAACCCTCTGAGCAGGGGGCAGGGGAGTCGGCAAAGGAGGCAGACAGAGAGCACAAGCCTACCGCCGGACATATCCGCCCATCTGAGGCTGCCCAGATGTTGCTGCGGGCAGCACGAACGGCAGCATCAGAAAAGGGGGATGCCGAAGCTGAACTGAGCCAAAGCCCGGCAGGAAAGCAACCCGATGACCTTGCAGTCCGGGGCGTCAGGGTTACCGACTCAGATGGGTCGGCGGAGAAGGTGGTGGAGCCAGAGCAGCTGTTGGACGGTGCCGGGGTGCAGGGCGCTGGGGATAAGGCCGAACCGGAGGCCCCGTCTGAGAGAGAGCAGCTACTCCGCCTGGGGCAGTCCGGTTTGGCATCGGAGGAAGATGTCAAAACAGCCGCGGCAGGGAACGATGCTGCGCGGGCCGCGCCCGATAACGCAGACAGCGCATTAGGCAGGCTGCCTCAGACCAACCTGGTCTCCGATCTGCCCCGGGAGACCCAACGCTCAGTCGACCCGCGGTCGGGCAGCTCGGTGCAGCTGCGGCTGTCTGATTCGGAATCCGGTTCCCTGACTCTCCGGTTAAACAGCAGCGGCCAGCAGTTGACAGGGCTTTTGCGAACGGCAGATTCGCAGCTATTTGGGCAGCTGGCCGGCAGGATGCCCGAAATGAGAAGAGACCTGAGCTCACTTGGTTATCAGGAGGTCGATTTCCACCTGCAGGGGGACGGGTCTGCGACCGGTCAACAGCATCAATCTGGATGGACCAGCCAGCAGCAACAGCCTCTGAGACAGGTAGAGGCCCGTGCGCCTGTCAGTGAAGCCCCGACCGGCGGTATTCGAGGCGTGACCGGTGCTGCAGACGACCGACTGAACCTGCTGGTTTGAAGGAGGATGACATCGATGGAGATCAACGAGGTAGGGAACAATCAGGGTCTGCAGCAGACAGGTTTTACCGCCGGCGGCATGGAGGAACTCGGTGGAGACGAGTTTCTACAGCTGCTGGTAGCACAGATACAGAACCAGGATCCGATGAACCCCATGGAGGACCGGGATTTCATCGCCCAGATGGCGCAGTTTTCCACCCTGACGCAGATGCAGTCGATGGTGCGCAACCAGATGAGTATGCTGGGAGCGGGACTGCTGGGTAGGCGCTTCGCACTGGAGAATTCTGCTGGAGAAACGGTGCAGGGAGAAGTGGTCTCCGCCCGGTGGGAAGACGGCGAGATGTTTTTGAAAACCGATGAGGGCGACGAGGTCCGGATGAGTGAGGTAACTTCCATGCAAGCACTGCCGGAGACGGGGGAATGACCATGACCGAAGCAGCCGGTGGCCCGCCGGATGCTGCTTCCCGCATCCGTAGGCCAGGCGATATAAGCGACAACAGAGGAACTATCCGTCGCCAGCAGCAGGCAGATGGACCATCCTTTGCTGATTTTCTGCAGGAGGAGCTGGCTGGCGAGATAAGTGTCTCGGCCCACGCCAGACGCCGCATGCGCAGCGAGAACATCGACCTGGATGACCAGCAGACTGCTCGTCTGCAGGAGGCGGTGAGCAAGGTAAAGGCCAAGGGAGGAAATACATCGCTGGTAATGCTGGATGATGTGGCGATGATCGTCAACGTAAGACAGCAGCGCATGGTCACTGTCATGTCGGAGGACCGTCAACAGGACCGCGTATTTACCGATATAGATTCCGCCGTCATCGCCGATTGAGAGAGAGCCGGCCCCTGACGGGAAGCTCGAGCTGCCGACCGCCAGACGCAGCTTGCCCGGTGACGGCAATGAAGAGAAGCACTTTTATGAAAGGGGCAGTTTATCATGATGCGTTCGATGTTCGCCGGAGTATCCGGACTGAGGAATCATCAGGTGAAAATGGATGTTCTCGGTGACAACATTTCTAACGTAAATACAGTTGGCTTCAAGGCCTCAAGAGCCAGCTTTTCTGAGGTGTTCAGCCAGACGCTGCGGGGGGCTTCTGCCCCCGGTGACGACCTGGGAGGCAGCAACGCCCAGCAGGTTGGTCTGGGAAGCTCGGTTGCGGCAATAGACGTCCTGCAGCAGCAGGGCAGTCTGCAGACCACCGGAAGAGACACGGATATGGCAATAGAGGGTGAGGGGTTTTTCATCCTGCGTGAAGGTGAGCAGACGCTGTACAGTCGGGCGGGCGATTTTCAGCCGGATGCTGACGGTTACCTGGTGAATCCGGCCGGTCTGCGGCTGCAGGGATGGCAGGCCGACGACGGCGAGCTTCCTGAGACCGACGTAAACACCATGCAGGATGTCCGCATCCCGGTGGGGGAGACCCTCGAGGCAAGCTCCACCGACCTGGTGGTCTACGCCAACAACCTCGATGCGGACGCTTCGGAGGGCGAGACCTGGAGCACGCCGGTGGAGATCTTCGATTCGCAGGGGGGACAGCACACCATCAACGTGGAGTTCGAGAAGACCGCCAACAATGAATGGAGCTGGACGGCCAGCTATGACAGTGGGGATATTGATGTCAACAACGGTGACAATCTGGAATTCGACGAAGACGGCCGTCTGGAGGGCCACGAGGAGCCTGTTGAGATATCTGTGGAAATTGAGGATTCAGAAGGAAATGAAATTGAGACTGTCGATGTTGACCTGGACTTCTCCGGCGTAACCCAGTTTTCCGCCGACTCAACGGTGTCGGCAGTGGAGCGCACCGGATACCCCATGGGTACGCTGGAGTCCTTTACGGTAGACGACCAGGGCAGGGTAACCGGCGTCTATTCCAACGGCCGTACCCGGGTCCTGGCGCAGGTGGCCAGCGCGGCCTTTTCCAATCCGGGAGGTCTGACTAAAGAGGGCGGGGGCATCTTCGCCGAATCGAACAACTCCGGTCTGCGGCAGGTAGGGCCACCAGGTACCGCCTCGCGGGGCACGATTGCGCCCGGAGCGCTGGAGATGTCCAACGTGGACCTGGCGGAGCAGTTCACCGAGATGATCTCGACACAGCGCGGCTTTCAGGCAAATTCGCGCATCATCACCACATCGGATGAGATGCTCAATGAACTGGTGAACATGAAGCGCTGATGATTACTGACACCCTCCACTACTGAGTCAGCAGCCGGGGGTTGGCCCAGCAGAACGAAAGGAGAAGCGGCATGATCAGAGTCACACGGCTGGATGGAACCCAACTGTACGTAAACGCCGAGCTGATCGAGACCGTTCGGTCAACCCCCGACACGCTGCTGTCCTTCACCACCGGGAGGAAACTGGTGGTGAGCGAGAAGGCCGACGAGGTGGTCCGGAGAGTCATTGACTACCGGCGAAGAATCTCGCAGACGGCACTAGATGCCGACGTCAACAGCCTCGAGGATCTGGAAAGAGGGATGCAGTCGTGGAGCTGACTGCAGTATTGGGTCTGCTGACGGGAATAGCCCTGCTGCTTTGGGCGATTATGACCAGAGGAGCCCTGACTACTTTCTGGGACCCGTCTGCACTGCTGATAGTGCTGGGAGGTACGCTTGCTGCCGTGGCAGTGTCGCATGGCAAACAGAGGCTGAGGAAAATACCCGGTGCAGTGCTGCGGGTGTTCCGTCAGGAGAGCGTCAGCCCCTTGCAGATAAGGGATCATCTGGTGGATCTGGCCCGCAAGGCTCGCCGCGAGGGGTTGCTTGCTCTGGAGGACGATCTGGAGGAGCTGCAGGACCCGTTCCTGCGGCGGGCAGTGCAGATGCTGATAGACGCAACTCCATCAGAGCAGCTGCAGCAGGTGCTAGAATCAGAGGTCAGATCCAGCAGCGAGGCGGAGAGCCGTTCGGCGGCAGTTTTTCGAACCGCGGGAGCCATATCGCCGGCCTTCGGAATGATAGGTACGCTGATAGGGCTCATAGAGATGCTCCGCGACCTGGATGATCCAGACGGCGTCGGAACAGGCATGGCTGTGGCGCTGATAACCACCCTCTACGGCACCCTGTTTGCCAACCTGCTGTTTGTGCCGCTGGCCAATAAACTGGAAGAAATGCGCGATGACCGGGTGAGGATCAGGCAGATGATAATAACTGGTGTGCTGGCCATACAGGAAGGGCAGAACCCCAGGTTCATCGCCTCGCAGATTGATGCCTTCCTCCAGGTGCCGCCTGACGAAGCGCAGGACGAACAGCCAGAGGCAGAAGAAGTGGAGCAAATGGACGTAGGCGGTCAGGAGGTGGCCTCGGATGATTGATCTGAACACCGACAGCAATCAGACTGAACAGTCGGGGCAGGATGACTCCAACTGGATGACCACCTATTCAGATATGGTCACCCTGCTGATGGCCTTTTTCGTCCTGATGCTTTCCTTCTCCACCGTAGATGTTGCCGAGTTTGAGCGGACCATGGTGTCCCTGCAGGAGGCGCTGGGCCTGCTCAAGGGCGGTCGTACTGTGGCAGTCGAGTCCGGCCAGGCGGAGCTACCTCAGGACAGAGATGACAGGACCAGACGGGCGGGACAGGTGCAGCAGCTTCTACACGTGCGGCGACAGATAGGCTCGGAGCTGGCCGAAGGCGATCTCGATGAGGGAACCGAGTTCAGGTTGACAGAAAGAGGCCTGATTATCCAGTTTACCGACCAGGTGCTGTTCCCGTCGGGCAGTGCTGATCTGAGATCGCAAGCGCAGGAGATGCTGGATGCTCTGGCCCCCATCCTGCGCGATGTTCCCAATGAAATCCGGGTGGAGGGGCACACAGACAACGTTCCCATTAGGACCGCTGATTTTCCGAGCAACTGGGAGCTGTCGGCGGCGCGGGCCACCAATGTACTTCGCTACCTGCTGCAGGTGGGGGAGCTGGAGTCAGACAGGTTGTCTGCCGCTGGATATGGTGAGTACCGACCAATTGCCGACAACGACACCGCTGAGGGTAGGGCACAGAACCGGAGGGTGGACGTGGTACTTCTGCGGTTGGATGCCGGTCAATACGAGCCCGAATGACGACTGATGCCAAACTGTAAGGAGGAAAGAGATGCCCGGAGGCTGGCGCAAGGGATTGGCACTGGGACTGGCAGCGCTGCTGGTCATCGCCGGCGGATACTTCGCGTACAGCACGCTTTTCGCCGGAGAGGGGTTGGCATTCGGGGGGATAAACCAGGCCGACGATGCAGACGATGAGGGAAGTGATGCTGATGCCGGTCAGGACCCCGAACCCCTGTACTCGGTGGGAGAGATAACCACCGATCTGCGCAGGGGGGAGGACGGCATCCTCCAGTTCGTTCAGGCTGATATGAGGCTGGCTTGCGGAGACGATGAAACTTATGCGGAGATCGAGCGGCGCCACTCGGCAGTGCGGGATTCGCTTTTGCAGCTTTTCCGCTCGCTGACAGCAGAGCAGCTGCGCGGTGAAGAAGGGATGAAGATGGTTCGGGAGGAGATCATCCGGATCGTCAACGAGATAGTCGACCCGTTTGAGATCGTGGATGTGTTTTTCACCGAGTTGCTAGTGCAGTAGGACTGATTTGCAGGCAGATTGCGAAAAAGGGGTGGAGGCATTGGCTCAAGACACCAGCAGTTCGTATCGGCGACTGAAGAGCTCAGATCGAGTGCGGTTGTATGACTTTCATCGGCCGGACAAATTTTCTCGGGAGAACCTGGGGGCCCTACGGGTTTTACACGATCACATGGCGCGGCTTTTGGCCACCAGGTTGTCAGCGCACGTGCGGACAGCTGTCCGGGTATCGCTCATCGCACTGGATCAGGTCGTTTACGAGGAGTTCACAGAACAGATGAGCGAACCGGTGATTCTGGGCATAGGACAATTCGAACCGCTGGAGGGGAAGATGGCGATGGAAATCGAGCCGCCAATTGCCTATCCCTTCATCGAGCGGTTGTTGGGAGGGGTGATCCACGGCATAGCGTTGGACCGCCCGCTGACTGATATGGAGGCGGCGGTGATGACCACCGTATTCGAGGAGATCGTTGAGGCCAGCGAAGAGGCCTGGCAGAACGTCACTGACCTGACCGGGCAGCTGGAGTCAGTCGAGACCAGCCAGTTTTTCAGTCAGTTTGCCCCACCCAACGAGATGATGATCCGCGCTGGCTTTTTGATGGAAATGGCCGACAGTCAGGGACGGGTTAACATAGCGTGGCCGCACATGATGCTCGAACCAATACTCCCCCAGCTGTCAGTGCAGCACTGGATGGGGCTTGGCAGCTCTCACAGTGAAGCGCAGGACGACCACGGGCAGAGCGCAGCGGTGAGAAAACATCTGCACCGTGTGAAGCTGCCGGTGGTGGCTGAGCTGGGCAGAACCCGGGTTACTGTAGGTGACCTGCTCAGCCTGCAGCCGGGTGATGTGCTGCGGCTTGATACCAAAGCAGACAGTTCAATCCAGGTACGGGTTGACTCGAAGAGCCTTTTTGGGGGATATCCGGGAAAGGTGGGCAGCAATCTGGCCGTGCAGATCACCGCCAGGCAGAAAGGAGGTACAGCTGATGTCTGAGGAGATTCTCAGTCAGGAAGAAATAGATGCGCTTTTGGCCGGATTGGATCCTTCCGAAGAGCAAGAGGACGACTCAGGTCCCCAGTGGGCTGCCGAGGAGGTGCTGTTTGACGCGGTGGGGCAGACTACCTTAGGGGGGCTGCCGATGGAAATGAATGAATACCAACTGCAGCAGGTCGCAGCAGAAAAGTTGGCCAAGCTGCCTGCCGCGCTGTCGGGCGAAATTGAGATGACCGGGAAGGTCAGAGCCCGCTCCTATTATCACCTGCAGCCCGAGGATCTCGAGGTGCTGAGGCAATTCGTCGCCCCCGAGGAAGAAGGGGTATCTGCCGATGAACAGGTCAAGGAACTGATTGAGCAGCTGATGGAACAGCTCTGCATGTCGCTGGCTGCGCAGTTGACCGACGTGCAGGGAGAGGCGGTAGATCTCCGGGCTGGACCACCGGCTGAACAGAACCTGTACGCCACCGCCCAGACGGCGGGCAACTGGTATGCCCTCTCTATTAGTCTGGCAGCACAACAGGGAGAGCAATGGCAGCTGCATCTGACATTCACTGAGGAAACAGGTCATCTGCTCGGTATCGCCGACTGCAGTCCGCAGCAAGAGGACGATTCTGCAGTCATGGATACCCCGGCTCCCGCGGAGCAGGAGTCCTACGGGAGTCAATCGGGCCGGAGTCCTGCGGCCTCGAGCGCCGGTGCGGGTGAAAAAGCTGCAGTAAAAAAGACCGAGTTTCCCGACCTGCAGCGTACTGCGCCTGCGGGAAACGGTTCAAATCTGGAGATGCTGCTTGATGTCCCCCTTGAAGTTACAGTGGAACTGGGTCGGACGGTGTGTGACATACGCGACATTCTCTCCTTCAGTTCGGGTTCAGTGGTGGAGCTGGACAAACAGGCGGGGGACCTGGCGGAGATAATGATAAACGGCAAACTCATCGCCCGGGGTGAGGTTGTGGTCGTTGATGAGGATTTCGCCGTTCGCATAACCGAGATCGTCAGTCTGGAGGAGCGCATTAAGAACCTGCAGTAAGAGGCAAAGAAGTGCCGGGGAGAGAGGGATGAACTGACGTGGGCCAGGTTTTGTACATCATCTTGGCATGTGCATTCGTCATCGGTTTGGCCTACCTGACGCTGCGGATAATGCGTTCGGTGATGAACCGGGGCACTACATCAGGATATCTGCAGGTGATCGAGGCGGTGCCCCTCGGTCATAAGGCCCGGCTGGTACTGGTGCGCAGCAGCGGACAGTACCTGGTTTTGGGGGTAACCGAGCACAGCGTAACCGTGGTGTGTGAACTGCCGGATTTTGACCGGCCGACTGCCGGGGAAGGGGTCTCCGAGGGCGAGGCCGCGGCCGGGAAGGTGAAGGACGGAATTCAAGATCTGTTATCCCGTGCTGCAAACTGGGGTGATCTGCAGGGTTAGATTTACCTAAGCCGGCCGGATCAGGGCGTGAAAAGGAGAGACAGAATGTCTGTTATCTGTACACTCAAACCGCGAAGAAAAGCTGCGGCGACAGCCGTACTTGTTCTGCTGCTGGTCCTTTGTACCGGCGGAAGGCTGCTTGCTGCCGAATCTGCTCTTCCATCGATCGACATTGAATTTGAAGACGGGGAAGACCCGGAGGCGCTGGGAAGCGGAGTGCGGCTGCTTTTGATCCTTACAGTACTGGCTGTGGCCCCCGCCCTCCTCATTATGGTGACGTCATTTACCCGGATTGTGGTGGTGCTGTCCTTTGTGCGGCACGGCCTCGCTACCCGACAGATGCCCCCAAATCAGGTGCTCATCGGCCTGGCGCTGTTTATCACTTTATTTGTCATGGCTCCTGTGTGGCAGCAGGTATACGCGGAGGCCTGGATCCCGCTGCAGGAAGGAGAAGCGGAGTTCGATGAGGCCTATTCTGATGCGGTGGTTCCAGTCCGCGATTTCATGCTCAGCTACACCAGAGAAGAGGACCTGCAGCTTTTCATCAACTTCGCTGGAGTCCAGCAGCCGCGAGAGCCTGATGATGTAGCCATGTACGTGCTGGTGCCCGCCTTCGTCATAAGCGAGCTGAAAACGGCATTTCAGATGGGGTTTGTTATATTCCTGCCGTTCATTGTCATCGATATGGTGGTGGCCAGCACGCTGATGTCCATGGGAATGCTGATGCTTCCGCCGATGATGATATCCCTGCCGTTTAAGGTCCTGCTGTTTGTCATGGTCGATGGTTGGCACCTGGTGATCAAATCACTTCTGGAGGGGCTGAGCGCCTGATGCTGGGAAAGAGGAGGGGATATCGTGCCGGCTGAACTGGTAGTTGCGCTGGGTAGGCAGGCCCTCACCACTGTCCTTTTGGTGGCAGGGCCCATGCTGCTGGCCGGCCTGCTGACGGGTCTGATTATCGCCGTGTTTCAGGCCACTACTCAGATAAACGAGCAGACTATGAGCTTTGTCCCCAAGATCATCGCTATCTTCGTTGCGGCAATGGTCTTCGGACCGTGGATGATTAATGTAGCAGTTGAGTTTGGCCGGGAGATGTTCGGAAACCTATCCACTTTCATCCGTTGAGTTGCTGACAATAGTACCTGGGAGGGGAACCAGATGCAGCTGTCAATTGACTGGCCCTGGCCGATCAGCCTGGCCTTTTTGCTGGCCTTTTTGCGCATGAGCGGGTTCTTCGCAGTGTTTCCGCTGTTTTCTCGCCCGTACTGTCCGGTTACGGTGCAGGTTTTTCTGGCCCTGCTGAGCGCTGCACTGCTGGCTCCTGGGCTGGCGGGTGAGGCAGTGCAGCTGATGGATGGGGGGCTGGAGATGATGCAGATGGGCCTGCTGACGGTGCGGGAAATATCCTTGGGGGCAGCATTGGGTTTTTCCGCCTACGTTATCATAATCGTCGGCCAGATGGCCGGGCAGTTTCTCGATTATCAGATGGGTTTTTTCACCGCCAGCGAGATTGACCCTCAGTTTGGCACCAGCATACCCATGATGGGCAATTACCTTTACCTCATGACGCTGGTGTTATTTGTGGGAGTCAACGGCCATCATCAGCTGCTGGGTGTACTCAGGGAGAGCTTTGACCGTGTTCCGCTGGGTGCCCCTTTTTCACCGCAGGCCCTCACCCACATGTTCGATCTCATAGGCTGGATGTTCACCGCCGCCGTACAGCTGAGCCTGCCTGTGCTGGGTTGCCTGTTCGCTACCGCGGTGGCTATGGGTGTGCTGGCCAGAACCATGCCCCAGCTGAACATATTCGTGCTGGGAATTCCACTGCGGATACTGATGGGGTTTGTGATCCTTATGGCCGGGGTTCCCATGTACGCTTCATTTCTGCGCGGGCAGACAGCTGACCGGATTGGCGATTTGATGCGCATTCTGGGGGCGTGGTAGCTGTGCGTCGATGGGAGTTTGACCTGCAGCTTTTCGCCAGGCAGGACGGGGAAGAACCGACCGAGGATCCCACACCTCGCAAGCGGCGAAAAATGCGCGAAGAAGGGCACGTCTTTCAAAGCAAGGAGGTCTTATCGGTTGGCATGCTTTTTGCCATGTTTCTTATGCTGTGGTATCTGGTTCCTCACATGAGCAGGCAGGTGCAGCAGTTGGGCCGCTGGGCCTTCACTTATCAGCCGCAGGGCGACTGGGATTCAGCGCAGCTGGCAGCCCACTTCTCCGATACACTGCAGCGCATTCTGTCGATCATGGCACCGATATTCACCGTTTCGGTGGCAGTGGCCATGGGGGGTACCTTTGCGCAGACCGGGTTTGTGCTCACCCCGAGCAGCATAAGTCCCGACCTTAACCGGATCAACCCGCTTGAGGGAGCGAAGAAGGTCTTCTCTTTGCGGGGATTGGTCAATCTGCTCAAGGCGGTGGTCAAGATATCGGCCGTAGGGTACGTGGGGTACGTGACCCTGGCGGGGAAAATCGAACAGTTCGCCGGCCTTTTGCAGATGCCGCTTTATGCCGCCCTGAATCAGACTGCGGCGGTGATGCAGGTGCTGGTTTTCCGCTGCCTGGCGGTGCTGGCGGTGATAGGGATAGCTGATTATTTCTATGAGCGGAGCGAGTTCGAAAAACAGATCAGGATGACCCCCAAAGAGCTGAAGGAGGAAAGGAAGGAAACAGAAGGCGACCCGCAGATTCGCAGCCGACGACGGAGCATGCAGCAGCAGGCGGCGCGACAGCGGATGATGAGTGATGTACCGGACGCGGACGTGGTGGTCACCAACCCGACGGAGTATGCGGTTGCACTGCAGTATGAGATGGATTCAATGGAGGCTCCCAAAGTGGTTGCCAAGGGGAGGGGGCTGGTGGCCAGGAGGATAAGAAAAAAGGCACGGGCCTGCGATGTGGCTGTTCACCGCCGTCCCCCCCTGGCCAGGGCTCTGTACCAGATGGGCGAGGTGGGGGAATACATACCGCCGGACCTTTACAAAGCGGTTGCGGAAGTGCTGGCGGAAGTCTGGAAGGCCCAGTCAAGATCAGTCGGTAGGGAAGGAGCTCACCAGTGATGCAGAGTGGAGGCAAACTGTTAAGCGGGCTGCTGCAGTACGGGGACATAGCAGTTGCCGGTCTGATATTGCTCATAGTCATAATGATGGTAATCCCCATGCTGCCGCCGGTGTTGGACATACTGCTTATCTTTAACCTGACCTTCGCCATGGTAGTGGTGCTGGTTACCACCTACACCAAAGAACCGCTCGAATTTGCCATATTTCCCAGTTTGCTTCTTTTGACAACGCTCATGCGTCTGGCCCTGAATGTATCCTCCACTCGTCTCATTTTGCTGCACGCCTACGCTGGGGAAGTCATCAATCAGTTTGGGCACTTCGTTGTCGGGGGTAACCCGGTAGTTGGTTTCGTTGTCTTCGTTATCCTGGTGATAATCCAGTTTGTGGTCATCACCCGGGGAGCAGAAAGGGTGGCAGAAGTAGCCGCCCGCTTTACCCTGGATGCCATGCCGGGCAAGCAGATGAGCATCGATGCAGACCTCAATGCCGGCCTGATCGATGACCGGGAGGCTACTCAACGGCGCCGCGAAATTGAGCGAGAAGCCGACTTTTACGGAGCAATGGACGGTGCCAGCAAATTCGTCAAGGGTGATGCAATTGCCGCCATAATCATCACCGGCATCAATATGGCCGGCGGGCTGGTGGTTGGTGTCTTTCAGAATAACATGGGGTTCGCCGAAGCACTCTCGACTTACACCCTGCTTACAGTTGGAGATGGCCTGGTCAGTCAGATTCCAGCCCTGCTGATATCAGTGGCCACCGGGATCGTGGTTACACGTGCCGCCTCGGAGGTGGATCTGGGTAAGGATGTGCTCAGCCAGCTGCTGCAGGAACCCAGGGCACTTTACATAACCGGGGCCGTCCTTTTGTTTCTGGGGCTGGTGCCCGGTCTGCCGGCCTTCCCCTTCGTGGTGCTCTCCGTCGTCGCCCTGTTTGTGGCCCGCAATCTTGATATCATGTCCAGGCAAATGGAGGAGGAAGAACGGCAGGCGCAGCAGGAGGAGGAAAAGCAGACACCACAGGGACCTGAAGAAATGGCCCGCATGCTGCAGGTAGATCCAGTCTCGGTGGAGATAGGCTACGGCCTGCTGCCGCTGGCCGAACAGGAGGACGGGGATGATCTGATGGAACGCATAGGGGGTCTCAGACGCCAGCTGGCCGGTGAACTGGGTATGGTACTCCCCCTTGTGAGACTCAGAGACAACATGGCGCTGGATGCAAACGCCTACAGCATAAAGCTTCGCGGTGTGGAAATCGCCACTGGAGAGCTGATGGCCGACAGGCTGCTGGCCATGGATGCCGGCGAGGCGGAGGGAGAACTTTCCGGGCTTCAAACTACCGAACCGGCCTTCGGTCTCCCGGCCTGCTGGATCTCGCCCGGGCAGCAGGATCGGGCGGAACGCATGGGGTACACGGTGGTGGACCCGGTATCGGTTCTCATGACCCACCTTGGTGAGGTGTTAAAGGGTCACGCCCACGAGCTGCTTTCCCGCCAGGAGGTGCGGGTGATCCTGGATGCGGTGCGGGAGAGTTCGCCTGCGGTTGTACAAGAGCTGGTTCCGGAGGTAATGAGTCTCGGTGACGTCCAGAAGGTACTGCAGAACCTGCTGCGGGAGAAGATTCCCATCCGGGATCTGCTGACCATATTTGAGACCCTTGCTGATTATGGGCCCACCATCTCCGACCCTGACCAGCTTTCCGAGATGGTCCGCCAGTCGCTTTACCGGACCATAAGCCAGCTGCTGCCGGTGCAGGAGGGCAGGCTGCGGGTGATCGTCACTGACCCGCAGGTAGAAGAGGCAATTATGGAATCTGTGGAGCAGACAGAAAATGGTACCTTCGTAGCCCTGGATCCGGATGTGCAATCGTCGATCATAACCAGTGCCCAGCAGCAGGTGGAAAGATGCATGCAGCAGGGCATAGAACCGGTAGTTCTGACGTCACCGGGGGTCCGCTTTTACTTCAAGAGGATAACTGAACAGGTCCTGGAGGGATTGTCAGTCGTGTCCTATCAGGAAGTCGAGCCCTCAATCGAAATCGAGGCAGTCGGGAAGGTGAGCCTGCAATGAGGGTGCAGAAGTTCCGCGGAGATTCAGTCGACAAGCTGCTGCGGCGCATAAAGCAAAAACTGGGTACCGATGTACAGCTGATGGGCAGCCGGTCGGTGCGGCAGCCCGGCCTGCTTGGGTGGTTCCGTCCGCGGCAGGTGGAAATTACGGTTGCTATACCGGAGAGGCATGGCTCCGACCGCAGGATGACTGCCGGTGCCGAAGACAAACCGCAGGACAAAGATGACGCAAAAGACAAAGGGGGGGCGGGCAGCGGGGAGGCAGTTGGCAGCTCAGGCAGTCCGGATAACTCGGATGCGGCCTGCCACCCGGAAGGTGAAGTGGAGTCCATCCTGATGTCAAGAGGTGTTCCCCGCAAATGGGCGCATCTACTCGGACGGCGGGTCAGAGGCGGCAGCAACGGGCATCTGATTCGCGATGTGTGGCCGCGCAATGCGGCGATCCATCCACCCGAGGGTGAGGACCCGAGGATCGTTGCCCTGGTGGGGCCGACAGGGGCGGGCAAGACAACTACCTGTGCCAAACTGGCTGCCGAGGCCTCTCTTGGAAAGCAAAAGCGGGTGGGCCTGGTTACCCTGGATACGTTCCGCATAGGAGCTGTGGAGCAGCTGCGCAGCTATGCCCGCATACTGCGCGTTCCACTGGAGGTGGTTTTCGACCCGGGAGAGCTATCTGGCGCGTTCAAGCGGCTCAGTGATTGTCATCTTGTGTTTGTGGATACAGCCGGTCGCAGCCACCGCGATGATGACAGAATCCAGGATCTGAAGCAGTTTCTGGGCCCGCAGAATGTGCATGAGACGCATCTGGTGTTGAGTGTGGATACCGAAAAAAAGCAGGCGGCAGCCATTTTTGGGGCCTACCGCGATGTCGGTTACAACCGCCTGCTGCTTACCAAGATTGACGAAAGCGAGTCGCCCGGAAAAGCCCTGGCACTGGCTCAGCAATCCGGCGTACCCCTGTCGTATATTGCCACCGGTCAGGATGTACCCGGCGATATTGGCACTGCTCCGGAAGTGCTTGACAATTTTCTGCTGAGGGGAGTGATTTGATGGCCCGCGCCTCGCATCGAGACCAGGCCACACCCCTGCGCCGGATGGTGCAAAAGTCAGAAGGCGGCATGAAAGACAGTGTTGAAGGAGCCCGTTACATAGCGGTCAGCGGCGGCAAGGGAGGCGTGGGAAAAAGCAGCGTCAGCCTGAATCTGGCGGTAAGCCTGGCGGACACCGGTGCCGAGGTTGTCCTGGTTGATACTGACTTCGGCATGCCCAACCTGGACATCCTGGTGGGATGTGCTCCCGAGTGGACCATGGCTGACGTCATGCGTGGACGCTGCCGCCCACAGGCAGCCCTGCACCCTATAGCCTCGCGAGTGAAGCTTTTGGCAGGAGGTGGTCTGTGGGTGCACAGGCAGCCTGAGTACTCGCAGGTGCGGCGTTTTCTCAGCACCATCGCCCGCCAGCTGGCAGAGGTCGATTACGTGATCGTCGATACGCAGGCGGGGGCGGGGCCGG
>PUMD01000071.1 GCA_003551215.1 Clostridia bacterium | reverse complement strand
TTGGGTGTTGAGGAAGAAACGATACGCCGTCACCTCGTCGATGAGAAGCTGGAAGACCTCAAGCTCCTCGCCGCGCAGCGACCGCAGGCGCATGGGAATAGCCGTCCGCGTCAAGGCGAGTTTCGCCAGGTCGATGTCGTCGGGGGGGAGAACATCGGTGTCCACCAGATCATCCACCGTGGCCCTTCCGTTGGCCTGCACCTGCCGAGGGGTCGGATTGGAAAAGGTAATCCCCCTCAAGTCGGTGCCGGTCGCCGAGCCGGACGGACCCAGCAACTCGTGGAACACATAGTTGTCCCGCTGCCGGCCAATCCAGCGACCCAACCTGCCCGCGGCCCGGACAATGCCGTTGACGAACGACCGCTGATCGGCATACTTCGTGAGACCTTCGGCGTGACGAATCAGGCCGAGGATCACGTTCATGCTGTGCAACGTGGGCCGTTCCTCCTGGCCGAGCAGGAAGGTGGCGTCCCCGGTGACTCCGGCTCCGTGAAGTTCGGACTCGATCTGAATACGCAGAATCTCGCCCGCATCCTTCATGAAGTCCTGCTTGGTGACGATAGCCTGGCCGCTGCCCTCTTTGCCTTCCATCTTGGCAAAGACTTCCGTGCGATACATCGCGGCCCGGATTTTGCGATCCCATTTTTGCGGAACCGCCGCGAGAACGTCGTCCCGCGTCCTTAACACACTTCTGGGAACAGTCATTGTTTGTTCTCCTTACACCCTCGGAGAACAACCAGACCGCCAGAGGACGAACTAAACTATTCCCAGCCTTGCGCCTTCGATTCGACCAGATAATCGTCCTGGTCGTCAGGATTCAACCGATCAAACTCTTCATCGGTGAGTTTACGGTGGAACTTTCCGCCACGTTTAACGGCACTGCTTGTCGGTTGATTCGCACTGCCGCCGCGGCCCATAAGATTCGTCGCCGCGTCCATTTTGCTTTTCGGGGTGGGTTTAACGCCCCCAGCGGTTTTTTCCCGAAGCAACTCCGCCATCGCGCGGGATGCGGCAATCTCAATCCCCATCGGCCGAGCGCGTAATTTCGGATTCGTCCGGTAAATGTGGTCGGCACGCTTGAACAGCTCGCTTTGCTGATCCCATTCAAACGAGATCACATTGCCGCTGTCGTCACGTTTGACATTCTTTACCAAATCGCCGAAATCACCGCTGCCATAGGCATCCTGAGCCGACAGCACCGCTTCGCGTTCTTCCGTCAGGCGGGTTTGCTGATGCTGAAACACCGCCCTGCGTTGCTTGTCAACTGCCGCCGTCATGTTCTTGATGCGATCAACAAAAACATTGTTGATATACTTATCAAGAACCTTCCGCTGGTCCGCGGAGCCAATGTTGGCTTCCAGTTCCTCCTCCGTCAACTCGGCTAACTTGAGGCCGGGAAGTTCGCCCTCCAACTGTCCAGCCGTATCCTCGGGCTTTTCTGTTGGTTTAGGCTTCTGCGCAGCTTCGAGTTTGGCTTGCGCCTCCTCGTATTTGCGCTTGAACTCGGCGGCACGGTTCTTCCAGGGCACGCCGCGATCGTCCACGGCTTTCGCCCCGGGTTCACCTTCTTCACCGCCTTCTTCCGTGCCCTCTTCTACGGGTTCGGCGCCGCTGGGCTCACCTTCGGCATCTTCTCCTTCACCCGAATCGCCAGCTTCATCACCGGGACGCTGACCTTCTTCGTCTTCGGCGGGAGGGATAAACTGGCTCACAAAACGCTCTTCCGCGCTTTGCTCTTCACCCTCCACGGGCTTTTCCGCGGTCTCAAGACCGACAGCCTGTTCTTCTTTACTCATTACCCCTATCCTCCACGTTCTGGTTTACGGATGATTGATCTCGCGGTATCCGGGGACCGCGACCAGAGGTCATCTTCTTCCTGGCTTGAGCGTATTCGATCAGGCCATCAATAACGTTGGCGTCCATGAGCGCCTGTTCGCTACGCCCTATGAAATACGCCCGTTTTTCGGGCGATAACTCTATATTTGTCGAAAACGTCTGAAAATCAAGGCCGTCACGCACCATCTTGAACTGCATCAGGGCATAGAGGTTTGACCGTTTCAGCTTCAGTTCAAGCTCACCGCAAAGCTCCATCAGCTCGTCCACCGTGAGCTTGCCGAACTGGTCCACCCGGGCCATATACATCTCAAGCAGACCCGCCTCTTCGTCAAATGCTCGGTTCTTGGCATCCATTACATTGGTGTCCTTGTCGGGGCTTCCGGCCGGGCGGCCTGGCCACCGTCACCACCGAACGCGCCGGTTTGTTCCAGAAACGACTCTATCTGACGGCGGGCGCCCTTGTTCTCAACGTTCCGCAGTTGCTGCTGGAACCGGCCACGCTGCTCGGCTTGCTGTTCGCCTTGCGTTGCCGCTTGCATTAGCTGAACCAGCTCTTGCGGGTCAATCTCCGGCAATGTCTCAAGGTTGAGCAGGTCACGCAGCAGGTTCAACAAACCGGCCATATACTCGGGATGCTGGGCGATTACCGGTGACAGCTGCGTCAGCATCGGAATAAACATCTGCAAACCTACCAGCTTTTCCTGCCGTTCAGCTTCGGTGACAGCACGCCGATGCTTGATCAGGATATTGCCTTCAAGCATTTCAGGATTGAGTATCTTCACCCGATCATCTTCAAGCGGAAACTCAATCTTCTGGCCAACGGCGCTAAACCGATACAGGCACCGGATATACTCATACATCGAATCGGAAGTCTGCGCCAGAGTCTCTACCGTATCGTAGAACATCTGGTGGCCTAACTGCTGAAGCAGGTTCACCTCGCCAAGCGTCCGGCTGGTGGTATCCGTGCGGAATCCGGCCATCATCTCCGAAGACCCCCAGATCATTCGCAACCAGGTAATAAACATCTGGCTGGTCTCGGCCGATTGGCGTTCCGGCACGAACAACCGCACCACTTCCATCTGGTCCATCGTGTCAACAATCCACTTGGCATTCGGCCCCCACTCAAGGTTGCCCCGCTTGAACGCCGCCGGGGTCATCTTGATTACCGGGTCGGTGTACATAGTCATCCGGTCAAGCGAACTGTTGAGCACCTTGTCGATCACCCAACGCCCGCCGGCCGAAGTCTCCGGCACGCTCAAGCCGTGCGCCTGGCCCTCTTCCGGCTTGACCTGGAATACGAAAAACGGGCGGATATGCCTTATCGGGAAGCGTGTGGCCGGATTCTCCATCCAGCCGATTACCGGGTCGTCAACCATCTCCGGCGTGAGCCAGGCTATGATCTCCACCTCACGCATATAATCCGGCTTGCTCGGGTCGGAATTGTTCAGGACAACACGGTCGTAAACCTCCCAGACTTCCGGGTAAATGTCTTCGGTCTTCGTCGAATCGCCCTTCATCCCGACATTGGCGTCGCGGTATTTGTCGATCAGCTTGTCAATAACCTCCTTGCTGAACCCGTCCTCCCCCGTGCGAGACTGCAACCAGTCCAGCGTAGGCCACCAGCGATGGCATACCCAGTGATCCATCACATCGGAAGAAGTAGCGTCGGAAGGCCAGATAAAGTTCTCGGGTCGAACTTCGATGAATGTCAAACCCCGGTCATACACGATCTTCTCACGAACCGGCCGCGCCTCGATCTTGTAGGTTTTGGCCTCACGCCACATCTGCTCAATTGCACCAACTTGGTCGCGCTGCATCAGGTCAAGGTCCGGCTCGGGGGCGATTCTTACGGTTTCGCCTTTGACCTCGATTCCAGCCGCCTGCATCGCAAACTCATCGTTCATCTCAAGTTGTTCACGATGATAACGGTAAATAATCGACCGGGGATTGTCCGGCTTGCGAATCCACACCAGAAAGAACTGCCTGAGATCAATCTCGGGGTCCATAAACTCCAGCGGGTTGCCTGTGTAATCCAGCATCACTTCATCGCCGCTGACTAAATAGTAACGGTCTTCCCAGGCAAACCGGGACTTCTCTTCCAGCACAGGCTTCTCGATTGATTCGCCGCACTTGTAGCTTGTCAGTAACGTGCGCCGGCGAAGTGGTTTGAGCTTGGCCTTGTGAATAAGCTCGTTGTAAAAAAAATAGTCGAGATCACCGTGTGGATGAACTCGACCGTCGGCAAGCCGTTTGCTTTCGGTTATCGGAATTGTGCCCACGTGGGCGTTGAGCACTCGGGGTAAAAGCTCCTGGATTATCTGAAGCTCGATGGGATGGCCGACATCGGAACAGTTCTCCCAGGGCACGTCCTTTGGCGAGGCATCAGGGTCTTCGCCCCACCACTTGTGGCCCTCGGCTGACCGCTTGGCCTTGTATCGTTCGCGCCAGAGCTGGTATTTGTCTTCCAGCTCCTTGCGTTCCTGACTGTTGATCTCCTTTTCTACCTTGTAGAATACGAGATCCTTAATGCGTTCCCGCATCGTCGGGGCGTCGGCCATTTAGCTTACTCCTGGTTATAATAGTGCAGAATCATACACTGTAATACCAGAATAAGCTAAAATCGGGGAACTGTCAAGGGAGAAAATTAAAGAAAGTATAAAATCGTGTAAAATCTGCTACGGGGAAGCAAACAGCCCCATCCACCAAAGCCCCCGGATCGTGTCCCAATCCATCATCTCCTCCCTCCTTTAATAAACCGGCTCAGCCTGCGCCGCCGATATGCCTTATACTCACGCTTGATCTCCTCACCGTCAATCGCCGCGCCCTTAGCTGGCACGGATTTCAGTATCTCGATACAGCCCATATCGGCCATCAGCAGGTCGCTGAAGCACCCCTCCTTCGGCCTGTGACGGCCTGTGCGCTTGTCCTGGATGTAGGTCAGGGCCTGCCCGGCTATGCGGGCGTGGCATTTGGCCGGGTTCTCCCGGATGAACTGTTGCCAGCCGGTTTCAAGCTGGTGTTTTTGCTTCATTCCGACACGGTAGCCCCACTCCTTTCGGATAACCAAGGCGTTGGCCGGGTCGCGATACTGGTGAAGATACATATTCGGGTATTCCTTGGCCTTGATCGCCGTAACCGCCTCGCCGGGGCCGGGGATCTCCACGGCCCACAGGGCCTTGTGATAGTAATAGGCCAGCTTTTCAGCCTCATCGGCGAACACGTCGGTGGGATACTGGCACTCCATCAGGGCGCAGACCTCCCAATGCTCGGTGTCGCGCACGACACAGGTGGAAAACGTGGTGGTGAGCTTTTCGCCCTCGACTATCGGGTATTCGTCGGTAGTCTTGATACCTTCACCCACATCGGAATACATCACGTAGGTCTTGCCCAGTTCGGGTTCCTTGATGATCTCCACCGTGCCGTTCTCCATCTCTCGGAATCCCACCTGCCTGTCAGGCCCGTCGCCGGAGAAGTAACATTCGCCGCGAACGCCAAGCGGATAGAGGGCAATCTTCGATTGAAGAAGGTCACGCAGAGACGAAAACACAATGGCGCCGGATACCTGGAACGCCTCCACGTCGTTTGACGGATACTTTTCGGCCATCAGTTCCTTATTGCCGTGGTAAATCTCCTCAAGCGTGTATTGATACCAGTAGCCCTGGCGCCGATTAAGCGAATACCGCTTCATCAAGGCTGAAACATACTCGCCCGGTTCCCAGCTATCCGGCGGTCGTTTGGTATTATCGGGATCGGCAAACCAGGGAAAGAAGAAGTATTTGAACGCCGATTTGCTTTGCTTGGCCCTCATACAGAGGTTGTAGAAGGCATCACCGACACCGTTAGCCGTGGATTCTATTAAAACGACGTTGCCGGGTAAATCAGCCAGAGAAGGGTAAACGTTACCCCAGATCGTCTCCCAGTTATCGTAATAGGCCACCTCGGAACCGTGAAAGGCGTGCCGGGTTTCTGAAATACCGACGTTGGGGGACTTTGACGAACCGATACGGTTAACCGAATCGTTGGGTGAAAAGGCTATCTCGACACGGTTGGACCGTTTCAGCGTAGTCTCACGATCGCCCATTCGCTCAAGATAAGTTTGGGCGAACTTGCCCATATTGTGAAGCCACTTGGCCCGGTCCTCGGTGTCGGAAATGGTAAGGGCGTTGTAATTCGACCGGCTCCGGGCAATAGCAAAGATTATCGCCTGGCATACCGTGGAAAAGCCGCCCTGCCGATATTTGAGGATCACGGCCATTACCCGACGGCCTTCAAGATATTCCTTCTTCACCCAGTAATAAAACTCCCGCTGTGGCGGCTTCATCGTGTTCAGGTCGAACCGGACAACCTTGCCGTCTTTGGTGCGAATCCTGAACTTGCCGGACTCGATAAACTCCCACGGATCGGACTTGCGGGCTACCTGCTCGATCTTACTGAGCA
>PUMD01000207.1 GCA_003551215.1 Clostridia bacterium | reverse complement strand
GACCGTGGTCTGCCAGAGGACGTTGTCGTCGGTCGGCATCCCGGAATAAATGCTGGGCGGCGAGATCGTGCCGGTGGGGGTGTAGATTATCTGGACCAGCGACCCGTCGGGCAGTATCCCCTGGAACTGATCCATCAGGGCCACGCTGTTAAAGTAAACCAGCTGGATGGCGCGCCCGGCCGGAGGAAGAACGGCCAGCGCCGAAACGATTACCAGGGCTGTCAGCAATACCTTTCTCATCATCTCCAATTAATAAGTTATCCGGTTTAATCCTGATAGATATGAACATCGTCGAAGGCCAGGAATCCCTCTTCCCCGGCCATGTTTCGGTTATAGGTGAAGCGGACGCTCGAGGCGGTCTCGCCGAGTCCCAGCGGGCCAAGTGTCGTCTCCGTGGTCGGAAGGTCGGCGATCGTTGTCACCTCCAACCAACCGACACCATCGTGTTCTTCCACCAGCAGGGCGCTGGTTGACTGGACTCCTTCGCCGCGGATCCAGAATTCGAGCTGGACGCCGGCGGCGCTTTCAAAGACCGGTGTCTCCACCCGGGCCTGGTCGTCCATTCTCAAAGCCGGTGAATCGTTTCCGAACCAGCCTTCCCCGGTGAAGACGTCATCGTTTCCAAGGTTAGTAAAGAGCCAGCCCGCGGGGCGGACCCCTTCGTCGAAACCGTCGAAGCCCTCCTCGATCGGCAGCGATTCCGGGTCCGGTTCCGGCACCGCCATCCGCAGGTAGGTCAGCGCCGGGTTCCACGGCAGGCTGTCCCGGATTACCCAGTCGTCCTCGGCTTCGTCGGGGTCCCGGAACTGGTGGACGATGATGGGCGACCCCGGCGAGACCTTTAATTCATCGCCGACTTCAGTTCCCATCGCCACCGGCGTGAAGTATTCCCAGCGCCCTTCGGGGTAGTAGTAGTAGATTCCCACCGTTGCGTTGGTATGGCCGGGGAAGCGCGAGGAGATATCCCGGTTAAAAAGGCGCACGTGGTCGCTGAATTGCCACCGATGGAACTGGTGGCGCGGGATCTTCTCGCCGGCCAGTCGCGGGAAATCGAGATCCAGGAAGGCCCTCTCAAACGGAAGGTTGTAGGCGATCATCGAGACCCGGCGGTTGGGGTCGTTCCAGGCAAGCGAGCCTTCCCCCTCGTGGCGGGGAATCTCGTAGTAGTAGTCATCGGTTTTGAGCTGGGCCGAGAGGTAGAAGTAAGGCTGTTCCTCCGGGTAGACCGGATCGTCTTCCGGCTTGAAGCGCAGGCGGAAGCCCTCTTCGGGGGTGATCACCCTCTCCGACGGGAACTGGGTCTCGGCCCTCCACATCCCCTGGTCGGAGAGGAAGTCCACCGCGACCTTGCCCTGTTCCAGCCAGAGGTTGATGTTGGTCGCGTCGGCGGGGACGTCGCCGGCGTAAAAATATTCCGTTCCCAGGACGTGGTCGAAGATGCCCCCCGATCCGGCGGTATTGCCGGCCAGGCTGAAGAATCCGTAATCGGGATCGTCCGGCGAGAGCCGGTGCTTCTGGACCATCAGGATCTCCCGGGCCAGCGTGCTGGCCAGCCGCCAGCTGCCGACCTGGGTGTAATAGGCCCAGTCGGCGCTGAGCTGTTCGTGCGGGACCGGCTCTCCCTGGTCCCAGGTGCCGCCGATCGCCAGCCGGTAGAAACGGATGTCTCCTTCGTTGAGCGATTCCAGGCCGGCCAGGTTCTCCACGTATTGCGTCAGGTCCGCCTGCCGGCTGAAGCGGACCAGCTCGCCCCCGTCGCCGGTCAGGACGGTCCAGGTCCCGGTCAGGTTGAACCAGTCGGGGTTCTCCTTGAAGAAGTCGGCCCCCGCCTTCTGGTCCTCCCGGCTCCAGTCGGCGTAGAGGATCTCGTAGCTGAGCGACCGGAGGTAGTTCGGGTATTCGGCGTGCATACCCTGGACGAGGACGGTGGGCGTCCTCGCCCATAGCTGGGGAATCCCCTCGGCGGTGACCAGGCGGATGTCGGTGAACTGGAGGAAGGACGCGCTGTCGGTCGGGTCGGTCTTGGCCAGATATTCCTGGATGGCGGTGAACCCGTCCCCGTCGTAATCGATGACGGCGTCGTCCGGGTTGAGGTCGCTCAGCCCGAGTTCGTCCTCCCACTGCAGCTCCCAGAAGATCGGCATCCCGTCGCGGTCGCGGTCCTTGTCCCAGAAGATGGGCAGGTTGATGGTGTAGGCCCAGCCGCCGCCGTGGACCCACGGCGACTCCTCCCGCCAGGAGCCGATGGTGGAGGGCTGCCCCGCGGTATCCCAGATTTTAAGCGTACTCTCCGGGACCGTGCTCGATTTGTATTCGCCCAGCGAGCTCCAGGTTACGCTGCTCATCAGGTAGCTCCAGCTTTCGGCCGCCGGGAAGGTCAGCGACGGCCCCTTCTCGAACGGCGACGCTGAGGGCGCGGGCGAGGGTGTCACCGTCGGCGTGACGCTGGGTGTCACCGTGGGCGATTTGAATCCATACGGTGTTGGCGTCGGGGTCTCGGTCGGTACCGGCGAGGGGGTCGGGGTCACGGAAGGAGTCACCGAAGGCGTCGGCGTCATATAGCCCTCCGGCGTCGGCGTGGGCGTGATCGAGGGGGAAGGCGTTATGGACGGGGTCCGGGTTGGTGCCGGCGTGTGGGGAGTGGGCGTCACCGGCGGTATCGACCCGGTGTACCAGACCCGGGCGTAAACCTGGGTGAGATACTTGGGTATCCCCGGGTTGTTGTTGTAGATTCCGACTTCGAGATTCCTGAGCGCGGTGAAGGTCCAGTCCTCGTCGGTCGAGGGGTCTTCGGGCCAGGGGCGGAGCCGGTCCACCTCGCCGACTTCGTTGGGAAAGCGGAAGTTGCGGCGGAAGTTCCTGCCTCCGCTCCTGAGGACGGCGGTGCTCTCGGTTCCCCCGACCTGCTGACCGTGGATGACCAGCTCGACGTGGACCCGCGACCAGTAGTCAACGAAGTCGCTGATATGGCCGGCGTCCGGGTCGCCGGGGAAGGCCCCGAGACGGAACCAGGTCGCCTCTCCGGGGACCCCCCCGCAGGAGACCTTGTCGTCGCCGTAGCTCAAGAGGGCGAAGTCGAGATCGCCGGGGTCTCCCGGTCCGCCTTCGCCTTTCTGGGGGCCGACCAGCTCGTAAAAGTGAGTGTAGCCGGCGGTGGTGGTGGGGGACCACTGTTGGGCGTAGTCGGCGGTCGGCGTGTAGAGGTCCTGGACCGGCCACAGCGTCTGGCA
This sequence comes from Clostridia bacterium, assembly GCA_003551215.1. Taxonomy (GTDB): domain Bacteria; phylum Bacillota; class Sulfobacillia; order SLMV01; family SLMV01; genus PUMD01. Next base: position 3,090 of record PUMD01000207.1, on the reverse strand, counting down.
GAACCATTCGGTGATTCTTCCGGAACCGTCCGGCGCGATCTCGCTTTGCGAGGAGAAGTCGGTGGGGTTCCAGTCGTCGTCTACGCGAACTCCGGTTTCCCCGTATTGGTTGCGGAACCAGGCCGTATCGGCGAACAGCCTGCCGATTTTGGGGCTGCCCTCGTAATGGTGGGGGTCGGTGGTGGCGACCGTCGCTTTCCAGCCGAGGGCGTCGATTGTCTCCAACTCCGGTTCGACCACCCTCGCCAGTCTTGCCCAGGAGTGGCCGGCGCCGCTCGACTGGACGATTCGGAGGGGGACGACCGCGTCGGCGGTGACCTCGGTGAAGCTCCCGGTAGGGGTGAGGTAACGTTCGGTGGCTACCAGGAAGTAGCCCTGCTTGGGTATGATGTCCGGAGGGGAGCGGAAGAGGCGGCTTTCGCCCCGGTCCACCGCGCTCTGGCTGTGCAAAAAGACGCTGTCGGTTCCCAGGCGGACGTCGGACATCGTGGGGTTGTAGAGCAGGACGTAATGCAGATCGGTGCTGCCGTGGACCTGGTCCACCAGTAGTCGCGTCCACGGTATGGCCGAGGGCGTCGGGGTCACCGTCGGTGTCGGCGTTGCGCTGGGCGTGGGGGTGCGCGTCTGAATCGGCGTGGGTGTTACGGAAGGTGTGATCGACGGTGTTGGTGTCGGTGTCACCGACGGCGACGGCGTGGGGGTTCGGGTCTCCACCGGCGTGGGCGTTACCGAAGGCGTGGGTGTGCGGGTGGCTAACGGCGTGCGTGTCGGTGTTACCGACGGCGACGGCGTGGGGGTTCGGGTCTCCACCGGCGTGGGCGTCGAGGTGGGGGAAGCGGTCGGGCTCGGTGTCGGCGTGGGACAGAGGTCGCTGCTGACGGTGATGTAGTCCACGCTGATGGTCTGTCTTCTTCTCCTCGAGACTCTTACGCGGAACTGGACGCACATCTCGTCGCAAAGAAAGACGGGATAGGTTACGACCGTGTGTTCGTGATGGGTGGAGGTGGTCGTTATTTCGGTCAGCATCTGCCATTCCCCGTAATTAGGGTCTTCCGGCGGCAACTCCGGGTCAATCCATTCCAGGGCCAGGGCTTCGTCCCAGGGATCGGCGTTGGGGTTCATAAGGAACATATTGAAGGTGACCTCGCCGGGGTAGTTGACCGGCGGAAATTCGAACCAGGCATCTACTGACCGCATCGAGACCTTGGGCCGTCCGCCCATCCGGTTCACGTAGGCTTCGTGGGCGCTCCAGGTCAGTCCGCTGGGATCGGTGAATTGCCAGTCGCCCTGGGCGATATTCGGCCAGTCTTCAAAGTCCACCTCGTGGATTTCATCTTCATCGCCCACGCAGACGGGCGTGGGCGTGGCCAGCGAGGTGGCGGTGGGCGATGGGGTTACCGTCGGCGAAGCCGTGGGTATGGGCGTGATTGTCGGCGTTGAAGTCGGGGGCGCTGCGGTCGGCGTGGGGGTATTTGTCGGTTCCGGCGTTGCGGTCGGGACCTTCGTTGGCGTTGGCGTCAAGGTCGGAGTGACCGAAGGGGTTGGTGTCAAGGTGGGCGTTGCGCTGGGCGTCGGGGTCGGCGTCGGCCGGTGGGAGAGGCAGATGTCGTCGATGGCGATGTTGCCGACGTGGCGCTGGTAAACGAAGCGGATCCGGGTGGCCGTCAGTTCGGGTTCGAACGGCCCCATTGTGACGCCGCCGAATCCGGTGTGGATATTGAAGACATTGGTCAGGGTATGCCAGCGGGGGTCTGTTTCAAGGGGGTCCTGATACCATTGCTGAACGGCCAGGTAGCCGTCCGGGCTGGTGCCGGCGCCGCGGAGCCAGAAATGCAGGGCCCCGGGGTAGGAAAAGGAAGACGTTTGGATAATGTCCCCGTAGGTATCCATCTTCACCGCGGGCGGCGCCAGACCGTAGAAACCGGTGGAGGTATAGACGTCGGCGCTGTCGATCCCGACAAACGACCAGCCCAGCGGGCGTGTTCCCTCCTGGAAGTTGTGGAATTCTTCGAAGAACCTGCCGCAGTCGGGCGTCGGGCTGGGCGGCGGAGTCGGCAGCGGAGTCTTATATCCTTCCGGGGTGGCCGTGGGAATCGGCGTCGGCGTCTTGAGGTTGTCAACGCAGATGTCGTCGAGGGCGAGGTTTCCGGCCACCTTATGGTAGGTGAAGCGGAGCCGGGAAGTGTCGGGGTCGAGATCCAGCGGGCCGATGGTGGTGGCGGAACGGGAGATGGGGATGATCTCGGTCAGCAGGAACCAGTCGTCGGAGATGAATTCTTCGATTTCGAGACTGCTATCCTCCCAGTCCCCGGCAGTGCCCATTCCCCTCATCCAGAAACTGAGCGTTCCCGCCAGATCGAACTCGTGGGTGGTGAAACTGTCGCCGGTGTCGTCAAGCCGGAGAGAGGGCGAATCCAGCCCGAAATTGCCGGTCGAGGTGTAAACGTCGCTGTTGGCGCCGCAGCCGATGAAGCTCCAGCCATCGGGCCGGACGCCGAGATTAAAATCGTCGAACCCCTCTTCAAAGACGCCGCACTGGGCCGACGCGCCGGACGGGGAAAGAAGGGCCGGCAGGAAGAGGACCGCGGCCAGCGCCCCGGCAAGAAGTATCCGTCCGGCGGTTGTCTTTCTACCTTTCATAGCGATGAGCTTTCAGCATTTTACCATATTGTGAATACCCGCCGCCCCTCCGGCCGGGGGGAAGGTGTCGGAGCCGTCGTGGGCGTCGGTGACACCGAGGGCGTGGGCGTGACCGAAGGAGTGGGCGTCACCGTGGGCGTGGGCGTCGAGCTGGGCGTCGGCGTGACCGACGGCGTCGGCGTAACCGAAGGTGTGGCCGTGGGCGTGGGGGTATGGAACCGGCAGATACCCACGTCGTCGAAGGCTAGCTCGCCTTCGGAACGGTGATAGGTGAAGCGGACCCGGGTGGTGTCGTGATACAGAGCGACCGGCCCGATTACGGTCCCGTCGGCGGGCAGGTCGGCGATATCGGTCACTTCCCGCCATTCCCCTCCGTAATACTCCTCGACCGCGAGATGACTGGTGGCGTCGGTGCCCACGCCCCGGATCCAGAACCAGAGGGCCTCGGGG
>PUMD01000035.1 GCA_003551215.1 Clostridia bacterium | reverse complement strand
CCTGTTCTGTCTGGATGCATGCTGGCTCCTTCTTAATTAAGGCAACCTAATCATGAAGGCCGCGATCTGCGCTTACTTAAAATCTTGCTCATATCCTTAAGTAAGCCAACCATATTATGTATCTTGCTGGCTTTTGCTCATCCCCTTCCCAACATTTACATGGATATGCTTTTTCACCCGGGCACGGTTGACCTGTGTATACGCAAGTTATAATATAAGCGGTGCTAGGTGAGTGAGTCACATAAATGTTAGGTAGGTGAAGGGATTGAGCGATGCTATAGTAGCCGAAGACCTGGTCAAAACTTTTGGCGACTTCAGGGCAGTCAATGGAGTCTCCTTTTCCGTAGACAGCGGAGAAATATTCGGATTCCTCGGCCCCAACGGGGCGGGAAAGACAACCACTGTCCGCATGCTGACCGGCGTGCTGGAGCCCGATTCGGGCAAGGTGCAGCTGCACGGTTACGACCTGCTGCGGCAGCGGGATGTGGCCAAGCGGCGTATCGGTGTGGTCCCCGAGCTGGCCAACGCTTACCTCGATCTGACCGCACTGCAGAACATCACTTTCACTGCGGAGCTTTACGGCCTGGCCGGCCGGGAGGTCAAACACAGAGCTGAGGAACTTCTGGACATGTTCGGTCTGCTGGACAGGCGCCACGACAAAGTAGCCACATTCTCCAAGGGCATGACGCAGCGGGTCATCCTTGCCATGTCTCTGATCAATGAACCGCAGACGCTATTTTTGGATGAGCCAACCGGTGGCCTGGATGTGCAGAGCTCGCGCCTTATCCACCGGATCATTAGAGAACTGAATGAGGAGGGTACGACGGTCTTCATTACAACTCACAACATAGCCGAGGCCAATGCTCTTTGCGACCGGGTGGCCATAATAAATGAAGGGGAGATTGCGGCAGTGGATTCCCCCGAGAGCCTCAAGGCCACCTTCGAAAGCAGCCGTTCAATCGAAGTAAGCTTCACCGAGCAGCTGGCAGACTTTCCTGACATGGAGGGCATCATCCGTACAGAAAGACGGGGCGACAAGTGGCGCATCTATACGCGAAAGCCGCACGATTCGCTCATGCAGCTTACCGGATTCGTCCGAGAGCATCCCGAGCTGCAGATCGAGACGGTCAACACCAGAGGCCCCGACCTGGAAGAGGTATTTGTGCGGCTGACGGGAGGCGAGATGTGATGTCGCTTGCGTTCCGCTTAAGACAGATACTGGCCATATGCAAAAAGAACATGCGGATATACTACACTGAGCCGCCGGTGCTGATCTTCGGTCTGCTCTTTCCCTTTGTGCTGTTTTCCGCCTTTGCCATGGGGCGCGGCATCCCACCTGTGCAGCTGGTTCCAGGGCTTTTGGGGATAACGCTGTTTTTCACCGGTTCTTCGGTGGGTCCGTTCATTACTCCCTGGGAGACCCGCACCAAGACATTGGAGAAGCTGCTGTCCAGCCCAACTTCCGTGGCAGTGCTGGTGCTGGGTGATGTGCTGGCCGCGGTGATCTTTGGTGTGTTTGTGGCGAGCTTTGTCGTGGCATTGGCCCTTTTGGGGGTGGGTCTGTCGCTGGCAAGCGCAGGTATGGCGGCGCTGAACATTCTGCTGTCTGCGCTTTGCTTTGGAGGTCTGGGCACCATGTTCTCGGCGATGCCCACCGACAAGCCGGCTAACGTAATGATGCTGTCAAACGCCATCAGGCTGCCGGTTATCTTCATCAGCGGGATTTTCATACCGCTGGGGGAGCTTCCCGAGTGGGGCAGGGTGCTTTCTTATATCTCGCCGGTAACATACACCACAGACCTGATGAGGTACGCCTTCGGGCAGGACTACGTGCTCGGCCCGTGGGTAAACGTTCTGGCAGTCGCGGCATTCGGGGCGATATTCCTCATGCTGAGCGTCAAGCTGCACGACCGGACTGCCAGAAGCCGCATTTGAGCAGACATGATATCAACTGGATTTTCAATTTGACGGAAGGGACCCGGCTACCCCTCTCCCCAATCACCGGTGCGCCGGGTTCCTTCCTTATTATATGTGGCTTTGTTTTCTGACCGACTGGGGGCTGACATTAGGGTGGTATCAAGCCCGGGCGGTTTGTCTCGTCCGCCCGGATCTTGCGCCGTCGCCCCAACGCGGTATCCTGGGCGCCGGAGATCACCGGTACAGGTCACTGTGCTTCAGATGAGCAACCTTCTGCAGAGACATTCAGCTGCATTTGCTGATATGATTAGAAGGTCCAAAGAGGGCAGCTGGCGGCTGCCGCAAATATGCGGTGAAATGAAGAATAATCGGAGCTGCAGATACGCTGGACGTCTATGCTCCCCGTGCAAGTGAGGATGGTGCCTGGTCTTTACGTGCAACTGAGCAAATGAGGGGACAGGAGAGTCTGTGATGAAGAGTGATTTCTCATCAACTGTGTTCAAGTTACGGGCAGTACTGGTGGTGCTTGTCGTCATCCTGACCATGTCATATCACTTCTACCCCAGAAGTCTTCAAACGATCATCGGTACTGACGATGTCTCAGCAGGTGAGATCAATATTGCATCGATTCAAGCCACTGTTTTTCGCCAGGAAAGCACCACAGAGCAGGGATATCAAGAAACATCCACCTGGGAGGACATCACGGACGAGCCTATTGTTGATATGCTTTTGTCTGTGCTTTCTGACCAGAAGGTGCGCAGAAGAATCAGCCGTGCTGCTGTAACCTCCAGGGTAAAGCCGGGCGGCCAGCCCCGGGTGAGCATCAGCATGCTGCTGACGAAAACGAACACCAACGAGACAGTCAGCATCATAATTCACCCCGACCAGAAAACGATTCAGGTTGATTCGGTAAACTACGTAATCTATGGAGAGGGAATAGATACGGTAGGTCTGGCAGAAAAACTGAGAGATGGCCGAGGAGGGCACTGGCGGAATATTTGGTGGGCATTCTCGGGGGTACCAGGGGGGAGGTAGTAAAGCATATGCAGCTGCAGGTAGTTACCATCTCCGTGCAATCTCTGCAGCGTTCCCGGCGTTTCTACGAGGAGATCCTTGCCTTTGAGCCCGAGACCTTCTACGAGGCCACCCGCTGGCAATCCTACCGGCTGGATGGTGGGGGCGGATTCGGCATCGCCGAGACGCAGGATCTGCAACGCACTGAGAACGCGGACATCATCAACTTCTCCGTCGATGACGTGCAAGCCCTGTGGCACCGGGTCCGCGGCCAGGTTGATGTTGAGGAGGAGCTGGCGATGGCCCCATGGGGGACTTACAAATTCGTGATCCGGGATCCCGATGGCTTCCGGCTTGGATTCGTCGGGGAACCGCGGGGATAACTCGGGTTAGCCTCTGTCGCAGGGCATCCTGAAGACTCGGAGCGTTGTCATTGCAGTGCGGCCCTGGGAAGGGTCACCTCTGGGTGCCGCTCAACGCGACATGATGGTCCAGCAGCGGTGTGTTGTGGCCCTGCACAGTTTCCTTAGAAGCAGTCTTTTTAGGTGGGGTTTCCGGTCACCGTCAGCGACGTGGTAATTATACTAAGTACAGTCTTACTGGAGGATGGAGGCCCGTTTCTGGGATGGGCGGAAATGAGACACCGAAGGAAACCTGCTCACAGCTTTGTCAGCAACCATGAGTCCACTGTCGCCGGTGCCATACTGGACCGGCCTCTACAAAACTCACATCGAATTGCCATGAAGGTGGAGCCCATGCGGAAAGCCACAAAGAGCACGACGATCACTGGCTGGACCCTGACGGCAACACGGGGCATAACTGCGCGGCTGGAAGATCTCAGGACTGCTGCACACGCGCTGTTGCTTTTGGGAAGGAGAACCTATGTTCGACGTGGGAAGGCCAGAATCCTGCCTTATCGGCCTATCATATGGTTAACATTGAGTGGTGGGTTCTATATTATGTAGTGATGAGGATTGGTAGAATAGTGATGGCATCATATGCTATTTCAAGTTGGATAGCATTATTGCGTTTTTATTCACAATTAGGATGAAAGAACCTTAAGCGAGCATGATGGTGGAATATTACCTAATTATCATAACTAGCAGGAATTATGGGTATCATTGTAGAAGGAGAAAAGCCTGAGGTTCGGGCATTGTGGCCGGCGATTGAGGAACATGAGAGATAAGGGGGGTGTCATGGTGGGGCAAAAACGCGACGATACCTGTCAAGGATTAGCATTCACGACCTATGAAAACCCTGGTTACTCTTTGTCCGAAATGCTGAAGTTGCATAGGAAATACGAGTGTCAGTTTGGCGCTGAGGAAGTACGCAAGAAACTCGAAGACGGGACTTTAGGGGAATGTGAGATTAGAAGGATGGATGCCTTACTTTGGGCAACACATTTGGATTTTTACTATGATGCTGGTGGCGATTCAGAAGTGCTAGAAGCGATGGAGACTGCCCAGAAGATTGAAATGCAATCCAAGCGAATGGAAACAGGTGAGGAGGCACCCTCATCAGGGTGGGTGCCTCAATTACGTGAATATCGGGAAGCTGGGCGTTATGCTGCTGGCTAGACTGCTTATAACTGCTAGGTCCGTCACTCCTTTTCTTCTCGTTTTACACTCTGCCATTTATCTCGTGGTCTTGTCCTAGTCAGGATACGGGGTTTGCATAAGATTTCACGTATTTCTAGGCCTTCTCCAGGATGAAAAAGATATGGGTGAATCGCAGCGACTGCCACTATTGCTGTGTCCGCAGCAAATGCAATTAATTCGTTGCCCGCTTCCACATGTCCAGCAGAACATGCCATTAGTACAGCATCTATACACAAAGGCAGAGCACCAGAAACCATCCGTAAAGATTCTCTTATTGCTCTATGTTTTTGGCTGTCGGCTCCTGGCAGCAGGATATCATCAAATGCTTGAATACCGTAAACTAACGGAACATTTGCGTCTTGGAGACGCTGTTGTTCTTCCAAATTAGCGTGGAGCGGAGGCTTCTGGCTGTGCACTTCATCACTCTCTTGCACAGGTTTATTGGGAGATTGAGTTACAGCGATTAACTTGCACTGTTCTCCAATCTGTTCTCTTAGTGTAAGCACACTATGGCTTCCCCAGGCGAAGCAGACTATAGGAAGATGAGGTGTTCGCTCCCACCTTTCTATGACCTTGTCAATAGTTGATTCTTGGTTGGTACGACCTTCCTCTTGGAAATAAGTAATCTGTCTCGTTTTATTCATTTGATATCCTCCATTCTTCCAGGATGAACTCATTATATGGCTGGGCACAAGTAAGCGGATATGCTTCAGGTTTACCGTAGTAGTACTGCAGTATTCTGATACAGGCGCACACACATGCTAGTGGGATTAAGAGACAGGTATCTTCCGGATGCTTCCAATGTCTCTTTCCCGATTTTTCTGCTAGCGATTTGTCGGGATTAGCGTGTGGTGGTTCAAACTCGCTATTTTCTATGCGGATATCGAGATATTTGTCCGTTTTTCCATGTATGTTCAGCCTATATTTATCCAGATTGCCGGCATCCGGATTTTCTGTAGATCGCTTAAAGACGCATAGCAGTTCTACAGTTATTCCTCGATCTAGTGTGAATTCACAGTGGATGTAACCACCCTGCTGTCGGTCGTTTTCTTTCAGTAGCCTTGCCATATCCCCAAAGAGTGGATATCGTTGCAGGCAACGACTAAGACGCCTTAGATAAGTATCGATTTCAAGTTGAACCTCTCGAATGTCGCACACCTCGGTCATGTCAAAATATTCTCCTCACAATATAATATTGATGGAGTTTCGGCCCAATTTCTATTGCTGTCGTACTGCATGTTCCCCTCTTTAATCAATCAGATGACCCCTCTCGCTGCTGTCGCCTTAGCAGTAGACAAAAAGGAACCGGTGAGTCTCTTGTATTTACTTGTCTGCTATATAGCTGGAATATAGAATTCATGTCAAATGCTGTTTTGAACAGAATAGTAGTATTCTTTGATTGGCAGGTCTTGAAAACCCCCTGGCATTCGGCTTCATCAAGTTCCTTACATTGATATATTGGCGAATCTGCTTCAACACTCCTGCCTATTGCAACTGTTTTTTCGTACGACAAGGTTATTGACTGTCATAGCACATATTCTGGCTAATTCGGCCGGGTAATCTAGTTCAAATGGGCCAGATATTTCGTCTTGAACGGACCACCTTCCTTCCGGTGGTCCACTCCTCGCCAACCAGCAGACCGAATCGCTCATCGAAGGTGAGGTTATGATAGTCGGAATTCTTCAGTGGTTCTTATAGGCCCCGGCTGTAGTAGTACCTGTTCCAGGCTTCTTTTGAGGATGGACTGTAGGTGCGGTAGGAACGCACACCCGACGTTCGGGTCCGTTTTCAGGGGACGAACTGGTAGCGGTGAGCCAGCAAGGGTTGCAGGCGG
>PUMD01000181.1 GCA_003551215.1 Clostridia bacterium | reverse complement strand
TTTGGGTTGCCGTGCTGAGCGCCGTACTCGGATTGCAGATCCCCGACCGTCGTGGGTGGGTGGGGATCTGCATATCCATCTCCGGGGTTGCCATGGTAATCCTTGGTGCGGGGGAGCGCATTACCATTTCATCGCAGACGGTGTGGGGAGACCTGCTTACCCTCACCGGCGCGGTGTGCTGGGCGACCTACACTCTGATGACGCGCAGGGTTCTGAAGCGCTATTCTCCCCTGCGGGTCACTGCTTATGCCATGGTTTTGGGGACTGTTCCCCTGCTTTTGATCAGCACTCCTTCAATACTGGCGCAGGACTGGACTGCTGTGAGTCCCCGCGGGTGGTTGGCCGTGATTTACGCGTCCGTATTGGCCCTTTTTGCTGGTTACCTGGTGTGGAGCTGGGGAGTTGGAACGCTCGGGAGTACCAAGACTGCTGTGTACAACAACCTTACACCCGTGGTGGCTGGCATCCTGGGCTACATCCTGCTGGGAGAGCAATGGACTTTGCTCCGCGCAGCCGGTGCGGTGTTTATTCTGCTGGGGCTTTTTCTGGTCAGAACTTCTTCCGCCAGGGCTGCTGCTGATGCTGACCTGCCCCTTCGTCGCACTGCTGGCCAGTCAGCTGACGAAACGGACTGACATCAGCTACCGCACGACCGGGCATGTTGACTCAGTTTCCCCATATGCCGTTGATCAAAATGTAGGCCAAAACCAGTGGAGCTGCGTATTTTATGATTATTCCCCATATATGCCTGATGGCCGCAGGCAGATTTATTGCTCCGCGGGTGATCTCTTCTCCTGCCGACTCGATTCCCCACACCCATCCAACGAATATGACCGTCAACAGGCCTGAAAGCGGCAGCATGGCGTTGGAGGCCACAAAGTCAAAAAAGTCCAGCAGGTTCATGCCGGCCGGGGTGATGTTTGCCAGCGGCCCCTCGGCCAGGGCTGAGGGAATTCCGCCGATAAATACCCCCGCGGAGACCGCAACCACAGAAGCACGCCTCGACCAGTTAAGCTTCTCCATAACCACTGCATTCAACACCTCCATGAAAGAGATAAGGGAAGTAAGGGAGGCGAAGGTCAGTGAAAGGAAAAATAGAGTCGCCCACAGGGCGGAGGCCGGCAGAGTGTTGAATACTGAGGGGAGGGCTACGAAAATCAATCCCGCGCCGACGTCAAGGTCGATGCCGAAGGCGAATAGAGCTGAGACCACAACCAATCCTGCCAGCAGAGCAATGACAACATCGGCAGTAGTGATTAGCAGCGAATTTTGGGGTATGTCGTCATCCCGACTCAGGTAGCTGCCGTAGGTGAGCACAGCTCCCATTCCCAGACTGAAGCTGAAGAAAACCTGACCCATTGCCTCCAGCGCCACGCCGAAATTCACCGCCTGAAGATCCAGACGAAGGAACCAGCGGACTCCCTCGGCTGCCCCGGGAAGAAGTATTGCCCGGACCAGCAAAACCAGCAGGAGGATCACCATGGTTGGCAGCAAAATAGTGCTGTACCGTTCAATTCCCGCGGTAACGCCTGCGGCCACGATGGCTGCTGACATACCCAGAAACATTGCCTGTGCAATGAGCGGCCACAGGGTGTTCTGTGTCAGGTAAGAAAACAGCTGGCCTAGAGCGTCAGAGCTGAGATTGGCGAGCTGTCCGGTCATGCCCAGGTACCCGTATATCAGGGTCCATCCAGCTATTACCGCGTAATAGGACAGTATGGTCAGAGCAGCCAGCGCCGCCAGCGCTCCAATGAGTCCCCACCCGGAGCTGGCTGAGGTGGACTCAAAGGCGTCCACCACGTTGGTTTGGCTGCGGCGTCCCAGCGACAGCTCGGCCATCATCAGGGGTATGCCCACCGCCGCCACCGCCACCAGATATACCAGCAGAAAGGCTCCCCCTCCCCGCCGGGAGACCATGGTAGGAAACCGCCATACATTTCCCAGACCAACTGCCGAGCCTACGGTTGCCAGCACGAAGCCCAACCTGGAATGCCATTGTTCCCTGGGTGGATGCTGCACGACCGACCTCCCCGCCGAATCTTGCCTTCCTTCCATAGTGTGTGCACGACTGCCGTGGCACATGCAGATACAGCCGCAGGATACTTAGACTCAGACTCCGCAGGCTACGTCGGCTGCTGTCGCATTATTTGGTGGAGATTGGCGGCGGAAATGGTATAATAATGGGTGCAGATGCTGGCAATGAGTACCGAAAGGGAGGTTTCTGAGATGTCCAGAGGATCGGATTTCATGTTTGGTGTTCTGGTTGGAGGTGTGCTTGGCTTTGCCGCCGGGTTGGTGGTTGCTCCAGACAAAGGGGAGGAAACCGTTCGCAGTTTCCGTCAGCAGGCGCAGGCTGTGGCGGAAGAGTTCCGCGATGGAGCTGAGGAATTCAGCCTGAAGCTGAAGGATGGTGCAGAGGAGATAATGCATCGCGCGGCGCAGAATGCACCGTCCAGCGAACAGGTGGACAAGACTCTGTCGGAGATAGAGGCCAGGCTCGCTGAACTGGAAGAACAGTTGGAAACCGAATCATGACCCAGGAAACTCTCCTTTACGTCATAGCCATATCAACCGCCATAAACGCCCTGGCCTGGATTGCGGTGCTGCTTATCGGCCTGCGCCTCTATCGAGAGGTGGAGCAGCTTAAGCGGGAAATAAGCCAGCAGCTCGTCGCGCTGGTTGATGAGCTGCTGGCCCTGACCCGCGAATCCAAAGAGATGGTCCGCACGGTTCGGGGACTGACCGGCTCGGGACAAAGGATTGCCGAACAGGTGCTGTCGGCTGTTCTGATCCGCCGGGTGGCTCCCTCTTCTGCTGGCGGCAAGGTTGCGGTCAAATCAGGCCTGAAGGTGGCGCGACAGGGAGTAGGGATGCTGCGAAAATGGTTGAAGAGCAAAGGGACTACGGACGGCAGCCGGGACGAATCCGACCAGCCGTTGCAGTTGGAACCAAAGCAGGAAGTTGAACCGGGAGGAACTAGTGACTGATATCACTGACGGACAGGCCGAAGGTAGGGAGAGCATGTGGGATTTCACCAAGGCGGTATACCGGCGGTTTGTCGATGATGATTGCTTCCTTAAGGCTGCGGCCATAGCATATTTTGGCGTTTTTTCGCTGTCGCCCCTTTTGCTTTTTACCGTAGCCGCTGCAGCCTATCTGCTTCCCACGCCTTCGGTGCAGTCACAGGTAGAAAACCTCATACATTTTTATGCTCCCGGTTCTGCGGACTTTATTGCGCGAAATCTGGACAGCCTGGTTGACATGCGTTCGCAGCTGGGTGCAATCGGTGTGGTGGGATTGGCCTGGGTCAGCTCTGCGGTTTTTACCGTGATGACCCGGTCGCTCAATCAGGTTTGGGGAGTAGAGGAGGACACTTCCTTTTTGCGAACCACTCTGGTTGGCATATTGGTAGTGTTGACCCTGGGGTTCTTTATGCTCCTGTCGGTCGGCATCAGTACATTCTCGGAGATTCTCCGTGCCTACGAGGCGGAATTCGTGGCCCAGTGGGGGGTTACTCCGCTGACCGACACCCCACTGTGGAGAATAGGGGAACGCCTCATCCCCCTGCTGCTGACCTTTGTAGTGTTTCTGATCATCTACCGCTTTTTTCCGGCCAAGCGCCTGCGTATCGTTACCGTTCTTCCCGGAGCACTTCTCGGTATGGTCGCCTTTGAAGCAGCCAAGATTATTTTCGTCAGCTATCTCAAGCGGGTATCGCATTACGAGCTGCTTCACGGCTCCCTGACTACCATGGTTTTACTTCTGATGTGGATTTACATAGGGGCAGTCATCCTGCTGGTGGGTGCGGAGCTGAATGTTGAGCTGGCCCGCAGCCGCGGCGATCTGGACTAAGCTTGCATTGTGGGAGGTTGATCATGCGCGAGAGCAAATCTGGCGATCGAGATACGGCGATCTGTGATTCGATCAGGCGTGAGGCTGATCGGCTCAGGGATGAAATTAGATACCACAATTACCGTTATTACATGCTTGCTGACCCGGTGATATCGGATGTAGAGTACGACAGGTTGATGGAGAGATTGAAGCAGCTTGAGGAACGCTACCCTCAGCTCAGACGGCCGGACTCGCCCACTCAGAGGGTGGGGGCGGGGCCGCAGGAGCAGTTTGATCCGGTTGAGCATTCGCCGCCTATGTTCAGTCTGCAGGCTGTCTACTCCGAAGAAGATGTCAGGCACTTTGATGAAAGGTGCCGGAGGGAGCTTGGCGCATCGCAGTTGAATTACGTTGCCGAACCCAAGTACGATGGGTTGGCGGTGGAGGTCGTCTATGAGGATGGTCGCTATGTGCAGGCCTCCACCCGGGGCGACGGCCAGGTTGGAGAGGACGTTTCGGCCAACGTGCGGACCATCCGCTCGGTTCCCCTGGTTCTGAATCCCCATGATGGAGTGGAAGTTCCCCCGCGTCTGGTCGTCCGGGGAGAAGTCTACATGAACAAGGAGGATTTTGAGCGGCTAAACCAGCGAAGGCTGGATGAAGGGGAAGCTCCCTTCGCCAACCCGCGTAATGCGGCAGCCGGTTCCCTGCGTCAGCTCGACTCGGAGGTTACCGCAGGGCGTCCCCTGCGGGTGGTTCTGTACGATGTTGCTGAATCGGTGGGCATATCCCCTCAGACCCAGTGGGAAGTACTGAATGAGTGGCTGGTTGGTTGGCGTCTTCGCTCGCCTGATGAGCCGGCGCGCAGATGCAGCGACATCTCCGACGCCCTGCAGTACCATCGGGAGCTTCTCGAGGGGCGGGACGAGCTTCGCTTCGAGATAGATGGACTGGTCCTGAAGGTCGACAGATTTGACTATCAGGAAGAGCTTGGTTTTCGCACCCGTGACCCGCGCTGGGCCATCGCCTACAAGTTTCCTGCTCGCCGGGCCACCACGCAGGTTCGCGATATTCAGGTTCAGGTGGGACGGACGGGCAAGCTTACGCCGGTGGCTATCCTCGAGCCGGTTAGTATCGGCGGTGTCACCGTCAGTAGAGCTTCCCTTCATAACCAGAGCGAGGTGGAGAAAAAGGATATTCGCGTAGGTGATCATGTGCTGGTTGAGAGGGCGGGAGACGTCATACCCTACGTGGTCAAGTCACTGCCCGAACGCCGAAACGGACAGGAGCGTTCGTTTGTTATGCCGGATACCTGCCCGGTGTGCGACTCTGGAGTGATAAGCAGTGATGACAATAAGAACACCCGTTGCACCTCCATGAGCTGTCCTGCCCAGCTGAGGGAACGTATAAAGCACTACGCCTCCCGGCGGGGCATGGACATTGAGGGGCTGGGTGACCGCGTCGCAGAACAGCTGGTTGAACTGAAGCTTGTGCAGGACCTTTCCGATATTTATTCCCTTGATGCCGATGATTGGATGAAGCTGGACAAAATAGCGGAAAAGTCGGCTCAAAATCTCATCGAAGCAGTGCAGCGGAGCAGACGACGCCCCCTGCGGCGCTTTCTGCACGCCCTGGGCATACCCCTGGTGGGCGAACACACCGCCGGGCTGCTGGCCGAAGAGTTCGGCGGTCTGGATGAGCTCATGCAGGCTGGACAGGAGGAGCTGGTGAGCATTTCCGGAATCGGTCCTGAGGTTGCCGATAGCCTGCGGGCCTTTTTCGGCTCCGCCGATAACCGTGAGGTCCTTTGGTCCCTGTGCGAAAACGGGGTGGAGCCTCTGTCGCCGGAGGAAGATCGCGATGAGGCAGAAAGCAGGCTGGAGGGACTGACCTTCGTCTTTACCGGCCGGATGGAGAAGTGGACCCGCAGGGAAGCGTCTGAGTTGGTAAGGGAATTGGGTGGAAGGGTAACCTCATCGGTTTCTGACCGAACTGATTATCTGGTTGCTGGCCCTGCAGCAGGACAGAAGCTGCAGCAGGCCAGAGAGCGGGATGTAACGGTGCTAGATGAAGAGAAATTTGCCCGGCTGGTTGGTCCCGGCAGTTAAAGTGCACTTATGAGCAATTTGCGTTCGACCTGGGCTGCCCGCGTTTGTGGGGCAGCTCTTTTGTTCCTACGGCGGTTCTATGTTACAGGTTCTTTTCATGCCGGCAAATCGGGTATACACAGCATCCGCAGATGCTATACTCACTCAGTAGATGACGGGCAGCGTCGCTGGGACGGCAGAAGGTTAAGCATTATATAGATGAATATTAAATATTCTAAATAACTGCTTGACATCTGCTACCCCAGTAATTACACTTAGCAGTAGAGTGATTGCCAGCCGGGGTAGGACTCCGGCAGCAATAGTACAGGGGGGATCAAACATGTTCTACGTAACACTAAACAGCGCCCGTCAGGTCAAATTGCCCGAGTTTCTGCGTGAGTTTATTGAAGCCAGCGAAAGCTACCAGGTCGTTGGGGGCGAACCCGTTACCATCGGATGCATTGGATACGACAAAGTGGCAGGACTGGTGTCTGCGATCGACCGAACCGATATGCCCATAACT
>PUMD01000062.1 GCA_003551215.1 Clostridia bacterium | reverse complement strand
TGTGCGGCAGAGGTCGCACAGGGGCTGAGCGATTACCTGTTCGCCGGGCATCTCAGCTGCGAACCCGGGCACCGGCTGATCCTGGACCGGCTCGGCCTCGAGCCGCTTTTGACGCTGCAGATGCGCCTGGGGGAGGCCAGCGGAGCGGCGGCGGCGCTGGGGATCGTGGCCGATTCGGCCGCGCTGCTGGGGGGTATGGCCAGTTTCTCCTCCGCCGGCGTTTCCGACGGCGAAAAGAGAAGGCGGTGAAGGGTGTGCTGCACGGGTTCAGAGAAGCTGGTCGCTTTCTGACCGCACTGCCGGTGTGGGGGCGGGCTGAAGCAGATTTTTGCGGCAGCATGAGGCGGGCTGTGCCCTATTTTGGTGCGGTTGGTCTGGTTATCGGCTGCCTGCTGGCCGGACTGAACCGGGCGGTGCACTTCCTCCCTCCCGCAGCCTCGGCCTGGCTGGTGGTGGGGGCATCGCTGCTGATTTCAGGAGGACTGCACATCGACGGCCTGGCCGATTCTGCTGACGGAGTGCTGGCGCCGGCAGCTGCAGCCAGGCGAGTGGAAATCATGGGCGATCCCCGGCTGGGAGCCTTCGGTGTGACTGCCGTGATTATGGCAGTGCTGGGTCTGCACACCGCTTACAGCGGGCTTCTGCGCAGCCATGAGGCCTGCAGCTGGCTGGTGTTGGCTCCAGGAGTCAGCCGCTGGAGCATGGTATTGGTTATGTACTTGTTCCCCCGGCCCAAACGAAAAGAAAGGGGAATGGCTGAGGCGGCAGGTTCGGGTCTTTCCCCACTGAAGGTGCTGTTTTGCGCAGCGGCGCCCGCGGCAGCAGCAGCCGCCCTGCTGGGGTGGCAGGTAATCCTGCCCTGGGCGGCGGCTGTATGTGTTTCTGCGGGGAGCGCAGCCTTTATGGCAAGCCGGCTGGGAGGCCTGACCGGGGATACCTACGGGGCAGTGCAGGTGCTCTCTGAGATAGCCTTCGTCTTCTGGGCAGCCTTTTTTCCGCTGGGGCTTTTGGGGTCATGACTGCTTCTGGCCACGGGGGCAATATCTGGCGGATCAGCAGACAGACTGGCCTGCCGGCCGCTGACCTGATTGATTTCAGCGCCAACATCAATCCTCTCGGTCCTCCCCCTGCGGTGCGAAATATGGTGCTTTGTTCGCAGGTGCTGAAGCACTACCCTGACCCGGATTATCCGGATTTTCGTGGGGCGATAGCCGGCCTGCATTCGGTCGAGGCCCGATCGGTTGCTGTCGGGGCCGGGGCCAGCGAGCTGCTTTATTCTGTGGTGCGGGCTGCGGATGTGCGGAGGGCGCTGCTGGTTGCGCCGACCTTCTCTGAGTACGCGCAGGCGGTCAAAAGCGGCCCGGGGAAGCGAGACATCCTACGGGTCTATCTGCAGGACGGTGAGGACTTTCGTTTCACCGACCGGGTTCAGCGAAAACTGCTCCGGAAGCTGCGGGAGGGAAAACCGGACTGTCTGTTTTTATGCCGGCCCAACAGCCCCACCGGCGGCGGGGTGCCGCTGGCCGCGGTGGACAAACTGACAGAAGCCGCCGGCAGGACGGGTACCTGTGTCATAGTGGACGAAAGTTTCTTGCCCTTTTTGGGCTGCTGGCCTTCCAACAGCGCCGCCGGGCTCCTCGCGGAGCATTGCAACCTGGTTGTGGTGGTATCGCTGACCAAAATACTGGCAGTTCCCGGCCTGCGTATAGGTTACGCGGTGAGTTCTCCCCGGCTGATAGAGGCGCTTTTGCGGGTGCAGCCGCCCTGGCCGGTCAGTCAGCCGGCGGCCCGCGCCGCCCGGGCAGGGCTGGGCGACCGGAGTTTTCTCCGCCATAGCCGAAAATGGATCGCTCGCCGCCGCAGGGAGCTTTACATCAGGCTGCGTTCTGTGGATGGGGTCAGGGTCTTCCCCTCGCAGGCTCCCTTTTTGCTTCTGGGGCTTCGGGGAGCATTGGCCAGGCACAAGCCGGCTTCTGGCTACATCCGCGGTGCGCTGTCCAAGAGGGGAGTGATGGTGCGTGATTGCAGTACGTATCCCGGACTCGATGAGCAATTTATACGGGTGGCGGTCAGAAGGCGGAGGGAGAACATTTTGCTCGCAGAAGCGCTGCATCAGCTGGCATGAGGATTGGAGGCCGAGTCAGCGTGAGAACCAGGCTGTATCTGATCAGACACGGGGCGGCGGAGGGTAACGACGAAGGAAGGTATCTCGGCCGCCGCTCCGACCCGCCCCTTACCGGGGATGGCCGCCGGCAGGCCCGTGCTGCTGGCTGCTGGCTGCAGCGTCATTTCAGGTGCTGCATGCGGTGTGCTGCACCTTCTGTAATACTCAGCAGCGGCCTGCGGCGGTCCGATGAGACTGCCTGGATCATTTCCCGTAGGCTGGGAGTACCCTGGCAGGTTGACCGACGATTTCAGGAACTTGACTTCGGCAGGTGGGATGGACTGAACTACCGGCAGGTTGAGAACCGTGACCCCGGCCTGCTGCGGCGGTGGTATGATGATCCGATGAGAACATCACCCCCGGCAGGAGAGACCCTCCGGCAGATGAGGGCGCGTGTGCGGGACGCATATTTGGAGGCGGTGCGCGGCGGCCGACACGGTTCGCTGGTGGTGGTTGCGCACGGCGGCCCGATCAGGGCCCTTTTGGCTTCTTGCGCTTTTGTGGCAGATGATGACGAGCGGTTTGCCCGGGAATTTTTTTCGCACAGCTGTCCTGTGGGTTCGGTATCGGTCATTCGTGCGGGTCCTGCCGGCAACCTGCGGATCGGGGCAAAAGTAGTGATGTGGCCTGTGTCTCCCCCTGCCCGGTCAGAAGCACTCCATCTGCGTTCTGCACCGGTCGGGTCGGCGAAGCCGGAGAAATGAGCAGTCGATTTGGGCTTGTAGACCATCTGAGATTTTTATATATTACTAGTGCAGTACAAACCGTCGCCTGATGGATTCTTGTCTGCCGGTGTTGACAGCCCTGTCTGAAGGATCGGGCTGCAGCGGCCGCATCAACACAGTCAGTTTGCTCGATTCATCAGTGAGACGGGATATCCCTTGGCGAGGGAGGTGTCATATAATGTGGCAATGCCCGGAATGCCTCTTTCTTTATGACCCGAACGCCAAAACAGCCAGCGGCGTAGATCTTGAGGATCTGCCGGACAACTGGATCTGTCCGCAGTGCGCAACTCCTAAGGATAGGTTCGAGAAAATTGGCGGCGACGATGATGAGTGAGTAGCTGAATTTGTCACGACGACTGTTGGGACATAATCTGGCGGCCGGCTGATCAGTCGGCCGCTTCTTCCTTCTAGACCCACTTTTTACAGCAAGCAGGCGCCTGATTTCTGCTCTGAGGTCGGCGGCCAGACAGCCTGACAGCACAAACACGTGCGCAGGCCGGGGAGGCCAGCCTCCGACCCGCGCGGTAGACCAAGTTGCAGTGCTTCGAGCGGCAGCCTGAACTACCATACGGCAGTCATTGGGTCACCTTGGCGATCTGCTCGGGGGTGGGATTGTTCGGAATGCGGGCCACCTCTGTGCCCCGATATGTGAACACCGAGTGATCATCGTCGGTAATTTCGCCGATAACTGCCGCCTTCGCTCCTTGCGAAACAGCCGCCTCGATGACCTCATCGACATGCTCACGGGGCAGCTGCATGAGCATGCGGGCCTGAGTTTCGCAGATCATTATCTCTTCTGGCGTGAGCTCGGATACTCGTAGGGGGGCGGCATCCAGTTTTACCCGGGCGCCGAATCCGCCGAACCGGGCAGATTCGCACACTGCGGCTCCGATGCCTGCTGCTCCCAGATCGGAGCAGGCATTGATGCGACCGGTTTTTAGTGCTGCCAGCGAGGCCTTCTGGGTGACTTTTTCCTCCTCAAACAGTGCTTTTGCCGGGGACATCTCATCCACCAGGCCGGCGCGGTAGAGGGTATCGTTTCCGTCATTGCCCGTTTCACCGATCATTATTATCTGGTCTCCTGCGGCTTTGGCCGGCTTGGTCAGCGGCTCATCCACGACCATCTGGCCGATCACTGCTGCAACGACCGCCGGGACCGGACCGGTGAGAGATGTGGACAATCCTCCACCGACCACAAAAACACCCATGGTTTCGCACATGTCCCGGATCCCCTCGATGAGCAGGTTGAGCCGCTCACCGCTGGTCATCGTCTCGCATTCCCCGCAGGTGCATTGTCCGTCGAAACCGCACGGTCCCACAACGACTTCTTCATCAAGCGGTGCCGTGCCCACAAAATCCAGCAGGAAAAGGGGGCGTGCACCCATGGCCACTACGTCGCGCATGGCGCCGCCTGCCCCGGTGGCTGCCCCGGCATAGGGACGCGGTACGCAGGGTGAACAGTGGCTCTCCATCTTGGCCACCAGCGCCCCTGATTCGCCAGGAAAACGCATTACGGCTGCATCGTCGTTGTCTTCGGGTCCGATCAGTACGCTGTCGGGCCACATCTGAGATACTTTTTGGTTCAGTCGGGCGAAGGCGTCGAAATCGATTGCCTGCTCTATATTGTGATGCAGGTGAACGAAGAGGGCGTGCATGAGCGCCTTTTCCAGTCTGTTCATTTACCATACCTCCTCGGTAGTGAGTTGACGACTGTTAGGTGCAGCGGAACCCACTCCTAGTTATTTCTCCAAAGAAATAACCTACTCCTGCCGCATGAAGGAGGCACCTTTTCCAGCTTTACCGCGGCCCCCAGGCAACCGGTCTGCAGGGCAGCCGGCCGCCGGCAGACTCTGTCTTTGCCCGATCGGTGCTTCTGAGCAGGAGATGACAGCTGAGTGGTTAAGACAGAGGTAACACCACCTGCAAATCAGGCGGCCTGGTGGCCGCCAGAGGAGGTCTGGTAATGAGAGATAACTGGCCAGAAATACTTCCGCTTGAGGAAAGAGCCCGGGTCTGCAATCGCTGGCTGCAGGTGCGCATGCAGAAGGTCCTGCCGGAGCTTATGAGGCGGGAAGGTTTCGACATGTGGATTGTCGCCGGCAGGGAATACAACGAGGACCCCGTGCTCATGAGCCTTCTTTCTGCCGAGATGCTGTCGGCCAGGAGGCGGACGATTTTGGTCTTTTACCTGCGGGAGGACGGATCTGTGCGGCACATGCTCGTGGGTCGACACGGGATTCTGTCTCAGTACGGACTGGACCAATTCTACACAGAAGAATGGGACCGGGACCGGGAGACTCAGTGGGAATGCGTCGCAAGGCTTATCGGTGAGCTTGATCCCCAGAAGGTGGGAGTGAACTGCTCGGAGACCTATGCCTTCGGTGACGGTTTGACCCATTCCGAATATGAACAGCTGAGCTCGGCACTGGGAGGCGAATACGCCGACCGGCTGCAGGGAGCAGAGAGGCTCGCGGTGGGCTGGCTGGAAACCAGGACCGCCGAGGAGCTGGAGGCCTACGGACGGATCGTCGGCGTGGCGCATCGCATTATTTCACGGGCTTTCTCTGCTGAGGTGATACACCCGGGAGTCACCACAACCGATGATGTGGTGTGGTGGTTTCGGCAGAAGGCGGTCGACCTTGGACTGAAATCATGGTTTCACCCCTCTGTATCAATTCAGGCTCCGGACGTACAGTGGAGGTCTGGCGACAGCCGGAAGCTCATCCGGCCCGGCGACCTTCTGCACTGCGATTTCGGACTCAAATACCTCGGGCTGTGCACCGACACGCAGCAGATGGCTTACGTGCTGCGGCCCGGTGAGAGGGATGCCCCCGACGGGTTGAAGGAAGCCTTGAAAACCGGAAACCGACTGCAGGATATTCACGCAGAGGAGATGGTGGCAGGACGCAGCGGCAATGAGATCCTCAGCGCTGCCCTCAAGCGGGCCTGCGATGAAGGGATTGACGCCATGATATACAGCCACCCCATCGGGTATCACGGTCATGGCGCGGGACCGACCATCGGCCTGGTGGACAGCCAGGACGGAGTAGCCGGCCGCGGTGACTATCCACTGTTTGATGACACCTGTTACGCCATGGAACTGAACATAAAGCAGGACATACCCGAGTGGGACAACTACACCGCCCGCATTGCGCTGGAGCAGGACATTGCCTTCACCGGCGGAGAAGTTATATACCTGGCGGGCAGGCAGAGGCAGCTTCATCTCATCGGCGGCTGATGCGAAGGCAGGTAACGATAGCTCAACCCCAGCTCCTCGCATGGAAGCTGGGGTTGAGCTTTGAGTATCATCGGACTATCTATTTTCGCTGTCAGATATCCCCCCGCAGCCGGGTGAGGGTATCCTTGGCGTCGCCCAGCACCAGGTGGGCGTGTTCCATGTCGTAAAGCGGGTTCGGCACTCCGGAGTATCCCGGCTCGCAATCCAGGTTGCAGACTATGACGTTCTGCGCGTTTTGCACCTGCACGATGGGCATGCCGGCGATGGGGGAGTCATCCTGCTGCTCGGCGGCCGGGTTGACCACGTCGCAGGCGCCCACCACCAGGGCCACATCCACATCCTGCATCTCGGGGTTGA
>PUMD01000145.1 GCA_003551215.1 Clostridia bacterium | reverse complement strand
TATCGTCGTCCACGCCTCCACTGAGATCATCGCCTCCCCTCCCCTTCCGCAGAATATCTGATCATTCCACGAAAGAGTCTGCATTCCCTCCAGGGTGGGTCAATTTTCAGTGGGAAAAGTGGGTCAGTATTCAGTGGGAATTAAGACTGTAAGCCGTTTGCTGGTCATTACTGGGCTGAGTTCTTTCGATATACCTGTTGGCTGCGGTAGCGGCTGGTTGGGTTTTTCCTCGCACTGGTGTGTTGGTTATGTAGGTTGGTTTAACGTAAAGCGTTGTGACCCGCTGCGTGTACGTGTAGCTGATCGGGCTGGCATGCAAGCGGCCTGGGCGGAACGCCGCAGTGTCGTATGAGTTGCCGCCTCGCAATGCCAGGTTATGGAAGGTCAGCGGGGCCACCACCTGATTGCCTCTGCAATTTGCTGCCAGGCGTCTGGCGTTTCAAATCCGCGTCTCCATGCGGCCACACCGGCCAGTTGGTATTTGTGCATCAGCTGGAGGCGGGCAGCAATGGAGTGTTCATCTTCAATCCAGACGGAATATTGCTTCCCGTCTTTTTCGTATTCAAGGTAGTTGAGGGCATTATCTGCATCCCATTCAATTCTATTCTTAAGCTCATCGGGCAGGTTTCGCAGCCAGTGCATGTCCACCGCTCGGGACGAGAGCCCTTCCTCCCCTTCTTGAGTGCTCTGCTCCCAGAGCCGCATGTAAAAGGGTATGCCGAGTACGAATTTATGCCGGGGAACCTTCGGAAGCATATTTCTGATGCTGCGTTCCACCCACGGCAGGGACGATACAGGTCCAGGTACGGAAGAACCCCTGCTGTACTCGTCATAGCCCATCAAAATCACGTAATCTACGATTTCTGCAAGTGCCTGTCTATCGTAGCACATTGACCAGGTAGGGCTGCCTGAAATGGCAGTTACGTCTATGGATATGGTGAGATCCTTGTGGTGAGCTGCCGGAGTCAATTCACGCACAAATTGGGTCAGATAATCCCGATCCTCATAGTAAACGTTCTCGAAATCAATATTTAATCCATCCAGGTTGTACATTTCGGCAAATGCTACAAGCTGCTCGATCATATTCGCTCGCCGCTCACGACTGCGCAGGACAGCAGATGTCAGCTCCGGATCGAATGAGTTGCTTGCCAAGGCCCATACGGCTATGTCCTGCTCATGTGCCCAGTGAACATAACGAAGATCTGCCCTATTTTCAAACCGTCCCTGTTCGTCAGCCAGATGAAACCAGGTAGGGGAAACAACATTGATACCGTCATCGAGGGGTGGTAATTCTGATGGGTTTCTTGTCCCCGCCCTACCAACATACTCCCAGACCAGGCTAACTCTCTCACCGGATATGTTCTGTCCCGGTCTGTGCTCACTCCAATCAGTCATCGGAGGCCCACCTTCACCGGTTTTTTCTTCGGACTCATACAAACTGACCTCCTCCATTTCGAGGTTGGTTATTGGAACGTAGCCCAGGATACCTTCTGTTTCAACTAGCGCCCAGCCATCCCGGCTTCGGTGAACGTGTACTTCAGAATTGTCCGACAGCTTCTTCAGTATCGGAGCGGTTCGGTCCGGCATGGTGCGGAGCGCTGTTTCGATATCTGTGCTTCGCCAGAAAGCAACTGATCGAAGCAGGCTGTCATAAATAGCTCCGGGAGCTGCATCGTTGTGTTTCAGTGTGGCTTTCAGCTGAGGAGCATCGATTCTGCGTATGACCACACGGTCGCTACTTTCATAATAATTGAATCGAAGGTCAGTCGCTACCGAGACAAAATCTGCTGGGATGTGGGGAGCATCATCTATCATCTGCACGGGCGCAAGTAACTGAATTTTTTGGTTCCCGATATCTGCAAAGGACTCGCCTGGCCTCATATCCAGTACACCGTGTGGCAGAGACCATATAACCCTTGTTGTGTCATCGCTGTCACTCTCTAGGTGAATAGGTGCTTCAAAAACATCCCTGAGAAGCGATGCGGGCACCAGCAGCTGATCACCGGATGTCGTATGGGGCTGCCATGTTTCACACAGCAGTTCTCCTTCTAACACAAAACCAGCGGCCGGTGGGCATTGAACCTTTGCGTCGCCTTCTCTTGTCTGCCACCATAGTAAGCCTGCAAGCACGCATGAGGTCAGCACTACACCAAGGATGATAAGTATAAGAGAAATCCCCAGCGGCCATATTCTGGCGTTATGCCGTTTGCTTTCGCTTCGTCGCATTTTCATTTTGCTTTATATCCTCCAGTTGACAGCCTGTGAACCTTTCAGTCACTACAATAGTGAATTCTCCAAAGGTTACTATACTCCTTGTGAGAGATTTTAGTAGCAGAGGCAGAGGTGATCTGGCGTGCACTTCCAACTAAGCTGACAATTAGCCGGATAGCGTATCTTTAGCCGGGAACAATAGGCCTGCAGGAGAAAACTCCAGGAGGTGTGCAGGATGACTGAGCATCCAGATCGTCGACGTCGGCCAGAAGGTCCGTATGATGATTACTATGAGCCGCAGCAGTCGCGACATACCGAGACTGCACCATTCGACGATTCAGTCATGGACCCGGCTCTTATCGAGCATCCTTACGGACCTCACAATGCGCGGAATTTCCACCCGCATCGTCCCGTGCACGATAAGCCAGATTATCTACTCTTTCCCACGTACCGACCAGCTGTTCAGGATAATCCTCCTCCATCTCCTCAGGCAGCTGAAAGAGATCCACGACGTCGAAGACGAACGGATTGAATAAAACACCCCGACGAAAGACACGGACATCCCGCCGAGTTTGCAAACTCGGCGGGATGTCCGATCGTGGCCTTGACGTCGAACGAATGTTCGTCTACAATGAGTTTAACAGAACATATGTTCGGGGGTGGCCGTATGCATTTATCCAAAGTACGCTCAGTATATATAGCCCTTCTTACTGTGTTGGTGGTATTGCTGTTGAGTCTGGTTGTAGCGCCCACATTTTCGCGCCTGTTTGCCGGCTCACAGTCCTCACAGACTCTCGCTACAGGAGAGTCGGCTGAGGCCCTTGAGTTTATGGAGGTGACTGTTGGCAGGGGTGATACTGTATGGAAATTAGCAAGGACCTATGGTCCTGAATCGATGGATATTCGCAAGATAGTCTATATTATCGAGGAGGAAAACCAGCTGCAGAGTTACGTACTGCATCCGGGTGACAAACTTTTTATTCCTGTGAGCCCAGCTGCAGCGGAAGGCAACTAATCGGTCGGTCCGGTCGAACAGGTGTTTGCTGCCATGCGTAAATACTGCTATACTAAAGGAAATTGCAGTCAGCGCTCAGCATCCCAAGGGGGTTTTTGCCTATGGTAGACAATCTCGAGCCTTTGACTGACCGACAGCAGCAAATCTTTTCGTTCATTGAAAAGGCAATCTGTGAGAAGGGATATCCTCCAACAGTAAGGGAAATCGGGCGTGCCGTGGGTCTTCGTTCACCCTCCACGGTACATAGCCACTTGGCCAGTCTGGAAGAAATGGGCTACATCCGCCGCGATTCTGCCAAAGGCAGGGCTATTGAAGTGATTCACGGCCGTCAACCAACTAAGCAGCCTTTCAGTGATGATGTCTTCAGCGCTCCGCTCGTGGGACGTGTGACAGCGGGGCAGCCCATCCTTGCCACCGAGAATGTGGAAGCGGTTGTTCCTTTGCCAAAAGAACTGATACGACATTCCACCGATGAGATGTTTATCCTGCGGGTTGAGGGAAACAGCATGGTTGAAGCTGGCATTTTCGATGGTGACTATGTTATCGTCAGGCGTCAGCAGACAGCTGACAACGGTGACATAGTGGTGGCACTGCTGGATGATGAGGCCACCGTTAAACGATTCTTCCGGGAGACGGAGCATATACGTCTTCAGCCGGAAAATGAGAGCATGTCCCCCATCCTCACCCGAGAAGCACAGGTGCTCGGTGTAGTTGTCGGACTTGTTCGGTCATTGAGGTAGAAAGAGAGCCCCCTGCCCCGGCGCATTCTGTTGAAAAAAAGGGTCAGCTGCGGCCCGTATGACATAACCGTAAGACATAACGGTTCGCAAGGCTTTTAACAACTGTTCTACCCAATTGTTCGCTCAGGGATTTCAATACGTACCGAGGTACTGCTTTAACTCCCATTTGTGTACCTGGCTTCTGTATTTATGCCACTCTATGCTTTTGGCTTCAGTGAACCTCTCTGCTAAGTGGTCTCCGAGAGTATCGAGGATCAGATCATTGTCCCGCAGCTCACCCAGGGCTTCCTCCAGAGTTCCGGGCAGGGCGTCTATCTGCAGCTTCCTGCGTTGATTCAAATTGAGTTCATATATATTTTCTTCCACTGGAGGAGGCGGTGTCATTGAGTTTTCTATGCCGTCGAGTCCCGCCCGGAACATGACTGCCAGAGCAAGATATGGATTGCAGGAGGGGTCGGGACTACGCAGTTCTACTCGCGTCCCCTCTCCCCTGCGTGCTGGGATTCGGAGAAGCGGGCTGCGGTTGCCCATCGACCAGGCGACGTAAACCGGGGCCTCATATCCGGGAACGAGACGCTTATAGGAGTTGACCAGGGGATTAGTTATGGCGGTGAAACCGCGACAGTGATGCATTACGCCTGCTATGAACTGCCTGCAGGTATCGCTCAGTCCAAAATCTCCATCGGGGTCGTAAAAGACATTTTCGCCATCTTTGAACAGCGATAGATGCACATGCATGCCGGAACCGTTTATGCCTTCCCGTGGTTTCGGCATAAAGGTGGCATGCAGGTCGTGCCGCAACGCGACAGTACGCACTACGAAGCGAAAGGTGGCAATCTGATCAGCAGTGGTCAATGCGTCAGCATACTTGAAGTCTATCTCATGCTGGGCAGGAGCTACTTCGTGATGGGAGGCCTCTATCTCAAACCCCATTTCAAGTAGCGTTTGCACCATGTCTTCTCGTGCTTCTTCACCGCGGTCAAGGGGAGGCAAATCAAAATAACCGGCCTGGTCGTGGCTTTCTACGGTCGGAGAGCCACCCTTTCCGCGCAAGAAGAGGAAAAATTCAGGTTCCGGACCGGCCTGAGGGGAAAAACCCATTTGCTCGGCTTTGCGTATCACTTTTTTCAGGGCAGTTCTGGGGCATCCCTCAAAGGTGCCGCCGTCAGGCCACGTGACGTCGCACATCAATCGTGCTCTTTTCATTCCTGTTGACGAGTTCCAGGGAAATACGGAGAAGCTTTCCGGATCAGGCCGGAGCAGCATGTCAGATTCTTCAATCCTCACAAAACCTTCTATGGAACCACCGTCAAAGGAGATATCTCCGGCCAGCGCCTTGTCCATCTGGCTTCTTGGTATAGTAACGCTCTTGATTGAGCCAAGTATGTCAGTAAACTGCAGTTTTATAAACTTCACATCGATTTCGTCACACAACTTGAGCAGATCCTTTTTGTCCACAGCTTCCATTCCTCTGAGCATCTCCTTTCGTCCAATCACACATCCGGTGACGATTCAAGCTTCGCGTTAGTCTTTTTCGCCTGCACCTCATCGAGGGTAACTTCCAGGTGCACGCCCTCCTCCCGGTATTCTTCCCGGTGAATTTCCGCATGCTTATGCAGGTCATCGACAATCTCCATTTTGCTGTAGGGTATATCGTAAGTACGGTGAACGCGAACCTGTTCGGCGAGGGAGGCCATTTCTTCTCGTAGGTCATCGAGTCCTTCCCCTGTAGCTGCCGACAGCAATACAGGTCGGGGCAGCTGTCTGACCGCCGCCGGATCTACAGGGGCGTCAATCCGATCGAGCTTGTTTAGTGCAGTGATTGTTTCCTTGTCCAGAACATCCATTTCTTCCAACATGGATGTTACTGTTCGGGCCTGATCAACCCAATCCGGATGAGAGACGTCCACTACGTGAATGAGGAACTGCGCCTCTACAACTTCCTCCAGGGTAGCCCTGAATGCTGCTCGCAGCTGCTCGGGAAGGTCCCGGACGAAACCGACTGTGTCAACCAGGCAGGCTTCCATTGAGCGGGGCAGCTCAAACTTCCGGGTTGCTGGGTCCAAAGTTGCAAATAGCTGATCTTCAACCAGCTGATCCGCCCCTGTCATACGGTTCAATAGAGTGGACTTCCCGGCGTTGGTGTAACCCACCAGAGCAAAAATGGGGATCGATTGACTGAGCCGTCTTTCCCTTTGCAGGTGACGGTGCTGCCGCACGCTTTCAATTTCCCTGCGTACATCAGTCATTCTACGGCGCACTCGCCGTCGATCTGTCTCCAGCTTGCTTTCTCCAGGGCCCCTCGTACCTATGCCACCAGCCAATCTGGACAGCTCCTCCCCCATTCCGGTCAGGCGAGGAAGAAGATAGGTAAGCTGAGCCAGTTCAACCTGCAGCTTTCCTTCCCTGCTTTGAGCCCTCTGAGCAAAGATGTCCAGAATCAAACGGGTGCGGTCAACTATTCTTGCATCGATCACCTCCTCAAGATTGGTTTGCTGGCTGGGGCTCAGTTCATGATTGAACACGACGAGATCCAGGTCCATGGAGTCCACCGCTTCAGCTATTTGCTCTGCCTTCCCACTGCCGACGAATGTTGCCGGGTCAGGGGTGTCTTTCGTCTGCGTGAATTCCACCTCAATTGTGCCGCCAGCGGTATTGACCAGGCGGTTGAGTTCTTCGCGGCGGGTGGCCAGGCGATCATCAGCACCTCCGTACTCTCGCATCAGCTGAGAGGTGACAACGGTGACCACGGCCACACGCTCCCGCCTCCTCTGTGTGCGTTTCACTTCATGCATCATGATATGAGCAACCGCCTCCCTCAATTTACCCTCAAATCATAGCATTAGGGAATCATTTCGTAAACAATTTTATCATAACATCAGCACCCCGTAGGATTATACCCGGCCTTCTCGCAGATAGGATACATCGGCAGGCCGGGCTTGACTGCCGGCTGCCTGCAGGAATGGCAACCCCTTGCGGCGGGAGGAGAGTTGAATGGATTTTATCGTTTCTGTGAATGCGGCCGATAGCAACGCCGCTGCAGCAGGAGGTCAGGCATCCACCATTTTGGAGCTGGTGAAGAGAAAGTCGCGGATCCGACGCATTGTGCTCTGCCTTCTGGTGGGGCCTGTGAGCACAGTGGTCCCGGAGAGCTCCTCTGTCAGCTTCTGTTTGCCAACACGGGCCCACGGCAGGTTCATCTTATTGGCCACCACGCAGTAAGAGGGGTTGGAAGCACCGAAGTTGTGATTGCCGTTGTTATTATTGCCAAATAGATGAAACATGGCGCGGTAACCAGCAAACCGTCCTTCATCTTTCGGGCTATCTGCCTGCATGATTTTTTTGCGGAGCGAGCTCCACTTGTCCTTGTGGCTCATTAACCAGTATATGCCCCGGTCCGCTTCGCTCAGGCCGCCGCTGCCCCGGTGCTGCCCTACCCGGGACACATCAACGACGTGCAGGACGGCCCGGCAGCTGAACAGCAGCCTGAATACATCAGCCACCGCCTGCCGGGCCCTGTAGTCGGTAGAGATAGAGTCATTGAGCGCCGGAGTATCATACAGAGCCCACATCTGTTGCTGGGAAGAGTGTCCGGCCCGTAACGGTAGGACTATTTTGTGAATCTCGCGAGTTTCTGCAGGCTCCTGGTCAAACTGTCGCCAGTCAACCCGCAGCGATTCGGTCCGGGAATGTGAACGACCGGGAGATACCTCCAAAGTTAACTGGCTTTTGCCTGTGACGCCGGCGGCAATTTGCATCAGCAGGGTGGTTTTGCCCGCCTTTTTGCCTCCCACAATAACGCATTTATTCACGGCATCTTCTCCTTTAAGTCGGCTGCTGTAAGCAGCATCAGATCATCTTTGGATATTGCAGTCTTGCTGGCAAGGCGGAGGGCCTGCTTTCTGATGGCACGCTCCAGAATGTTGCGTACCAGTCGGGCGTTACCCGAACGCTTGCTGTCATCCGAGGCCTCCAGTAGGTGGACAAGGCGCTCGCGTGCGTCTGGTGTGAGTCGGTATTGCCGCTCTTTCAGCATTAATTCGGCTATCTGCACCAGCTCCTCTGTGCTGTAGTCCGGAAATTTGAGATGAAGCGGAAACCGTGAGCGCAGCCCGGGATTCTGCCGGAGGAACCAGTCCATTTCTCTGTTGTATCCCGCGAGTATGAGCACAAATTCATCCTTTTTGTCCTCCATTGCCTTGACCAGCGTGTCTATTGCTTCCTTGCCGAAGTCCTTATCGCCGCCACGTGCCAGTGAATATGCTTCGTCAACAAAGAGGATTCCTCCCAGAGCATCCCGAACCTTCTGACGCGTCCTTTGCGCAGTGTGCCCGATGTATTCGCCCACGAGGTCCGCCCGTTCGACTTCAACAAGGTGTCCCTGCTCAAGAATGTCCGCCTCACAAAATATTTTTGCAAGTATGCGGGCTACAGTAGTTTTTCCAGTACCGGGATTCCCTTTAAAAACCATGTGCAGAACCGTTTGTTCGTTGCAAAGACCCACTTTCCCCCGGTATTTCTGAATGGTGGCCAGTGCCACCGTTTCTTTGACGGTGACTTTGATCTCAGACAGCCCCACTAACCTGGAAAGCTCTGCGGCAGCATCGCCTCCGGGCCAGACAAAATCGGATACATCCGGTGGCGTTTGCTGTTGGTCAGATGCACTCTCAGTCCTTTCATCTGCAGGGGAGTCTTTCGCTTTCTCTGACTGATTGTGCACATCAGTGTTGGCCGGGACTGTGGTGTCCCCGCGGAGCAGCGAGAAGGCTCTGGTAGCAGATATTTGACCATCCTCTAACAAGGCAAAGACCTTGTCGGGTGCCACCAAATGAGGCATCCCAGTGCTCTCCTCTCAGTATCGGGCTGTATGGTGTGCAGTGGCCATGACAGGGAGTTTTGCTCGGTTTGTGCGCTCGGTTTGTGCGGCCAAGTCGGGGTTTGCTATCGTAGTTCGCTTCCCAGCAGTCCGATCAGATCTTGCTGCTTGAGGCGTTTTTCGATCACCTGCCGGTCGGTTGTGTAAAGTCCCAGATCCTTCATCCGATCGAAAAATACTGACCCGGCGAAGGTGTAGCTGTTTCTGTACCCCTCTTTGGTTTTCATCTGCTGTCCGCCATATGCGATCAATTCGCCGACTGCGGTGTTCCGGGGCAGTTTTATTAATTTCTGTTTTAGCCCAAGTCGCGCTGCGTTGTGCCCTGCAAGCATCCCAGTGCAGATGGCCTCAGTGTGTCCTACGTATATGCCGGCCTTTTCTCCGGCGCAGAACAGGTTTTCGACTTCTGCGACCTTGAGGTGATTGTCTCTCGGAGCAATGGCAGTGAAACGTATTGAGTTGCCCCGACCGCCAGCATACGGATCCTCGTAGCGGGCGTGCTCCAGCCCCGGAACCTCGCGCAGTTGATCCAGCGGCATATATGGTGCCATCAGTTTGGCGTGTCCTGTGTCCAGCAGCACCAGATTGCTGGCGTATTCGGAGGTGGCGTACTGCTGGCAGGCCTTGGCGGCCAGTTTGGACTCATTGATCAGCTCTTCGGGTACCGGCACCAGGGCGACTCCGGTCTGCTGCAGCTGGGTACGCACCTTCTCTGACAGCGAGTCCACGTGCAGCTTGCCGGACCCGCTCATAGCTCCTGGAGCATCTGAACCTTTCACTGCTGTCCGTTCCTCGACACCTGCCAGGGCGGTCAGGCTGACCCGGGGGCCGAAGGCCGGACATCGCTGTATGCACATCACGCACCCGTTGCCGTATCGATGACAGTTCCCCATGGGACCTGATGTTCCAGTAGCGTCAACGTAGACGTCAGCTGCGAACTGCTGTCCCGATTCACAGTGAATACTTTCGATACTGTTTTGGTGGACCTCGGCGAACACGATCCGTGTCTGCAAATGAAGGTTAATAGCTCGGTCCTTCATTCTGTCCCTGACCAGAGGTTCGATGCGGCTCACATCATACAGGCTGGCGTGTTGGTGACCAGGGAAGGCTACATCCTGATGGCGGCTTGCCTGATCGCAGACAGCAAAAAGCTCTCCTCCTCCGCCCAGCAGCAATCCCTCTTCGGCCGCAGTAAAACGTCCGTTGTTCCTCATTATGCCCCCCACCAGGCCTGCGCCCAGCAGCATGTCAGTTTTTTCAAACAGATGCACCTCAGCACCAGCAGCTGCAGCCGATAATGCAGCTGCACACCCGGCCCATCCTCCCCCCACAACTGCTACTCGTGTGGTCATAGCACAGGTCCCCCTTCAAATTCTGAGTCTACACCGGGCGAGCCGAAGACAAACTCCGGGGGTATATCAACCTTGCAACCGCGGAGGTGTTCGCCGTTGTCCAGAACTACACCGCAGCTCCCGCAGATTCCCTCGCCGCAGACCATTACGCTGTTGTTCGATGCTGCCCACGGTTGGTCGTCGCGCAGCCGGGCTACCTGTTCGTGCAGGTAGTCGCTTCCCAGGCTGACGAGCACATCGTAGCAGTGTTCTCTGACTGCATCGGCGAGAGGTGAACCTGCCGGTTTATCGCTGCGGGGCATTAGGAGTTGCATGGACAGGGCGGAATCTCTTCTATCCAGCCCGGCTAAGTCCTCGACGGCATAGACCATGCCGTTGTTCTTTGCTTCTACCACCAAGTGCAGATCATTGTCCATTTTCAGAAGCTGCCGGACGACAGCAGGCAGCAGTGATTGACCGGTACCTGCAGCGACGACCAGGCATCTTAGATTTTGTGGCGTCTGCAGCCTTCGGGCTCCCCACAATCCACTGCAGAATGGACCTTTGACGTCCCAGACAGCGCCGCTTTGAGCAAGCTTTTTGGTCTTCGGTCCTTTCACCTCGAAAACCAACGACATGGTCTCGTCTTCGCTTGATTGGTAAATCGCCATGGGAGCTGCCGAGTAATGATCTGCTCCAGACGGTTTGACAATGATAAAGCCTCCCGGTCTATTCAACTCAAACCTCCACTCGGAAGGCATGGTCAGGACCACGCGATACACATCCGGGCCGATTTCAGCCTTACGCAGAACCTGCAGGGGCCGAAAGAGCCTCTTTTCCATTCGCCCTCCTGCCGAGAGGTGCTTTTCGTATATGCATACTCCCTGCCACAGGCACCTTTCGCAGCTGTCCTCCCCTCGTATCACCGGACACACCGGACAGCTGCCCGAATCAGCCAGCACGCAGGGGCACCAACGCGTATCAGCGTCCTGACAACGGATCAAGTACCTCTGTGATAAGCTCAAGGGCCTTCCCTCCCTTCCGCCGACAGCACACTACCAAACTATGATACCGGCAGCGGGGGTGTGTCCCAGAAGAGGAAAGGCAAAACGGTGCAATAAGGTTTTCAGGCGGGACGGTAAATCTCCTGCCGGGCGGTCAGAGGTCCAAC
Source organism: Clostridia bacterium (assembly GCA_003551215.1). GTDB lineage: Bacteria > Bacillota > Sulfobacillia > SLMV01 > SLMV01 > PUMD01. Next base: position 12,778 of record PUMD01000145.1, on the reverse strand, counting down.
ACGCTCAGGTAACGGTCGGCACCATCAGGAAGGATAACTACTATTCGTAGGGGTGGTGTGTCAAGTGCGGGTGAAGTATTCTCTAAAAAAGAAGATACGGCGGCAATGGCTGCGCCGGAAGATATTCCGGCTGCTATACCCTCCTGACGGGCCAGCTGACCTGCAGCCTGCATGGCTTCGTCCTCGGTTACAGCTACGACCTGGTCTATCAGGTCAAGGTCAAGGACCTGGGGAACGAAACCTGCCCCTATGCCCTGAATACCGTGTGCCCCCGGCTGCCCTCCGGAGATAACAGCAGATTCGGCCGGTTCAACTGCTACTATCTGCATATTGGGGAACTTTTCGACAAGCAAAGATCCGACCCCTGTGATCGTTCCACCGGTGCCCACCCCGCAGATCAGGCAGTGGATCGCCCGCGGCACATCACGGAGAATCTCTTTGGCTGTGGTGCGGCGGTGAACAGCTGCATTCGCCGGGTTTGCGAATTGATCGGGCATGTAATATCCGTCACGCGCTGCCAGCTTCTCGGCTGCCTCAACTGCTCCGCTCATACCAAGTTGCTGCTGAGTAAGTATTACTCGCGCACCGAGAAATTCAAGCAGTTTCTTTCGTTCCGCAGACATATTCTCAGGCATGGTCAGGGCCAGATCATATCCCTTCGCCGCGCACACGACAGCCAGCCCTATGCCGGTATTTCCGCTGGTTGGCTCAACCACGGTACCTCCGGGGGTCAGCCATCCCTTTTGCTCGGCCCTGCGAATCATGGCCAATGCGGGGCGGTCCTTAACACTGCCCCCCGGATTGGCTGCCTCAATTTTGGCCCAGACTTCTATGCTGGAGTCGGAAAACATTCTGTCCAATCGAACAACGGGGGTGTTTCCTATGACCGACGACACGTCACGTCTCTGATGCCCCTTACCCATTCTTATAATCCTCCCCGCCGCTGGCTGTTGCTCGGCGCACCACCTCAGCCGGTACGCCGACAGCGGTTGATCCGGGCGGAATAGATTGCAGCAGAACCGCTCCGGCTCCGACTTTGCTGCCCTCCCCCACCTCTACCGGGCCCAGCACTTTGGCTCCGGCCCCGATCATGACCCTATCTGCTATGTCGGGATGGCGCTTGCCGCGGTTTCTCCCTATCCCTCCCAGCACAGCTCCCTGATATAGGGTTACGTTGGTGCCTATACGGGTGGTTTCGCCAATTACTACTCCCATCCCGTGATCAATGAAAAACCCCTTTCCAATTCGAGCCCCGGGATGAATCTCTACCCCGGTCAGGAACCTGCTAAACCAGCTGATAAAATGAGGCAGCCAAAAAAGTCCTTTTTCGTGCAGGCGGTGGGCCAGGCGGTGCAGCACTATGGCGTGAAATCCCGGATAAAACAATATTACCTGAAGAGGTGATACGGCAGCCGGATCCCGCTGTAGGGCTGCCCTTAGGTCGTCTTTAAGTGTCGCGAACACGGAATTCTCCCTTTCCTGATAATCCTGACTTATCTTATCAGGATTATACATCACCCCCATTTCTCCGTCAAAGGTGTGGATGGCAGCGTTCACCTACTCCTCGATCCCCCGGCGAGACATTACCCCTTGTTGGAAATAATGCTTGACTTCCTTCATCTCCGTAACAAGGTCAGCGGCTTCGATGAGCTCGGGTGGAGCATTGCGGCCTGTCATCACCAGTTCTACTCCTTCAGGCTTGTCTTCCACCAGCTTCAGCACATCTGCCACGGAAAGCAGATCGTAGTAAAGCGCCACCATTATCTCATCCAGCACCAGTACATCGGCTCTGCGCTGGCACATAATCTCCGATGCTCTGCACAGGCCCGACTCCGCCAGGCTTACCAGGTCCTGTGGGGGTTGCCCTGCCGGGAAGATAATTACGTCATCACCGACGGATTCGTGGATGCTTTCATCAATATCTTCTTCCCGGGCGACAAAAAAGGGCTTGCCGACCTGGATTAACTCCAGTTCGGGACTGAGCCGGTCGGCGGCCAGGTGCTCGCCGTATCCCCAGCGCTTCATAAACTGTATGAACACAACGCGGAGTCCGCGTCCTACTGCCCGCAAAGCCAGTCCCAGGGCTGCGGTGGTCTTCCCTTTGCCGTTGCCGGTATAGACCTGTATGTAACCTTGCCCGAGATCGTTTGCGCTATTCTTCATGTTCGAACTGCCCCTTTCATGTTGATTTACTGCAGTTGCGTGGTACTGATATGTGGGTGCCGGGGTTCAATAAGGGTAGCTGTAGTGATAAGGACTATTGACCCGGGTCATAGTTTCCGATTTAAGCTGGCACCTGAACCGCCGGAGGCAAAACGGCTCCGCCCGCCGAGTTGCTCGATTTTAGGCATGGCTGAAGCCTGTATGTAAAGCGGTTGCATACGGGTGCATGCCATGCAGGCGATAATAACAGCTCGACTGACAGCTGCCGTGCCGCACATTATGCTGGCGATGCTGGGTGAAACCCCCGCGCCTTCACTCCTCGCTGTGTTTCTCGTAGCGTTGTATAAACGAGGCAAGGAAGGTTTGATTTCGTTTAAGCGCGCCCACCCAGGTGCTGAGAAAGTCCTTTCCATCAGGCGTGACCTCATAGATTTTCCTGGCCGGACCGCTGCCGGTTGTATCCCAGCTGGACTCGATAAAACCATCATTCTCAAGCTTTTGCAACGTTCGGTAAATCCCTCCGGGATCAGAATCGGCCAGACCAAAATCATCCAGACGGTTGGCCAGATCGTAGCCATGGGCTGGCTCCTCGAGCAGAAGCAGCAACAGAGCCGGCTGAATGAAGCCCTGAAGCAACGCTCCGCTACCCGGTTGGTGGCACTGGCACTGAGTGCGTGAGTTTTCGTCACATGGTCTTCCGCTGTGCATATCTTCAAACCTCCTTTACTTCTGCCGTGCACGCGCAGCGACACAGAAGTGTTGACCGCCTATGAGTTATCTGGGACCATAGCGGATGCTGCCACAAGCTGCCGCCACCTTAACCCTGCGGTGTTCCATGGGTGGTCTGATACGCCTGCAGCAGGCCGACAGCGGCCGCCTACGCCACTGAAGGTACCGTTATGACCATTATAACGCTACGTGCCGTCAGCAGGCCAATCTCGGCGAAGATGACTTCGAAAAAAGACGCGACGCGGGTTCCAGTGTAAGACCACCAGCGCCTCTCGGGCAATGCTGGCGCGTTTCAACAGCAACCTCCGGGAGACGGTCTTTGCGTTCCGTTGGCCTGTGAAGTGCCCACCTGCCTTTCCCAGAAGCGGAGAATGTCGGTCTTACAGGAGAAACATTACCAGATGTACGCCGCTCGAGGTGTGCAGCAGACCTCAGGTGCAGCCTGGAGCAATGTATTTTCGGCCAGTCAAAAAAGATGTCACCGAAGTCCTCCGGCGCACTACCGCAAAACCCCTCATTTCAGACCGCGGGAGAATGGCCTCGCCCCCTATTTTCGCGCTGCTTTTCTGACCTTCACCAGTAATATCACAACAGCACCCAGTGCAACCAGGGGGATAACTATCCAGCTGATCATGGGTGACATACCCGATGCCTGGTTGATGCGCCCTTCCGGCGCGGCATACTGCCTGGGAATATCCTCATGCTGCTGCAGGTAATCAAGTACAGCCTGCCAGACCTTGAGTTCATCGCCCTGCTCATTCCGGTGTACTACTGCCGCGGATAGATCATTTACCGGATCTCCCGCTTCATCCTTAGGCTCAATCGAAAGCCTGGGCAGCATATCGCCCACCCTGGGTACGAAATTGGCTACGTAATGATCGGTAACCACGTGGAACAGGCGCTCATCATCCCGGGCAAGGGGTACGTAATCCTGCCCCTGCATACCGTCTGGTTTCCATTTGATGTTCCGTACTGCCCGGTAAGTGGGAACAGGAATCCCCATCACGGGTAGCTCCAGCAGGACTGCGCGGTGTGGGTCAGTATCCGCTTTGAGGCCGGATACCTGCAGGAAGAATGAATCTCCCATCAGCTGACTCAGAAGCGCTGAAGTCTCCATCACCCGCCAGACCTCCTCACCGGTGAGGTACAGAGACACGACTCCGTAGCCGGGAAGACCATCTCCCCCCTGACCCAGGCCGGTCTGCTGAAGCACTTCATATGCGGCGATCTTGCCGTGATTATCGGCTGTCTTCCCGGGAATCAGAGGTCCACGGATCTGGCCGTTGGCCTGGAAGGCAAAATCCACCTTTCGGCCGGTGTGCTTCTCGACAGCTGTGCAGAGAGCGTCACATACGAGATTGCCCATGGGGGTTTCCGTTTTTGGCGGATCGTGCGTTACGGCAAAGTCAGACCTGGCCACCGTCTGATAGATGTCCCTGTAGTTGTCCTCGGTCAGCTCGGCAAGAAGACGGTTCAGATCTTCGGTCGCCTGCTGTACTGATTGTGCAATCGCGGGGTGCTCCTCCACCGAGGAGCAAAGGCGTATGAGGAAAGGGGTTCCCTCCTCGTTGTTTCGCACCCGCAGGCTCCCAGTCTGATGGTCATATGCGAGCTGCAGGTAACCCAGGTGCTCGATCAGCGAACCGGCCTGTACTATGATGGTGTCACCCTCCATTACTGGTTCCTGCAGGGCGGTGTGACAGTGACCACCGACTATCAGGTCTATTCCTGCGACTTCCTGGGCCAGTTCGCGGTCCTCCTGCACTCCGGAATGGGTGAGTGCAACCACAATGTCAGCGCCTTCCTGCTGCAGTTTCTTCACTGCTTTCCTGCCACTTTCGGTCGGATCAGTGAACTTTACATCCCCGGCATCAGCGACTACGGTCTGAGCGTGGTCGCCCAGCAGCCCAAAAATTCCTATAGATGGACCTCCGGGAGTCAGCCGGTGCACGTGCGTGGCAGCAATACCCATATCAGAAAGCGGATGGTCTGATGGTGCTTGCATGTTGGTTGCCAGCAAAAGGAGCGAGGAAGCAGACTCCGGGTAGCCGGCCGCTTTTAGGTATTCGCTCAGGATATCCGGTCCGTAATCGAACTCGTGATTACCGATGACGGCAAAGTCATATTCCATTTTCTGTAGCAACTTGAGTTCGACGGCCTGACCGCGCAGGGCAAGCCAGCTGTAAGGGGAGCCTCCCAAAAAGTCCCCTCCTGACATGAGCAAAACCGGCTCGGAGGTTTCCTTACGGATCCTTTCTAAGGCAGCCGCCAGTCGGGCTGCGCCCCCAACGGTGGGGTCCTGCTCGCCAGAACTGTAGTCTATGGCCGGGGAGTGCGGTATAAGGGCAGAATGTTCATCATTGGTGTGCAGAATGGTGAAGTGTATTTCTTCACTGCCGGAGCTTGCTGCACCGGATTGGCCTGCCGCAAGCAGGGCAAAGAGTATGACGACTATGGCTGCCGGCCGGATCGCCCTTTCCTTGCTGAAATACAACGGTTTCTCCTCCTTCATTTCGAGTCAGCTTATCCGGCAGTGAACTCTTTGTCAGCGAGGTAGGTCGCAAGCACTGCCCCCTCTGCCGGAGAGTAGATGGGGGAGGCAATTTCGGCCCCGCAATAGCCGCATTGGCAAAAGTGCTTTTTGAGTTCCTCCCAAAGGAGTACAGACCCCTGCCATACTCCCCCCACTGCGAAGATTGACAGTTGGTCCTTCTCCGCTCCCCGCCTGACGGCCCTTTTAGCCAGTGTGACCGCCAACTCGGCGAGGTGGTAGCCCGCCCTTTTAACTATTTTCCGTGCGACAGCGTCGTTCTCATCGTCAGCGGCCGACAATACCAGCGGACAGAATCCGGAGATCCTGCCCACTGCCACCGCATGTTCTGCGCTGTGGATTTTCGCCGGCAGCTGTTTGAGGGAATGCAGGTTGAAATGCTGCTTGGCCGTCTCCATCAGGACGGTCGCCGGGCCCCGGCCTTCATCCGCCCTGACGGCAGCCTGCAGTCCCTGCTGACCAATCCAGAACCCGCTGCCTTCGTCGCCGAGAATGAACCCGTGCCCGCCAACTGACAGCCACCGACCGGCTTGCCGGGTTACTGCAACAGAACCTGTGCCGCTGATTACAGTCACACCATCGGCAAAGGCTCCACCGGCGCCGTGAGCGGCCCATGTATCGCTGATGACCCTGCAGTTCGCGGCATCCCCGACGAGGTCCTTGAGTGTTTGCTTCGCTGCACGACTGCGCCCCTTTAGCCCCAGGCCGGCGAGGGCGACAGTGACGCTGGTCAGCGGTCGGTCGGCGTGCTGCAGCAGGGGCTTCAGCGCCTTCCTCAGTGAGTTGGTCATACGCAAATTACTGTCCACCGAACCAAGCCAGTTCGCGGGGCCGCTCGTTGATCTTCGCAGCACCGATATCAGCGGAATGATGGAGCCGGGAATCCGCCGCAGTAGACACAGCACCCCGGTGGTGCTGCTGCCGCCTCCATCTATACCGATGTGCAGTCCACATCTATCTGACATAGCAGCTTTTCCAACACCTCTTCCTTAAGCGAAAACCGCCAGGGGAACAGGGCAAATTCGCCTACCTGTCCGAGTCCGACACGGCTGGACTTCTGAGTCTGTTTTCGCAGCTTACCGGCACGCGGCCCTTTACCTATGTATAGGGGCCCGCGGGCGAAGCAAACACCGTTGAATGATCTGTCGACGCCGAGGGCCTGACACAGTTTTCCCGGCCCGTTGGTCAGCTCGGGATTTGGCCTGCTTCCAACCAACGCAGGCTGCTGCCTTCTCTCAGCCATTGAGGCGAGTCCTGTGCTCGGTACCAGTGAGCGAACCAGGACGGCCTGAGGGTTGCCCTCGCGCAACGTAACGAGATTGAGACAGTGGTGTACGCCGTATATGAGGTAGACGTAGGCTGTGCCAGGTGGTCCGTACATCGGCTCGGTCCTGCCAGTCCTCCGGTAGCCAAAGGCATGGCACGCCCGGTCCGCCACTCCGCAGTAGGCCTCGGTTTCTGCAATAGTGCCCCCCACTTCTGTGCCGTCGGGCAGGCGGTGCAAAAGGGTAAAGCCGATAAGATCTCGGGCCACCGATATAGCATCGCGGGCGAAAAATTTCTGTGGTACAACCCGGGTCAAAGGTATTTCGCCCGCCTCAGCTGAGGTTCGTGAGGCCGGTCTCTGAGGCTTGATCCCAGGAAATTTCTGTGTCGAAAGGCTCGGAAAGGGCTGCTATCTCACAGATTATTTCCCTGGCGAGTTTGCCCTGCGCAAGCACCGGTCTTCCTCGTCTGCTGCGTGGGCGTTTGTGCCCCAGCGTCACCGGGTGATAGGTTATTTCGTTAAGCTGTGCCTCGCAGAATGTGACTTCGACCAGCACCGAGCGCCAGAACTTGGCGTCAGCTGGGAAACCGCTTTTTCCCTGATCCGTGCGGGCATCATACAGCTCATCGGGGCGATTGCCGGGCTCGAGGTTGTATCGGTCGTAGATTTCCTGCGGCAGAAAGGCCACAGTTTCGTTTTGGAAAATGAAGTTGCCCAGGCTGTAGAATATCGGACGTCCCCGGTGTATTTCGATTCCCTTTAGGTAATGTGGCCCGTGACCTACCACCATATCAGCCCCCGCCTCAATGGCCTGCCGGGAAAAATCGCGCAGGAACCCGGCTGGCTGCCGTCGCCTGGGCATCTGAAACTCATGACTGTGGATGCTGAAGATCACCCAGTCTGCCTGCCTGGATGCTCCCCTGATGGCCTCGAGATTGCCTTTCAGATCCCCGGGGTTTACCTCGGTACGTACGCGGTATTCTCCGTCTGAAGAGGGAACGAAATGCTGGCTTCCGAAACGGAAACCTTCGTCATCTTGCTGTTTCTGCAGAGCCTTTGGTCTCATCTTATCCCATGCTTCCTTCATCTTCTCGAAGCCCATTTTCTTGCTCATGCGCTTGAGGTGCCTTAATTCTGATTTCGGCAGCTCGAGTATGCGCCGGTAACGCAGTGGGTTCAGACCAGGTCTCCCCGGTAGGTCAGCTCGCTGCCTACCCGCCTGTGCCCCGTCGGGAAAGGTTGATGACGCCGAGAGCAGGGCGACACGTCCGGCGGCAGTGTCCAGGTAAGCTGGAGCGCGGGCAAGGGCGAGATTGGGGCCAACTCCTGCGTGGACCATATTTCTCCGGTCCAGCTGTTCAGAAGTTGCCAGCAGTCCACCATGCGACCAGTCCATGGAATGGTTGTTGGCCCTAGCGTAGAGATTAAATCCAGCCCATTTCAGGTCATCTGCGATCACCGGTTCACCAACCACGTAGGTACCACCGCTGCTGGCAGCGGGCACTCCATCGTAGTTGGTCAGCAGGCCCTCCAGGTTGGTGAAGCTTATATCCGCGTTGCGTATGATGGAGATCATATCCATAAAGGAATTCTCGCGATAAGGGCGCAGTCGCCGGGTGATGAGGGAATCGCCGGTCAGGGCGATTGTGGCATCCCGGCCTTCAGATTGGCTATATGAACAGTTCATTTCCTCGGACACAGCAAATAACCCTCCTAGTCAGAATCTTCTGAGTATTCGGTCAATCATCTGCGGTTTTTCCAGGCTGATCCCGGCTACGGTGGAGATTGTCAACTAGCAGTCATCAGCATCGGTCATAATTTCGTCCCGGTTACACAGGCCTTTGATCTTGACCAGTACCTCACCCATCTTATCTTGTGAGTTGATCACGGCAAAGACCGTCCGTTCGCCTCCCAGGGTGCCGAGAATTTCCGGCCAGTCCAGGGCATCAATCGCCTCCGCCACAGTCTGTGCAGTGGCCGGCAGAGTACTGATGACCAGGATGTTTCCACTGGACGCCAGTTCGATCACAGAGCTTTGCAGGATGGTCATCAGGTGGTCGCTTATCTCCGATCTGTGCACAGAAGAGGGTTCGGTGTAGCGGTAGTTGCCGTTTTCAGTCGGCGCCTTGACCAGTCCAAGTTCCTTGATATCGCGCGATACGGTTGCCTGCGTGGTCTTGATGCCCTCGGTGCGCAGGGCTCCGACCAGGTCACGCTGAGTGGCAATATCCTGTTCCTTTATAATAGTGAGAATCTTCATCTGCCTTCGCGTTTTCCCCGTTTTCACGTCTGTCCCCCCATAACTATACCACTGCCGGATGACCTATAGTATTTATTCACTTTCTGTAAATCAGATCCTTCCTGCGGCAGGGGGAAAGATCCGCGGTGCAGCATCGATGGACAGAAGTGAGACGCCGGGAGCACTCGGCCGGGGACTCCCTTCTATGGAGCCCCCGGATTTCGACAGTTCAGTCAGGTCTTATCGCCACGGTTTCTTCTCTTCCACAGGACGGGCAGCGGCAGACGTGTACACATCCCGATGATGCTGCTTCGGTCATGTCTTCGCCTGCTTCTTCGTAGGGGCTGTCGGCCCCGTAATATTCATCGACCGGTCCCAGATCTCGCATGTTGGTCTCATCGGCGCATTGTGGGCACCGGCGATTCAGCCGTTCTGTTCCATTACACACCCGGCAATCCATAGACAGACCTCCTCATGTTTTTTGACTTTTCGAGGTGCAGCATATATAGGATGCCGGTTGTATAAATATCTATGACCTGTTTTCCTGCCTGCTGTCAGTCCGTCCCTCGCCGGAATCAAACACTGCCGGCTCATTTACCCACACTGCCCCGCGGGCAGCGTCCACCACAATGTGCTGTCCCTGACCGATTATTTCTGTCGCATTTTTCGCGCCGACCAGCACCGGTATGCCCAGCTCCAATCCGACGAGGGCTGCCGGCGAGCTGAGACCACCCTCCTGGGCGACGATAGCAGCGGCTTCTCTGGCAGCATCTAAAAGTGCTGGATTCCAGGAGGATATCACCAGGATGACACCGGGTCCGGCCTCCGGCGCGAATTCGTCATCCTGCTGAATGCTAGCCCTTCCGGAAGCAGTTTTTCTGCCTACCCCACTTCCCTGTAGAATCAGCCTGCCGATGCGGTATATCTGCATGGTATTGGTGCTGCGGGCAACGGGAGCTGGTTGTCCGCTGGTGACCACAACCAGATCGCCTGGCGAAACTAAGCCCGCATCCAGAGCAGCATTCCGTGATTCTTCGAACACAGGACCGACTCCTTCAGTCAGCAGGGGGTGAATGCCCCACACAAGCGCCAGCTGTTGGCGAACTTCATGATTCGGCGTCACGGCGATTACAGGGACAGAAGGACGGTATTTCGCCACCATCCGTGCGGTGTATCCGGAATGGGTGGCGGCCAAAATGGCATCAGCTGAGAGTCGCTCGGCAGAGGTCACCGCGCTTTCTGCCACCGCCTCGGTGACGCTGGGCTGCTCATCGGTGCGGGCTGCCACGAGACTCCGCCGTCGTTCTGGGCTCATCTGCCATGATTCGGTCGTCTCGATGATTTTGCTGATGGTTTCCACTGCCTTCACCGGATGCTGACCGGCTGCAGTTTCTCCTGAGAGCATAACCGCGTCCGTCCCATCGAGTATCGCGTTGGCCACGTCGCTGGCTTCCGCCCGGGTGGCCACGGGGCTATCGATCATCGATTCGAGCATCTGGGTTGCGGTTATCACAGGTGTGCCGAAGGCGCGGCAGCGGTCAATGATGTTTTTCTGCATCAGGGGCACACGCTCAGGGGGGCAATCAACGCCCAGGTCTCCGCGTGCCACCATTACCGCATCTGCAACCTGCAGGATGCTTTTGAGGTTATCATACCCGATCGCCGATTCTATCTTGGCCACGATCGGCTGTTCGGCTCTGCCGCCGGCTTCGGCCAGGGCATCCCGAATCTGCAGTATGTCGCCCGCCTCACTCACGAATGAAACGGCCAGCCAGTCCGGTCTGGTGCTGGCTACCATCTTCAGATCGACCATATCCTCTTCCGACAGAAAGGGAAGATGCGTCTTGCTGTCAGGGAAGGATACCTTTTTGCCGGGAAGAATACGTCCGGATTGCTGGGCCTGCAGCCGTACAAACCCCTCGCAGACTTGCTGTACCCTGAATCTCACCCTGCCATCGTCGACCCATATTCGGTCACCCACCGACACCGAATCAAGCATGCGGGGCATATTGACCCGCAGCACTGGTTCGCCGGCCGGCTGAGTCTGACGGTCACCGCCGTGCGCTCGCGCCAGGTACAGTGTCGAGTCATCTTTTACTTCAACTTCCCGCTCGAGTCCTGCCAGACGAACTTCCGGACCCCTGGTATCCAGCATGATGCTGAGGGGACGTCCGCAGCTGCACAGCTGTGCGCGCAGGTCCTGCACCAGGTGAATAAAATGCTGATGTTGGGCCCGGCTTCCGTGTGAGAGATTGATGCGGGCAACATCCATGCCCGCATCATACATGGCGCCGAGAGTCTCCTCATCATCGCAGGCTGGCCCCAGGGTTGCTACTATCTTGGTTTTGCGCTGCATATTATCCGCCGCCTGACGTTCATAACTTGTGTCATCCGCGAAAACCCAGCGATATGAGTGCACGTGCTGCGCGGTAGGCTTCATGGTAATCTGCAGCAGTATACTGTACCGTGAGAGGATCTACCCGCTGCGCTCCCGGCAGCAGGTATGAGCCATCGGCCAGTGCGGTGCTGTTGAACTTCACTGACAGGACTACCGGGTTGTCCACCTCCAAAGGTTCGGTGCTGCAGTCGTTGAGTGCCTCCTTGACTCCCTGGTATATAAGCTTGCGGGCTTTTTCCGGATGCAGTGACCGCGCAGCATAGCGGGATGAGTACTGTTTTACGCAGGCTGTGTGAATTCCCTCTATGAGATCCTCTGCCTCCGCTGTTGTGCAATCGTCGCCGCTTATGAAAGCCACGGGAACGGAGTAGTAACCAGCGAGGGCGGCCAGCATGCCCGTTTCCCCGAAGCGTCGCTCGTTGACGCGGAATTCAAGTATCGAACCGGTGTAGGTGTGATTCAGAACACCGGGTGAACCCGCCATGGAGTGATATCCTATGAGAAGAACTGCTTCGAAGGACTCATCGAGTCCTTCTGCCATGCTCATCGGCTTGGCGTTGCCGCTTATGAGTTCTGCCCGGCTGTCGAGTTCCTCGATTACCAGGTTGCGCATGCTGCCGTGGCCGTCGTTGACGACCACTGTATCGGCTCCGGCATCAAAGGCACCTTGCACTGCAGCATTGGCTTCGCTGGTCATCAGCTTGCGGAACCTGGAGTAATCTTCTCCGTCGTACCCGGTTTGCTTCCAGTTAACTACTCCCGCTACACCTTCCATATCAACAGAAATATATACTTTCACATAAATACCTCCTCGGGGTAAATGGCTGGCGGGTGGATGAAAACCACCTTATTTCTGTATTCTATCTAGTGGCCCGCGTTCCTTCTCATTTTGCTGCGGCATGAGGAAAACGGACGATCAGCCCCACAGGTTGTGTTGGCTTCTTCCCGTGCTCTCCTGCCCACGAGTGGTGCTCATAAACCGATTGTCAGTCAAGCGCAAAGGACCCAGGTGTTGAATGACAGAAAGACTAAAATAAGAAAAGCTCAGCCCAGTAGGATGAAAAAGGTGTCAGACAGAGAGCGCTATTCATGCGGGAGAAAAAGTACAGGATGTAGGCTCGCATGCAGTGCCCATATATCAAACTTCGACCTTTATTTTTGACAACGTTGTTCAGGGAGCCCGCAGGTTCGCTCAGGAGGAAGATGGTTGCATCTACAGTCGGCTGGGCAATCCCACGGTTTCTGCGCTGGAGCAGAAGATGGCCGACCGGGAAAACGGTCAGGCAGCTGCCGCCTTTGCCTCCGGGATGGGCGCCATAAGCGCCGTGATGATACAGCTGGTCATCCCCAACATGAATCGGCAGCAAAGCAATGCAGGGGATTGTTCGGGGGAATGCTCTCCTCTGAACTGAGCGGCGGTTTAGAGGCGGG